>JAEUJX010000326.1 GCA_016794545.1 Myxococcales bacterium
CGGCATCGCGTTCTTCACGGCGGCGCTCGTGCTCGCGTTCGTCGAGCGGCCGCGGCTGCGCAGGGTGCTCGCGCTCGGCGGCGGCGCGTGGGCGCTGCTCCTGATCGGCCTCCAGGCGTTCTCGATCGGCGCGTTCTGCAAGCTCTGCATGATCGCGGACCCCGCGGCCATCCTCTACGCGATCTGCGTGCTCGCCGGTGCCCGCACGCTCTCGTTCGCGTGGTGGAAGCCCGCCGCGATCGCGCCCGCCGCGGCGGCCGTCGTCGCGCTGCTCGCGCTGTGGTCGCACGTGCCGCCGCCTCCCCCGCTGCCCGACGGCACGCCGGCGTTCGTGCAGCGCGCGCAGCAGCACGGCGTCGTCACGATCCTCGAGGTGCTCGACTTCGAGTGCCCGTACTGCCGGATGATGCAGAAGCAGGTGCACGACGCGATCGCGAAGGCCGGCGTGAAGGCGCGCGTCGTGCGCCACATGCTCCCGCTGCCTCGCCACGCCCACGCGATGCCAGCCGCCCTCGCCTACTGCTGCGCGCAGATGCAGGGGCAGGACAAGGCCGACGCGCTCGCCGAGCTCCTGTTCTCGGCGCCCGAGGAGTCGATGACCGCCGAGGGCTGCGAGGAGCTCGCGGTGAAGGCGGGCTGCGATCGCGAGCAGTACCGGCGCGACCTGCCGCTCGCGGTCGGCAAGGTCGCGTCCGAGTCGATCGAGGCGCGCGCCGCCGGCGTGAAATCGCTCCCGACGGTGTTCGTCGGCGGCGAGCAGTTCGTCGGCGCCACGGCCTCGACGGACGACCTCGTCGCGTCGATCCGGCGCGCGACGCGCTAGCTCAGTGCTTCGCGTTCGCGGCCTGGAGCAGGTGCGTCCGGATCAACTCGTCGAGATCGCCGTCGAGCACCCCGTCGACGTCGCTCGTCTTCAGCTCGGTGCGGTGGTCGTTGACCTGCTGGTACGGGAACAGCACGTAGCTGCGGATCTGCGAGCCCCACTCGATCTTGAGCCGCGCCGCGAGCTCGACCGCGGCCTTCGCCTCGCGCTTCGCGAGCTCGTAGTCGTACATCTTCGCGCGCAGCAGCTTGAACGCCTTGTCCTTGTTCGCGTGCTGGCTGCGCTCGTTCTGGCACTGCACGACGATGCCGGTCGGGAGGTGCGTGATGCGCACCGCCGAGTCGGTCTTGTTGACGTGCTGGCCGCCGGCGCCGCCCGCGCGGTACGTGTCGATCCGGAGGTCGACGTCCTTGATGTCGACCTCGATGTCGTCGTCGATGTCGGCGGTCACCGTGATCGCCGCGAACGAGGTCTGGCGGCGGCCCGCGCCGTCGAACGGCGAGACCCGCACGAGGCGGTGCACGCCGTTCTCGGCCTTGAGCAGGCCGTAGGCGTAGTCGCCGGCGACGGTGAACGTCGCGCTCTTGATGCCGGCCTCCTCGGCCATCGTCTCCTCGACGACGTCGACCTTCCAGCCCTTGCGCTCGCAGTACCGGATGATCATGCGCATCAGCATCTGCGCCCAGTCGGAGGCGTCGACGCCGCCGGCGCCCGCGGTGATCTGGACGATCGCACCGCCGGCATCGAGCTCGCCCGACAGCATCCGCTTGAACTCGAGGTCGTCGAGCTGCTTCTGGATCACCGCGACGGCCGCAGCGGCCTCCTTCGCGCTCTCCTCGTCGCCGGCCTCCTCGGCCAGCTCGAGCAGCACCTCGGCGTCCGACAGCGCGCGGACCTGCGCGTCGTAGCTGCCGACCACCTGCTCGAGGCCCTTCTTGTCCTTGAGGACGGCCTGCGCCTTCTTCTGATCGTCCCAGAACTGCGGGCGCGCCGCGATCGAATCGAGCTCCTCGACCTTCAGACGCTTCGCGTCGACGTCAAAGTAACCCCCGGAGCTCGGAGATCTTCGTCCCCAGCTCCTTCAGGGCGGTCTTCACCGCACGAACATCAACTGCCTCGATCGCCATCGCGGCGAAGGTCTTAGCACGGCAGCGCCGCGAGCGGCGCCTCGTTAGCGAGCGACCCGGGAGGTGCGCAGCTGGACGAGGCTGCCCTCGCCGAGCGCCACCGGGTACTCGCCGGTGAAGCACGCCGAGCAGTAGCCCTCTCCGCCGGTGGCCGCGCCGACCGCGGTCATCATGCCTGCGTGCGAGAGGTACGCGAGCGAGTCGCTCGTGACGTACCGCCCGATCTCCTCGATGGAGTGCGACGCGGCGACCAGCTCGCTGCGCGTCGGCGTGTCGATGCCGTAGAAGCACGGGTGCGTGGTTGGCGGCGCGCTGATCCGCATGTGGACCTCGCGCGCGCCCGCGTTGCGCAGCATCTTGACGATCTTGCGCGACGTGGTGCCGCGCACGAGCGAGTCGTCGACGACCACGATCCGCTTGCCGTCGACGATCGAGCGCACGGGGGACAGCTTCAGGCGCACGCCGAAGTGGCGGATCGAGTCCTGCGGCTCGATGAACGTGCGGCCGACGTAGTGGCTGCGGATGAGGCCCATCTCGAACGGGATGCCGCTCTCGCGCGAGTAGCCGATGGCCGCAGGGACGCCGGAGTCGGGCACCGCGATCACGACGTCGGCCTCGACGGGGTGCTCCTGCGCCAGCCGCATCCCCATCTTCTCGCGGGCGCGGTACACGCTCTTGCCGTTCACGAGGCTGTCGGGGCGCGCGAAGTAGACGTGCTCGAACACGCAGCACGTGGGCTTGGTCACCGACTCCGGCGGGAGCCGGTGGGAGGTCATCCCCCCCTTCTCGATCACGACGATCTCGCCCGGGTCCATCTCGCGGATGAACTCGGCCTCGACCAGGTCGAAGGAGCTGGTCTCGCTCGACAGGACGTACGCGTCCTTCAGGCGGCCGATCACGAGCGGGCGGAAGCCGTTCGGATCGCGGACGCCGATCATCTTCTCGTCGTTCGTGAGCAGGATCAGCGAGTACGCGCCGCGGACGCGCCGGAGCGCCGCCTGGAGGCGCCCGAGGACGTCGGGCTCCTTGGCCTTCGCCATCAGGTGGACGATCACCTCGGTGTCGCTCGAGGTCTGGAAGATCGAGCCCTGCGCCTCCAGCTCCGCCCGGAGCTCCTGGGCGTTCACGAGGTTGCCGTTGTGGGCGATGGAGATCGCTCCCCCGGCGTACTCGAACAGGAACGGCTGGGCGTTCCTCAGCTCCGAGCTGCCCGCCGTGGAGTACCGGACATGGCCGATCGCGGTGCGCCCCGGGAGCCGGGCCAGCACGTCGCGGTCGAACGCGTCGGAGACCAGGCCCATGGCGACGTGCCGGCGAAGCTTGCCCTCGTCGACGGCGACCAGGCCCGCCGACTCCTGCCCCCGGTGCTGCAGGGCGTGCATGCCGAGGTACCCGATGTTCGACGCTTCGTCATGCCCGTGTATGCCGAAGACACCGCACATGGCGCTCACTTACCACGCGGGGGTGATCGCCAGTAGCAAACTTGTGGATCTTCCCGGCTTGGCTTACCTTTTTCGGCGGTGCCAAGGCTGCTCTGGCGCGATGCTCAAGGCATCGAAGGATCTCTCGACCTCGCGAACACCGAGATCAAGGTCGGCCGCGCCATGGACTGCGCGATCCGCACCGACGATGCGATGGTGTCGCGCCACCACGCACGCATCTTCTGGGGAGGTGGCGGCTACGTCCTCGAGGATCTGTCCTCGGCGAACGGCGTCTACTTCCAGGAGCAGCGCGTCCAGAGTCACCTGTTCAAGCACGGTGACGCGGTCCGCTGCGGATCGCTCTGGCTCCGCTTCGTGGATGCGGGCGCTGCCGCGAACGCGGGTGCCGCCGTGCCTGCGGCGAATCCGCAGACGCCGATGATGCAGCACCCTGGCATGGGCGCGATCGCCGCCGCGGGTCCGACGGGCCACGTCTCCGCGATCAACCCGGCGCAGGTCGGCGCCGTCGCGCCGGGCCCCGCCCCGACGCCACCGGCGCCGGTGGTGCAGCAACCGAACGAGTCCGATGTCGAGATCCGCGTGCTCCGCCGGCGGCTCGAGCAGCTGCAGACCGAGCTCCGCGTCTACCGCACGAACAAGTTCAACCAGGACACCGCCGCGAAGATGGAGGACCTGGAGAACTCGCTGTCGGCGACGGAGGTCGAGCGCGACTCGCTCCAGGCCAAGCTCGCCGCGCTCGAGCAGATGCAGCAGACCGAGGGCGGCAGCGTGAAGGTGCGCCGCGCGCTCGAGATCGCCGCCGCCACCGCCGAGGCGTCCGCCTCGCTCAACGACATGCTGTCGTCGCTGCGCATCGAGGTGATGGCCGCCGAGGGCGAGTTCGACCAGTACTCGAACGCGATCCCGCGCGCGAGCTTCGAGCTGATCCGCCAGTCACTCCGCGAAGCGGCGAATCACTGCGATGCGGCGCGCGACATGCTCCGCAAGCTGCGCGAAGCCGCCGAGTGACCCGAGGCGACCGAGCTCACCAGCTCGGCAGGTAATCGAGTCCGAGCCACAGCGCCCCGTGGGCGACGGTGAGGAAGATCGCCATCCACAGCGTCGCGAAGAAGCCCTGGATCTCGAACCATGGCTTGATCTCGCCGGCCGCGGCGTCCTTGCCCTTGGCCTTGGCGTCCGCCACGGGCTGGCGCGCCTTCCGCTTCTCCGCGATCGCCTTGAACAGCTTCTCGGTCGCCAGCAGGAAGATCACGTTCGCGACGAGCGGCATCGCGAAGCCGATCGCGCCAAGCGTCGCGAGGTTCAGGATCGGCGTCAGCGCCCAGTAGACCGCCGTGTTGAGCAGCGCGAACACCAGCGCGATCAGCGGGGTCGCCCACTTGTTGTGGATGAGGATCTTGGGGTGCTTCTTCGCGGCCACGAAGAACACCGCGCCGAACACCACGAGGCGGACGGCCAGCTTGATCAGGAGGACCACCGCCGGTGACATGAGGGCAGCATGACACGGGGATCCCTAGGAATCGAGCCTAGTTAGACCGGCTCAATTGTCACCGAGTGATTACAGTCACTCGACAACTGTCGCCGAGTCATTACAATTAGGGCATGGACGATGTCGCTGTCCGGCGCCACGCACGAGCCAGGCTGAGGCTGCGCCAGGGCGACATCTGGATCGGACTGTCGGCGCTCACCGCAGCCATGCTCGCGCTCCCGTTCGCGCAGAACAGCTGGAACGGCCCCGAGGTCGCCTCCGTCCTCGCGGTCAGCGCGACCGCGATGCTCGCCGGGCAGCGCTGGGCGATCGCGCTGGTCGTGGTCGCGGAGCTCCTCCTGTTGCCGACCGTCGCACCGCGCGCGTTCGTCATGCCGCAGCTCGCGATCGCACCGCTCGCGAGCCTCGTCGCGCTCGCGATGCTCGTGCCGGGGCTCCTCGCCACCCGCCGCGCCGCCGCCGCGCTCGTGCTCGTCACCGGCTGGCGCCGTACGCAGCGGACCTGTCGCCGGCTCCACACCGCGCTGATCTTCGGCATCACGCTCGTCGCGCTCCTGCCCTTCCTCTGAGACGTCAGTCCCAGAGATAGATGCCGGCCGCCGCGCCGACGGTGAACAGCAGGAACAGCACGGCGATCACGATCGCGGTCCGGTTGCCGCGGGGCGCCGGCGCGGGAGCGAACTGCTCGCTCCCGACGGTCTTGCCGCCCCACAC
>JAEUJX010000327.1 GCA_016794545.1 Myxococcales bacterium
GTATACTGGATCCTGTTGAGCTGACTGAATAACCGGTAAGTTGCACAAGAGACTTGATACGGGAGTAATAACTGTCTCTGGAGTCGCTGAGGTGATCGCCTCGGCGGCGCGGGCTGGTTCGATGCGCGGACCGGTCAAGAGGTGTCGCCGGACGGGGGTGTGCCGGCGCCAGACGGGCGCCATCGCGCCGCTGGCGTGTTGTACGACGACGCAGCCGATCCGATGCCACTCATCCTCGGAGGATCGGCGCGGTCGTTCTCCAGCGACGGCCAGTGGGTGATCGCGGCCGGTGGGCCCAGCGAGGTCCGCAAGCTCGCACTCGCGCACGTCGAGACGCGGAGCATCCCCCAGCACTACACGAACGCGACGCTCGGCTGGGATCTCCCTCTCGATCCGGGCACCGGCGAGGCGACCCACTATCTCGGCTCCGATGGTCGAGGCCGGTTGCTGTTCGGCCGCGGCGGCAGGTCGGGCCTGGTGATCACGGCTCGTGCCTGCGGCGACTTCGGCGAGATGACCTGCTACGACATCGTGCCCTCGCCGCAGACGGTGATGCCGATCACCCGGATCCGTCCGGGCGCGCTCGTCGACGGTGTGGCTGGCGCGACAGAGACCACGCCGCTCGCCGCGCTCGAGGACGCGGCCGCGCCACCCGACATCGACGGGTACGACTATGCGGTCGTCGCGGTCACGCCGGACGCGCGCCGCGCGATCGTCCAGCGACGCCCGTATCGGATCGAGCTCGGCGATCTCTTGGTCCCGTACTACGACCACCTCGCGCTGCAGCTGTTCGCCGTCGAGCTCGGCGGGAGCGGGACGCTCGAGCCGCTCGCCGAGGTCTCTCGCGACGAGGGCGAGCTCGCCGCCCGCGCGGTGGCGAACGGGTGTGGAGCCGAGACCAACGGGGTCGACCTCACCCCGCCCCTGTTCCCGGGTCCAGGGGAGCGCCTGCGCGGCAGCTCGTACCTCCGGTTCCTCGACGAGCATGACTTCGTGTGTGGCAACTCCGAGGGCTACGGCTCGGCGCTCGCGTACGTCGGCGGGAAGGCCCGGAGCGCGCCGGCGCCCGGCGGCCTCGTGACGCACGACGGCGCCAGTCTGATCGGCGGAGGCCCGCAGTTCGAGGACGGGCTGTGCCAGACCGCGGTCGACGGCAGCGATCTTCGCTGCACCGCGTTCGCGCGCGAGAAGCGGCCGATCGCGCAGGTCGCGATCCACCTGTCCCCGCGCGTCACCTCCGGGCCGATCGTGACGGCGCTGTCGCACCGCGCGGCGCTTCCTGGCACCGAGGTGCGCGTGCTCGGCTATGGCTTCGGCACGAGCGGCACGCTGCGCATCGGCGAGCACGTGATCGGGGCGCCGGCGATCTCGTCGTGGACCGACACCGCGATCGCGTTCGCGCAGCCCGCCGACGCACCCGACATCGGGCCGGTGTCCGTCGAGGTCGGCGGCGGGCGATCGAGCCAGCGCCACCTGTGGCTCGGGCGCAGCGAGCCGTGGCAGGGCGCGCCGAAGGTGCCGTTCGATCTGGTGACCGTGCGGCAGGGCATCACGCGCGTCGCGTTCCCGGGAGCAGGCGTGTACCAGGCAGCGCTTCGCGGCCTCGATCAGATCTTCCCGGCCGAACCCCTGGTCGTGCTGACCGAGGGGGCGGGGCCCGATCACCTCGACGCGATGGAGCTCGCGACTCCGCCCGTCGATCGTTACCGCTGGTTCTCGTTCTCGACACCGACCGTCGACGTGTTCCGCCCGCTCCTCGTCCAGCCCGGCGTCGCCCCAGGTGGCCCGTGGCAGCCGATCGGCGAGACCGCGCCCGCCACCGGGGAGCGCCTCGCGTGGACGGGTGGCAAGCTGGTGCTGTGGCAGCCGCTCCGCGCCGCCTGGTACGTGCGTGACACGGCACCCACGGGCGACTGGGGCTTCGGGTCGTTCGCGATGCACCCGAGCTATCCACGTATGCCGGGCCTCTCGACGGCCACGTTCGACGGCGAGGAGATCTGGACGTGGCCACCGGTCGCGCGGCGCACGTCGTGGGGCACACTCGGCACCGATGTCGTGTATCCGATCTCGACGGCCGTGACGGCGACGTTCGCGAACGCGATCAACAACGCGGCGGCGCGCGGCTCGGTGATCGCGGTGCAGGTGCAGGACCCGCAGTGGCACTCGACGCACGTCAGCACCGACGGGGGCGCATCGTTCACCGTCGCGGTGCCCGCGCAGTTCGGACGGAGCGGCAGGTGGGAGCTCGCGGTCGACGGTCCGAGCCCGGGCGTCTACGGGCGCGTGATGAACAGCGGCGTCGAGACGGTTGCTCGTGTCTCGCCGACGGGAGCGTACTCCGATGGGATCGCCCCGGCGCAACCCGCCGGGATGCCGTGCGAGGGCGGTTACCAGGCGTTCGAGCGCTGGCTGCTGTGCCACGTCGGCGCGGCGCGCCTGTTCTCGCTCGACACGTCGCTCGCCAGCGGCGCGGCGTGGGTCGAGGTCGGTGGCACGAACGCAGGCCACATCGGAGGGCTCTACCCGGATCGCGGGGCGGGTCGCCTCCTCGTCGGCACGGATGCCGGGGAGATCCTCGCGACCACGGATCTGGTCGCCTGGACCCACGTCGACACGGTGACGCTGGGCGGGGTGCAGGTCGCACTCGCGATCTCGGCGCTCGCCACCCTGCCAGACGGTGGGCTGCTGGCCGTGGTCCATCGCACGCCATGGAGCAACGCGCGCATCGTCGTCCGGCCCGGACCGTGACTTCGCTGATATCCTGGCGCGACCGTGTTTCCGCAGGACGCTGTCGGCGATCGTCTCGGCCGTTACGAGGTTTTGACGAAGCTGGCCACCGGCGGGATGGCCGAGATCTATCTCGGCCGCATGCACGGCGCCGCGGGTTTCGAGAAGCTGTGCGTGCTGAAGCGGATCCTGCCGAGCGTCGCGGCGGACAAGAAGCTCGTCGCGATGTTCCTCGACGAGGCGCGGCTGTCGGCGACGCTGCACCACACCAACATCGCCGAGGTGTTCGACCTCGGCACCGACGGTGACACGTACTTCTACGCGATGGAATACATCCACGGTCAGGACGCGCGCGCGATCCGCCTGAAGTGCGCCGAGGCCAAGGCACCCATCCCGCTCGACGTCAGCCTCGCGATCATCCACGGCGTCGCCTCGGCGCTCGACTACGCGCACACCCGGAGCGGGCCCGATGGTCCGCTCGGCATCGTGCATCGCGATGTCTCGCCGGGAAACGTGCTGGTCTCGTACGACGGCGCCGTCAAGCTGTGTGACTTCGGCATCGCTCGTGCGACGACGCGCGCGAGTGACACGAAGACCGGCACGCTGAAGGGCAAGATCCCGTACATGTCGCCCGAGCAGCTGCAGGGCCAGCGGCTCGATCATCGGAGCGATCTGTTCGCGCTCGGGATCATGCTCTACGAGCTCACCGTCGGGTGCCGTCCGTTTCGGGGCCCGACCGAGTTCGCGATCATGGAGCGGATCGTCAACCACGCGCCGAAGCCGCCGTCGCTCGTCGTGCCGGGCTATCCGGGCGAGCTCGAGCGGATCGTGCTGAAGCTGCTCGCGAACCAGCCCGAGCATCGTTACCAGCACGCGGGCGAGTTGATCTCGGATCTCGACGCCGATCTGGAGCGCCTCGCGATCTCTCCCTCGCCGCTCTTGCTCGGCAAGTACATGCGCGCGCTGTTCCCCGACGAGCTCGCCGCGTGGGAGCGCGCGATGCGGCGCGGGACCACGCTCGCGCAGCACCTGACCGACACTGGACCGTTCCCGATCGTGCGGCGCGCGCAGACCGATCCCGCCGCGTACGAGACCGTCATGATGCGCGCGGAGGCACGCGCACCGCGGGCGGAGACCGAGCTCGATCCGGCCCCGGCAGGACGGGGCGAACGCATGTCGGATGCTGCTGCTGCCGCCGCACTCGCGGCGTTCGGGTCCGAGGGCGGCACGCTCCAGGGCATCACGCCGTTCCCCGAGCTGCGCAAGCCGGCCGAGCCGACCGCCGATCCGCGTCCGGCGCTCGCCGACGAGATCGACCCCACGCTCGGAGGGCTCGCGCGGTTCGAGGCGCTCGCCGCGCAGGCGCGCACCGCGCACGTCGCCGGCGATCTCGGCGGCGCGGTCGTCGCGGCGGAAGCAGCCCTCACGCTCGACGACGAGGAGCGCGTCGCGCCGATGAGTGCGCGGCTCGATCTCGCGCCGGTGTTCACGGCGTACCTGGGCGATCTCTCCCGTCAGCCCGCGCTGGCGCGCCCGCTCGAGGACATCACGTCGCTGCCGATCGCGCCGGAGTCCGCGTTCCTGCTATCGCGCATCGACGGGATGATGTCCCTCGAGGACCTGCTCGACATCTGCGGCATGCCCCGCGAGTCGGCGATGCGCCAGCTTTGCCAGCTCTACTTGCTAGGGCTCCTGGTCTGAGGGTCAGGGGCAAAGACGTGGTCGTCGACGTCGCCATCGACGCGGCCTCGTACTCCTAGATCAGCGTCGGGCGCCTGGGAGTCGCGCCCGAGTCGTCACTGTCATCGCTGTCGTCGGCGTGCTTCGATCCCACGGTCCCGCCCGGTGAGTCGCTCGGCCAGCAACGCAAACGCCGCCTGGACGAAAGCGTTCCCGTGCGCCCTCGGCGTCTGTGCGACCACGGCCTTGCGGGCTGCGGGGTCGAGGTCCGCGAGGAGGCGTGCGAGCTCCTGCGCGCTTCCGACCGTGCTGCTCTCGGAGCTGCACGGCAACGAGCCCGCGATCGCGTTGATCGGCGGCCGCGACGCACGGCCCGCGTCGACCGAGCTGTCGCGTGTCTCCCGAGTGCTCGGGCGCTGCGGGCCAGCGCTTTCCCGGATCGGCTCAGGCCGCCGCGGCGGCCGCGAGGTCCGCGATCGGCGAGTCGCCGGTCACGCTCTGGAGGCAGCGCACGAGGTGCGCGCGGATCTTGTGCTTCTTCGAGTAGACCGTCTTCAGGCTGA
This sequence comes from Myxococcales bacterium, assembly GCA_016794545.1. Classification (GTDB taxonomy): domain Bacteria; phylum Myxococcota_A; class Polyangia; order Haliangiales; family Haliangiaceae; genus JABFXX01. Next base: position 4,971 of record JAEUJX010000327.1, read on the forward strand.
TCTGCATCTCGGCCGCGATCTCGTCGGCCTCCATGCCCTTCTGGTAGTACAGCTCGACGAACATCCGGTCCTTGTCCGTGAAGTCGGAGAGCAGGCCGTTCAGGTGGCCCCAGCGCTCCTTCTCGATCAGCAGGTCCAGCGGCGTGCGGTCGCACTCCTCGTGCACGTCGATCACGCCGTCGACCTTGTCGAGCAGCGGGCGGCGGCCGGCACCGCGGAGGAAGTCGTATGCGGCGTTGACCGAGATCATGCCGATCCACGAGCCGAGCTTGGTGCCGCGCGCCGGGTTGTAGATGCGGAGCTTGTGCATGTCATCGCGCACGAGTTGCATCATCACGTCGGCGTAGATCTCGTCGAGGTCCGCGCTACCGAGCGAGGGCGCGTACTTCAACGTCACCTTCGTGATGCAGCGGTAGATCAGCGGGCGGAAGCGCCGAACGAGCTCGGCCCAGCCACGCGCCTCACTCCGGAGGACAAACTTCAACAGCTCGCGGTCGGTCCAGTCAGCGGCGTTCTTGGGGGTGCGAGCGGCGAGAAGAGCCATGAGGTTCCTCCGAAGTGGACCCACGCCTAGAGCACCCTCCGTGCCGCTACTCAAGTACCTGAAACCGTTGGCGCCTCGGAAGAATCCACAGGCGTACTCCACCATTCGCAGGTGTTTTCGACCAGGCGAGGGAAGAAGCCGATCCCGGTCGTCGTAGGAACCGCTCCGGAGATGCTTCCTTCGCGGGTGTAGGTATCGCGTCGCGTTACCGTCCGCGCATGTTCGGACCGCACGACGGCACCCGCGTCACCGTCCCGCCATACCGCCGGATGATGGCGTTCCTGATGCGCGGACGAAACGAGTCCGCCGTGTACTTCGAGCAGACGCTCGACCTGTCGCGTACGTTGCCGTGGCTCGCGGAGTGGAATGCCGCGCACCCCGGCAAGCACGCCACCGTGTTCCACCTCGTGATGCACGCCATGGCGAGCGTCCTTCACGAGCGACCGCGCCTCAATCGCTTCACGCTCGGCAAGAAGACGTACCAGCGCAAGGGCGTGTTCCTGTCGTTCGCGGCGAAGAAGGCGAAGACCGACGATCAGCCGCTGCGCACGATCAAGCGCCGGTTCGCCGAAGGCGAATCGTTCGAGCAGGTCGTCGACGCGACCAGCGGCGAGGTCGACAGCGCGCGCACGACCGAGAAGACCGCGATGGACAAGGAGCTCGGCATCCTCCTCAAGCTCCCCGGCTTCCTCCTGTCCTTCCTCCTCGTCGCGTTGAAAGGGCTCTACAAGTGGGGGCTCGCGCCGCGCTCGCTCGTCGACACCGATCCGCTCTACACGTCCGCCTTCCTCGCGAACCTCGGCTCGATCGGCCTCGACGCCGCGTACCACCACCTCTACGAGCACGGCAACTGTCCGCTGTTCGTCACGCTCGGCCGGATCGACGGCGATACGATGACGATCAAGTACTCCTACGACGAGCGCATCGAGGACGGCCTCTACGCCGCGAAGTCACTGCAGCTGCTCAAGGCCCGCGTCGAGGACCCCGCGCGCGGGTAATTAGGTCCGACCTAATTTCTGCGCGAATTGCGCAACACGGCTGTCCGGGCCGGACAGCGTCAGGCCTTCGCGACGGCGGCGTCCCAGCGCTTCAGGTGCTCGGCGACGGCGGCGCGGTCCGTGGTCGGCTTGAACCGCTTCTGCTCGCGCCAGGTCGTCGTGACCTCGGCCTGATCCTTCCACACGCCGGTGCCGAGGCCCGCGAGGAACGCGGCGCCGAGCGCCGTGGTCTCGACGAGCTCGGGGCGCGAGATCTCGACGCCGAGGACGTCGGACTGGAACTGCATGAGGAGGTCGTTGGCCGACGCGCCGCCGTCGACCTTGAGCACGGTGAGCGGGCGGCCGGAGTCGCGCTCCATCGCGCGGAGGATGTCGACGTTTTGAAGGGCGATGCCCTCGAGCGTCGCGCGGGCGATGTGCGCGCGCGTGGTGCCGCGCGTCAGACCCATGATCGCGCCGCGGCCCTCGGGCCGCCAGTGTGGCGCGCCGAGGCCGGCGAAGGCGGGGACCACGATGACACCGGCGGAGTCGGGCACGCTCGCGGCGAGGCCTTCGATCTCCTTCGCGGAGGAGAAGAACTGCAGGCCGTCGCGCAGCCACTGGACGGCGGCGCCCGCGATGAACGCGGAACCCTCGAGCGCGTAGCGCAGCTCGCCGGTCGAGAGCTGCCACGCGACGGTGGTGAGCAGGCCGGACTTCGACGCGACGGCCTTGTCGCCGGTGTTCATCAGGATGAACGCGCCGGTGCCGTAGGTGCACTTCGCGTCGCCGGGCGCGAAGCACGCCTGGCCGAACAGCGCGGACTGCTGGTCGCCGGCGATGCCGGCGATCGGGATGCCGTCGGGCAGGCCGGGCACGCCACGCGTCTGGCCGATCGGGCCGCTCGACGGGAGGACCGCGGGCAGGAGCGCGCGGGGCACGCCCATGATCTCGAGCAGCTCGTCGCTCCACGCGAGCGAGTGGAGGTCGAGGAGCAGCGTGCGCGACGCGTTCGTCACGTCGGTCGCGTGCACCGCGCCGCCCGTGAGGCGGCTCACCAGGTAGCTGTCGACGGTGCCGAACGCGATCTCGCCGGCGCGCGCGCGGGTCGCGAGCCCCTCGACGTTGTTCAGCATCCAGTGGATCTTGGTACCCGAGAAGTACGGATCGAGCGTGAGGCCGGTGAGCTGCTTGACGCGCTCCTCCTTGCCGCTCGCCTTCAGCTGGGCGCAGCGATCCGCGGTGCGGCGGTCCTGCCAGACGATCGCGTTGTGCACGGGCGCGCCGGTCTTCCGGTCCCACAGGATCGCGGTCTCGCGCTGGTTCGTGATGCCGACCGCCGCGATCGACGACGGTGCGATGCCCGCGAGCGCCTGGCCGAGCGCGGCGGTGACGGAGCCCCAGATGTCCTCGGGGTCGTGCTCTACCCAGCCGGGCTTGGGATAGATCTGGCGGAACTCCTTGTAGCCGCGCCCCTTCACCTGGAGCTGCTCGTCGAGCACGAGCACGGTGGAGCCTGTCGTTCCCTGGTCGATCGCGATCACGTGGCGCATGTCTGGTCTCCGGACGTTCGCAGGAAGTTGACGACCTCGGCGGCGACGATGTCGCGTTCGACATCGACGGCGATCAGATGATAGCTGCGCGGGAGGATGCGCACGCGCCGCGCGTGGGCACGCTGCGCGATTCGCTGCGCGCACGCGACCGGCGCGGTGTGGTCCTGCGTCGCGTGCAGCACCAGCACCGGCTGTGTGATCCGCGGCAGCGCGTCGTCGGTGATGCGCATGAACGCCATCAGCTGCGAGAGCGCGCGAGTCGGGATGCCGTCGTAGCAGGGGTTCTCCGCCTTCGCGCGCTTGTCGCGCACGTCGGAGCCGCTGAGCTTGGGCAGCCGCTTCACGCCGCCGAGCACGCCGCCCGGGCGCGTCCACCGCGCGACGCGTCCCGACAGGCCATCGAGCCACAGCGGTGCCGCGAGCGAGGCCACGCTCTCGATCTCGCGCCGCTTGCTCGCGACGTAGAGCGCGAGCAGACCGCCGAGCGATTGCCCGACCAGCGCGACGCGCTGGCACCGAGCGCGAAGCGTGTCGACCTCGCCCTCGACCGCGTCCGCCCAGTCCGCCCACGTCGTGCGGTCGAGGTCGTCGAGCGACGTGCCGTGGCCGGGGAGCCGGGGTGCGCGCACGGTGTACCCCGCGGCCTGAAGTCGCTCGCCGAGGTAGCGAACCTCGTAGGGCGTGCCCGTGAAGCCGTGCACCAGCACGACGCCCAGCACGTCGTCTCCGACGAGATCGAACGGCTCGCTCGACGCGCGCGCCCCGTGCACGCGGCCGGCTTATCACACCGCCGCACACATTGACAGGTAGGAGCCCTTGCGGTCTGATCGACCACCGACGCGATCGCGTCTCGTCGAGCCTGCGCACGATGTCCGAGTGGAAGACTCGCATTACGAAGGTCCAGGTCGTCAAACCGACCAAGGAGGCCGGCGAGGCATGTCTGGTCCTGATCTATCCGCCGGGCCCGGACATGGGAAAGCGCTTTCCGCTGTCGCGCAGCGAGGTCGTGCTCGGCCGCGGCGCCGACTGTGACATCCAGGTCGACCGCGACAGCGTCTCGCGCCGCCACGCGCGCGTGTTCCGCACCGGCGACTCGTGGTCCGTCGAGGACCTCCAGTCGACCAACGGCTCGTACGTCAACGACGTCCCGGTCACCAAGAGCGTCCTGCGCGACGCCGACTTCGTGAAGATCGGCGCGGCGATCTTCAAGTTCCTCTCGGGCAGCGGCATCGAGGCCAGCTACCACGAGGAGATCTACAAGATGACGATCGTGGACGCCCTCACCGGCGCCCACAACAAGCGCTACTTCCTCGAGTTCCTCGAGCGCGAGATCGCTCGCTGCGCGCGCTACCGCCGCCCGCTGTCGCTCCTGATGTTCGACATCGACCACTTCAAGGCGATCAACGACAAGCACGGCCACCTCACCGGCGACTACGTGCTGCGCGAGATGAGCAAGCGCCTGCTCGGCCGCGTCCGCCGCGAGGAGCTGCTCGCCCGCTACGGCGGCGAGGAGTTCGCGGCCGTGCTG
>JAEUJX010000110.1 GCA_016794545.1 Myxococcales bacterium
CTCACGCTGTCGCGATCGACGCCGAGCCCGTAGAGGTGGCAGTGCGCGTCGATGAGGCCGGGCGTCACCGTCGCGCCCTTCGCGTCGATCACCCGCGCCGCGCCGAGCGCGCGGATCTCCGCGTCGGTGCCGACCGCGACGATCGTGCCGCCCGCGATCGCGACGGCCTGCGCGCGGGGCCGGGCCGGATCCATCGTGTGGATGTCGGCCCCGACGACCGCGAGATCGACCTTCTGCGCGGGCGCAGGCGTGCGCGGCGAAGCCGCCGTTCCGCAACCGCTAATCAGTAAGGCCAATAGCCAGATAGATCTGGAAGTCACGGGCTTCGAGACCATACCCAAAATCGAGTCCCAGGAGTGGGAGCACGATCTGCCTCAGGTAGAACCGCGTGCCCGCGCCGACCGAGCTCCTGAGCCCGTCCAGCCCGCGCACCTCGGAGTTCGGGAGGTAGTTGCGCTCGGGGTTCGACGTCTTCAGGAACGTCGTGTACGCCGCGTCGAAGAACAGCAGGCCGCGGATCGACAGGCCCTTGATCGTGAACATCGGCACCGAGTACTCGAGGTTCGCGCTCGCCTTGAAGTCGCCGCGGAACTGATCGTTCAGGTAGCCGCGCATCGACGTGCCGCCGGTCCTGAACTCCTGCTGGAACGGCAGGTTGTGGCCGTAGTTGCCGCCGAGCTTGATCACCAGGTTGTGACGCTCGAGCACCTGCCACGCGCGGTGGATGCTGAGCGTCGCGAGCCAGTAGTGGAAGTCCGAGCCGAGCTTCGGCACCGAGTACTCGTAGACCGCGGCGTACTTGTAGCCGCTCTGCACGCCGTACCAGTTCGCGCGGCGATCGATGGAGAACGTCCACTCGTTCGAGATATCCCAGCCTTCCTTGCCGGGGTTCGGCGGGCGCTCACCTTCGGGGATCTCGAGCAGCTCGGGCTCGGAGCCCGGCGGTCCCTGGAACGTGGTCTTGCTGCGGACGTAGCTGACCTTCGCGCCGCGCAGGCGGCCCTCGATGCGCGCGCCCTTGAACAGGCCCATGCCGAGCTTCAGGCCGCCGTTCAGGTAGTGCATGCGCGACTGGCGCACCGGATCCGGGCCCTGCTGGATCCACTTGGTCGGCGCGGCATACTCGATGTAGCGCGAGGTCTTGAGGAACGTGTCGAACTGCGCGGAGAACCGCGTGCCGCCGATCGACGGGATCAGCCACGCGCCGATGAAGAACGAGTCGCCGGTCGCGACCTGCCCGTAGAGGAGGAGCTTCTGGTTCTGGCCGAACAGGTTGTTCTCGCCGAAGCCGATGCCGCCGCCCTTGTTCGTGGGCTGATTGTAGATCGCCGGCGCGATCACCCAGCTGTGCTTGTCCTTCGCGAGGATGTGGACCTTGACGCCGCCGTCCTTGCCCGGCGCGGTGAACACCTCGACGTCCTTGAACAGACCGCTCGAGACGAGGTTCCGCTTGATCCCCTCCGCCATGTCCGCGGACCAGTCATCGCCGACCTCGATCCTCGCGAGCGACTCCACCGTCTCCGAGGTCGTCTTGGTGTTCTCCTCGACGACGATGCCCTCGATCTTCTCGGCGGCGGCCACGCGCGCGCAGCACACCACCGCCAGGACAACGAGCAGTGACCTCACGGCCGGCAGTATGGCACGCCGGCATTGCCATCCGTGATAACAACGCTCACATGAATCCCGCCGAGGTAGCGACCGCGCTCCTGATCGAGAACACCCTCCAGACCAGTCCCGCGTACCGGAAGGTGGACGACTCGCTCTACGTGATCAAGCAGGGCTCCGCGTACGTCATGATCAACGTCGTCCCGTGGGGTGACAACAAGGCGATGGTGCGCTGCACGTCGCAGCTCGTGAAGGGCGTCGACGTGGATGGCGGCCTCGCGAAGCAGCTGCTCGAGCTCAACGCGCACCTCCGGTTCGGCGCGTTCGCGTGGGATCCCGAGGAGCACACGGTGCTGTTCACCCACACGATCCTCGGCGGCCACACGCTCGATCCCGAGGAGCTGACGGCGACGCTCCGCGACGTCGCGCTCGTCGCGGACGAGTACGACGACAAGCTGATGAAGAAGTACGGCGGTCAGCGAATGATCGACCTGCTCGAAGAGGCGGCGATGGAGCGGATCATGGACAAGGATCCGAACAGCTTCCGGTTCGACGACTGATCATGGCGAAGGCAACCACGAAGAGGCCGGCACCGAAGGCGAAGAAGCCCGCCGCGAAGCAGCCCGCACCGAAGGCGAAGCAGCCCGCACCGAAGGCGAAGAAGCCCGCCGCGAAGCAGCCCGCACCGAAGGCGAAGAAGCCCGCCGCGGCGATGGGGCTCTCGATGGGCCACACCGCGCTGTTGCCGGTGCTGACGGGCATCCGGTCGGTGATCTACAAGGTCAGCGACCTCGCCGTGGCGAAGGCGTTCTATCAGTCCGCGGTCGGCAAGCCGCCGTACTTCGACGAGCCGTACTACGTCGGGTTCGACCTCGATGGTCAGGAGCTCGGGCTCGATCCCGACGTGTCGTCGCTGCAGCCCGGCCCGGGCGGCGCGGTCGCGTTCTGGCACGTCGTCGACATCGGCGCCGTGTTCACGCGGCTCGTCGGCGACCTCGGTGGATCGCCGGTCGAGGTGCCGCACGACGTCGGTGGTGGGATCCAGGTGGCGGTGGTCGGCGATCCGTTCGACAACCTCCTCGGCTTGATCCAGATGCCGCGGTGACGACGGCGCGGCTGCCCCGGCTGATCGCCGCGGCCGGGCTGGTCGCGTGGATCGCGAGCGCCGCGATCGTGTGGCTCGGCGGCTCGCCGCTCGGCCACGACGAGGCGCAGTACGTGCTCGACGCGCGCGACTGGCTCGCGGGTGCCGAGCCGCGCTGGTTCTACCTGTCGTCGGGCATGCGCTACGTCACCGCGGTCGGCCTCCAGCTCGGAGGCGGCGAGGTCGCGCTGCGCTTCCCGACGTTCGTGCTCGGCATCGCCTTCGTCCTGACGGCGGCCGCGCTCGCGTGGCGGATCTACGGACCGATGACGGCGGCGTGGGTGATCGGCGTGCTCGCCGGCCTGCGCTGCGTGATGCAGCTGTCGGCCGAGCTGCTGTCGGACCTCCCCGCGACCGCGTTCCTGCTCGCGGGCACGCTGGTGCTCGCCGACGAGATCCTCCGCCGGGACGACGGGCCGCGCTGGCGGGTGATCGGGGCCGCGCCGCTGTTCGCGGCGGCGCTCTACCTGCGCTACGCGAGCTGCGTGCCGATCGCGATCGTCGGCGTGGCCGTGGCCGCGCTGGGGTGGCGGCGGATCGC
>JAEUJX010000383.1 GCA_016794545.1 Myxococcales bacterium
AGATCACCGCGCGGGCCGGTGACGTGAACCATCGTGGTCTGGGTCCTGCCGATCGCGCCCTTGTACGCATTGGGCGACGGTGCACGAGTGGTCCCCCTGGCCATCCCTGGAGGCATAACCCGCCCCACGAGCCGGGCTCAAGGGATCAGTTGACGGGACCGCTGGGCTCGTCTGACACCGGCTCGGGCGGCTCGTCCTCGTCGTCGGGCGTGTCCCCCATCATCTTGGCGGCGACCGCGACCAGGACCTCGTGGACGTGCTCGAGGGTGTCGAGCCGGCCGCACAGCGAGTAGTAGTCGTCGAGGGAGACCTCGCCCATGCGCTGGAGGGCCTGCTGGACGTACGGGCGCATGCGCGGCGGGGCGTCCAGCTCCGAGTCCAGGTCGTCCAGGTCGGCCTGCGCGATGGCCGCGGCGACGAAGCCGGCCGGTGCGAAGTTGAGGCCGGTCGGCAGCACGATCCGCCACTCGACGTCCTTGCCGCCGAGCTCCCAGCGGCCCCCCAGACGCCGGCGGACGACCTCGCCGAAGTAGGCGCCGCTCGTCGTGACCACGAGCTGGATGGTGGCGGGCTGGCTGCCGCCTCCGGCCGCCTCGTCGACGGTCCGCAGGTAGTGGTCGAGGACCGGGAGGGTGTCGCTGTCGTACTCGAGCGTGACGCCGAGTGCCTTGCGAACGTAGGTGACCACCTGCTCGGCGTACTCGCGTACACGCGGGGGCACGGGGTCTTCCATTCCCCCAGCCTAGCCCAGGGGGAGACGGGCGGCTATTCGATCACGGCGAACTGGACGAATCCGTAGCGCGATCGCAGCTCGACGATCGCGGCCTGCGCCTGCGGCTTGACGCCGAGGTGACCTTCCACCCAGCCGTCGGGCCCCGGCCGGGCGGCCCCCAGCGAGGAGCCGAGGTCGAGCCTGGCGGCGCGGACGCGCACGGTGACCGGGCCGTGGCGCCGGAGCTTGACGTCGACGTCGCCGCGCAGGCTCGCGATCACCATCCGGCCGCGGAGCGGCGCCTCGGCCTCGAGGGTGATCTTGCCCTCGGTCGTGGTCAGCTGGACGTCGCGCGCGCGCACGCGCCGGCCGGCGATCTTGCCTCGGCTGACCGACGCGACGAGCCGCTCGCCGCCGATCGTGTCGAGCTCGACGTCCGAGGCGATGGTCTGCGCATCGACCGAGCCGAACGCCTGGGCGATCGTCGTGGTCCCGGAGATCGAGTGCGTCGACAGCTCGCCGGCGATGTTGCGGACGCTGATCGGACCCGAGGCGGTGTCGAGCTCGCCGCCGGCATCCATGTTGATCACCTCGAGCTTGCCGGCGCTGACCGCCGCGTCGATCCGGGCGTCGCGCGGCGCGCGCACGACGAGGTCGATCTTCACCGCGGCGCGCGCGAGCGTCTTCACTTCCTTGCCGCCGTCGGCCGTGGTCAGGATGCGCACGGTGCCGTCGGGGTTCGGGATCAGCGAGACGCGCAGGCGATCGAGCGCGTCCTCGTCGGGCGCGGTCTTCGTGGTCTCGATCATGATCGACTGGCCGTCGTAGCCCTCGATCTTGACGTCGCCGAGCGGGTTCTCGATCGTCAGCTGCTTGATCGGCCGGCCGCCGGGGGCGACCTCGAGCCGCGCCCGCTCGACGAGGCCGGTGTTCTTCGGCTGCGCGGAGGCCGTCTTCACCAGGGCGAGCGCGAGCACGAGGCACCCCGCCGCCTTCACGGGACGCCTCCGGCGAGCGCGATCTCGTCGCGCACGATCGCGCCCTGCAGGTAGCGGATCAGCTCGCGCCACGCCTTCTGCCGGGGACGGCCCTCGGGCGCGCGATCGATCTGGCCGCGCAGCTCCGACAGCCTCGCGTCGAACGCGGTCTGCTGCTCGGCGGCCCATGTCCCGCGAACCTCGGTCGCGAGCGCGAGCAGCTCCTCGGCGGCGTCGCCGTAGGCCTCGGTCTGGCGCGCCGGCTCGGCGGCGAGCTCCGCCGTGATGTCGCCGCGCGGCGGCGGTGGACCCGGTTCGGGGACCGGGGCCGGCGCCGGCGCGGGAGCTGGCGTCGCGATCGCCCGGTCGGGTCCCGGCGCGTCGTCGGGCGCGCGCTGCGTGCGCCACCACAGGACGGCGATCGCGGCGGCGGCGACCAGCGCTCCGGCGGCGAACCTCGGCGCGCTCGGTGCCCAGCGCGCGAGCGCGCGGCGCCACGCGGGCCGCTTCGCGTCGGCGACCTCGGCGGCGGCGAGCTGCGCCTGGACGCCGGCCCACAGGCTCGGCGGCGGATCGACGGGAGGCAACGAGCGCAGGCCGTCGCGCAGCGCGGCCTCGTCGGAGGCGGCCTGGCGGCACGTGGCGCACTCGCGCAGGTGGCCGCGGACGACGCTGCCGTCCTGCCCCGCGAGCTCGCCGTCGAGGTACGCGGTGAGCTTCTCCTGGATCCGCTCGCAGCTCACGTGCGGGCTCCGATCGACGGGGTGAGCAGCTCGCGCATGCGGGCGCGCGCCTTGTGGAGCTGCGACTTGCAGGTGCCGACGCGGCACTCGAGGATCGCGGCGCACTCCTCGTGCGACAGCCCCTCGACGTCGTGGAGCACGAGGATCGCGCGGTAACCCGCCGGGAGCTGGCCGAGCGCCGCCTCGATCCGTGCCGCGAGCCCGCTGTCGCGCTCGACGGCGGGCGGTGCCGGCATCTCGCCGAGCGTCTCGTCGGAGACCTCCTGGCGGCGGCCGCGCTTCGCGAGGTGGGACAGCGCCGCGTTGACGGTCAGGCGGTAGATCCAGGTGGACAGCGCGGAGTCGCCGCGGAACTTGTCGAGCGCGCGGAACACGCGCACGAACACCTCCTGGGCGACCTCCTCCGCGTCGGACGCGCCGACGATCCGGTGCGCCATGCCGAACACGCGGCGCTTGTACTGGTGATAGAGCATCTCCATCGCGCGCGCCTCGCCACGGCGGCACGCGGCGACGAGCTGCGCGTCGTCCGCGAGCGCGGCCGCGACGCGCGGGCGAGGCTCGGCCAGGATCGGGCTCGGGACGGCAGGGGCAGTGTCGGCCAGATCGCTCACGAGGTCACGGTCCGCATCTGGATCGGTCGTAGGACCGTCGCCGCCGGAGGACCGTTGCCTGGACACGATGGCGGGCAAGCTACCACCCGCAGCCCTCGATGTCCGTCGCGATTTCGGTATGATGGCTCGGTGCAAGCGCCGCTCGTCGTGGGACTTGGGCGGATCGGAGTCGCGATCTCCGGTCTGGCTCCGAATCTCCCCGGGGTCGATGGCGGGTCGGCGGAGCTGGCCGCCCTGGCCACCTCCCCTGCTCCCGGCATCGCGGTCGCGCTCCGCGCCGCGCTGCGCCTCGGCTGTCGGGCCCGCGCCTGCGGCTCCCACGGCGCCGACCTGCTCGGCCAGCTCGCGCGATCGGCCCTGCGCGACGCGGGCATCGAGACCGACCTCCTGCGTGCGGTCGGCACGAGCGCCTGCGATCTCGTCACCGTGGCGGGAGACGGCAAGCTCCGCGCGCACTACCGCGGCGACCGCGGCGAGCCGGTCAAGCTCGACGTCGCGGCCGCGCTCGCCGGCGCCAGCGCGCTCCTGATCGACGGCAGCGAGCCGCGCGACCAGCTCCAGGCCGCCGAGGCCGCGAAGCGCGCGCAGGTCCCCGTGATCTTCGACGTCAGCGAGCTCCGCGAGGGCGCCGCCGATCTGATCGCCGTCTGCGACATCCTGCTCGCATCCGAGCGCGAGGCCTCCGAGCTCGCGCCGCGCGGCGAGCTCACCGACGCGCTCGACGAGCTGATCGGCCTGGGGCCGCGCGCGGTCGTGATCACGCTCGGCGCGGATGGCGCGATCGGCCGACATGGTCACTCGCTCGTGCGCACGCCCGCGTTCGCCACCGAGGACGTCCTCGACGCGTACGGCGCCGGCAGCGTGTTCCACGGCGCGTTCGCCGCCGCCCTCCTCAGCGAGCTGCCGTTCCATCGCTGCATGGAGCTCGGCGCGGCCGCCGCCTCGCTCTCGCTCCGCGAGCTCGGTCCGTGGTCGGCGATGCCGTCGCGCGAGGACGTGCTCGCGCTGACGCGGCAGCGCCGCGCCGGGTGAGTGGTCTCGGCGCTGCTGCGCGGCCCGGCATCGCCGGGCCTTGCGGATCTACCTGCGTACCGCCTTCGGCGCCGCGGCGCGCTATCCCGGCTCCTTGGTCTTCTTCTTCTTCGGCCGCGTGCCGGCGTCGCTGCCCTCGAGCCGGAAGTTCGCCTCGGCCGCCGCCATCTGCTCGGCGCGCTGCTTCGAGCGGCCCACCGCACGGCCCCACTCCTGGCCGTCGATCAGCGCGGCGACCTCGAACTGCTTGGCGTGATCGGGACCGAGCTCGCGCACGACCTGGTACGTCGGCGACGGCAGGAGGCGCGCCTGCGCGGTCTCCTGGAGGCGCGTCTTGAAGTCGTAGAAGTTCTTGAGCTCGGCCTCGTTGATGCGATCGGTGAGCAGGCGATCGACGACCGTGCTGGCGGCGGCGAAGCCGCCGTCGACGTACACCGCGCCGATCAGCGCCTCGAACGCATCGGCGAGGATCTTCGTCTTGTCGCGGCCGCCCGACTTCTCCTCGCCCTTGCCGAGGATGAGCCACTGTCCGATCTGGTTCGCGCGCGCGACCTCGGAGAGCCCCTCCTCGCTCACGACCTGCTGGCGCGTGATGCTGAGGTTGCCCTGGTGGCCGTCCGGGAAGCGCTCCATCAGGCGCTGCCCGACGAGCAGGCCGAGCACGGCGTCCCCGAGGAACTCGAGGCGCTCGTTGTCGGGCAGCTTGCCCTTGTCGGCGGGCGCGCGCTCGTTGCACCAGCTCGCGTGGCGCAGGGCTTGCTCGAGGAGCGCGCGATCACGAAACGAGTGGCCGAGCACGGCCTCGAGCTCGGAGTAGTCGGGCACGACCCATGATACCTTCGGAAGGGTGGACGCGCTGCGCGAGCGCTTCGGCAAGTACCACGTCCTTTCCAAGCTCGCGCAGGGCGGAATGGCCGAGGTCTACAAGGTCAAGACCGTCGGCATCGCCGGCTTCGAGAAGATCCAGGCGCTGAAGCGCATCCTCCCGAACAGCGCGCGCGAGGGCCGGTTCATTCGCAGCTTCATCGACGAGGCGCGGATCGCGGTCGAGCTGACGCACCGGAACATCGTGCAGGTGTTCGACTTCGGGAAGGCGGACGGCGAGCTGTTCCTCGCGATGGAGCTGATCGAGGGCAAGGATCTGCGCAGCGCGATGGGCCAGGCCGCGCCGCGGGAGCTGATGCCGCCGATCGCCGTGTCGGCCTACATCATCTCGGAGGTCGCCGCGGGTCTCGATTACGCGCACCGGAAGACCGACGGGTACGGCGGCTCCCTGGGGATCGTGCACTGCGACGTCTCGCCCTCGAACGTCATGCTGTCGAACGACGGCTACGTGAAGATCCTCGACTTCGGGATCGCGCGCGCGACGTTCGCGTCCGCGCTCGAGCGCCGGCGCCTCCGCGGCAAGCCGCGCTACATGGCGCCCGAGCAGACGCTCGGCGAGCCACCGACGGCCGCTGCCGACGTGTTCGCGCTCGGCATCATCGCGTGGGAGCTGTTCACCGGGCTCCCGCTGTTCCGCGGCCCGAGCCTGAAGGCGATCCTCGAGGCCGTCCGCAGCACCCGGCCGCCGCGCATCGATCGACACAACGATCAGGTCCCGAAGGAGATCGTCGATGCGATCGCCACCGCGCTGTCGCGCGACCCCGCCGACCGCGGGACGGCCCACGATCTCGTGCAGGCGTGCGCGCGCACCGCGATGACGGCGAGCGCGCGCAGCCTCTCGACCTGGCTCGCCGACCTCGAGGCGCGGCCGAGCAAGTCGGCGGAGACGTGGCAGTCCGAGAACACCTCGATGAGCGTGCCGAAGGGCGGCGTGACGCCGACGCCCACCGCGTCGATCACCCCGCTGCCGCCCGCGCGCCCGTCGGCGACCGCGCTGCTCGCGAACGTCCCCGTGCCCGCCGGCGCGTTCGGCGAGGGCACGCCCGGCTTCGCGGCGTTCGAGCCGGAGCGCTCGACCACCGCGCAGTCGCAGCCGCCGATCCGCGAGGTCACCGCGAGCGTCACGGCGACCTCGACGGCGGCGACCGCGGCGCGCTGGGGCCACGAGGGCACGGTCGCGGGTGTCGGCCGCCTCGCCGACGCGCTGCCCGACGTCAGCTTCCAGAACCGCGAGCCCACCGTGCCGACCGAGCCGTTCTCGCGGCCCTCGTACGAGGCGCTGCAGCTCGCGCCCGGCGTGTCTCCGTCCGCGCTGCGGTTCGACGACGACGATACGCAGGCCGGGCTGCCGGTCAGCGGGCTCGAGGACACGAGCTACGACAGCCTCGAGGTCGAGCCGGAGCACGCGCCGCTGCCGCAGCTCGACGTCCCCGCGGACGAGCCGATCGACGATGACCTCGGCGCGATGGCCGAGGGGCTGATCGCGGAGCGCCGCCGCGCCGTGGTGGTCGCCGCCCAGCTGCAGGGCGCGGAGGTCGACGCGCTGCGCCCCGTCGCGCGCAGCCTCGGCGAGCTCGCGTACCAGCGCGGCGGTGTCGTGATCGCGCAGCACGATGACCTGCTGATGATCGCGTTCGGCCTCGAGGTCGCCGGCGAGGACGACGTCGCCATCGCGATGGGCTGGGCGCTCGACGCGGCGGCGATGGTGCGCGATGCCTCGGAGGTGATCGCGCTGCGGGTCGGCGCGCGCACCGGTGTTGCCATCACCTCCGGTACCGACGGCGCCGCGCGCATCCCGCCCGAGGCCTCGGAGGAGGCGTTCGCGCTCGCGCGCGAGGCGACACCGGAGCGGCCGCTGTTCGTCGGCAGCGCCGGCCGCCTGACGAGCGAGCTCTACGCGCTGCGCGAGGTGCCGGCGCCGCGACGGATCGCGCGGCGGAGCAAGGTGATCGAGGTCATCGGCCCGCGCGACGCGACCGATCGCGACCGCGAGCGGCTCGAGCGCCGCGGCAAGTTCGTCGGCCGCACGCGGGAGCTGGCGGAGCTCGAGGCGTGGTACCAGCGCGCGATCGCGGCGGACCGCCGGCTCGTCGTGCTGATCTCCGGCGCCGCCGGGACGGGCAAGAGCCGGCTCGTCGCCGAGATGATCGCGCGCCGCACGCAGCCGGGGCAGCCCACCCGCGTGATCGAGTGCGGCGCGAGCCCGGCACAGCAGCTGTCCCCGTTCGCGCTCGTCATCGACCTGTACCAGGCCGCGCTCGGACTGCCGCCGGCGCGCGGCCGCGCGGCGCGCCAGGCGGTCGCACAGAAGCTCGTGCACCTGATGACGAAGACCGGCGCGCCCCTCGAGCGGGCGCGCGAGGTCGCGACCGACCTCGACCGCGCGATGGAGCTGCGCGACGGCCTCGGTGTCGGCGCGCCCGAGGTCGCGGACCTCCGTCCCCGGATCTCCGCGGGCCTCGCGGCGTTCCGTGGCGCGATGACCGACCGCGCGCGCCCGCAGCTCACCGTGATCGAGGACGTCCACCTGGCCGATGGCGCCAGCCTCGAGGTGATGCGCCACACGCTCGCGGTGCCCGCCGCCGGGCCCGAGCTGCTCGTGCTGACCGCGCGGCCCGAGGGGCTCCCTCCCCCCTCGGTCGACGTCGTGCTCGAGATCGGCGACCTGGTGGGTGGCGAGTTGCGCGCGCTCGTCGCAGATCGCCTCGGCGAGGCCGCCACGCCGCTCAACATCGCCGCGGTGCTCGCGCGCGGCGGCGGCAACCCGCTGTTCGTCGAGGAGCTCGCGCAGGCCGTGCGCGAGGCCGGTGGCGATCTCCCGGCCAGCGCGCGCGACGTGATCGCGGCGAGGATCGAGAAGCTGTCCCCGAAGGCGAAGGCGGCGCTGCGGTTCGCGGCGGTGCTCGACGGCGCGATCCGCATCCGCCTGCTCGAGGAGCTGCTCGGCGAGGAATCGCTGACCGCGGAGCTCGACGAGCTCGTGCAGGCCGGCTTCCTCGTGCTCGACGGCGGCGACCTCCACTTCGCCCGCGGCCTCGTGCGCGAGGTCGTGTACGACGCCCTGTCGGCGCGCGCCCAGCGCGAGAGCCACGCCCGCGTCGGCAGGCTGCTCGCCTCGCGGTTCTTCGCCGGGCGCGAGGAGCCGCCCGCGGTGATCGCCGAGCAGCTCGAGCGCGGCGGCGAGCCGGCGGGCGCGGCCGCGTTCTGGCTGCGCGCGGGACGCCTCGCGATGACCGCATCCGATGCGACGGCCGCGATCGACTGCTTCACGCGCGCGCTCGTGCTCGAGCGCGAGCTCGGGGTCACGCCCCCGACTCCGACCTCGCGCGCGCGGCGGCGCGAGGCGCTCGCCGGACGGGAGGAGGCGCACCGCCTCCAGGGAGACCTGAGCGCCGATGCCGGCGATCTCGACGAGCTGCAGCGCCTGTGCGAGGGCGACGCGGCCCGCCTCGCCGACGTCGCGATCCGCCGTGCGCTGCGCATGCTGCGCTGGGGCGACTACGCGAACGCGAGCGTCGCGACGATGGTCGCCGAGGATCACGCGATGGCCGCCGGCGACGACCGGCTGCGCGGCGAGGCGCTGCGGATCCGCAGCGAGGTCCTCGAGCGGCTCGGCCGCTACGACGAGGCGCTCGTCGTGGTCACCCACGCGCGCGAGCTGTTTCACCGGATCGGATCGCTGACCGACGAGATGGCCGCGATGATCGGACGGGGCCGCATCCACCTGATGCGCGCGGACTATCCGTCGGCGCGCGACGCCTACCGGCCGGTGATGGCCCTGATCGACAAGACCGGCGATCCGTGGCTCGAGCGGATCGTCACGAACCACGTCGCGGTGATCGAGATGTGCCTCGGCAACTTCACGACCGCGATGACCAACGCGAAGCGGTCGCTCGAGCTGTGCCGGCGCTACGGCGACCGCGGCCGCGAGGGCGACGCGCTCTCGGTCTCCGGGATCGTGCTGCTCGAGGTCGGACTCTACGACCAGGCCGCGGCGACGTTCGCCGAGGCCCTCGATCTCCTGTCGCGCACGCAGGCGCGGTGGAGCCGCACGGACTGCCTGATCTACGCCGGCATCTGCGACCTCCGCCGCGCCGGCGCGCAGGGCATGCTCATGCTCGACGAGGCCCTCGGCGAGGCCCGACGGCTCGGCGCACGCTACCTCGAGGCGAACGCGCTGGTCGCTCGCGCGGGCGCGCAGCTGCGGCGCGGCGCCTACGCGGCGGCCATCCAGGACGCGATCGATGGCACCAGCGTCGCCGCGCAGGCGACGCTCGTCGGCTACGCGATCCAGGGCACGGCGCGGCACGCGCTCGCGCTGTGCCGGCTCGGCCAGCGCATCCCCGAGGCCGCCGAGCTCGCCCGGCGCGCGCTCGCGATGCTCGATCACCAGAAGGTCCTCGAGGGCTCCGAGGAGGAGGTCTACGCGGCGTGCGGCGAGGTGCTCGCCGCCGCCGGGGATCGCGAGGCCGCGGCGATCGTGCAGCAGCGCGGGCGCCTGTCCGCGAAGCGCAAGCTCGACGCGCTGATCGATCCGGCGTGGAAGGCCGCGTTCGCCTCGATCCCCGAGGTCCGCGACCTCCTGGGCGGCCGCGCGTAGCCGGCGCGAGCTCAGGCGAGCCAGCCGCCGGCGAGCACGCGATCACCGTCGTAGATCACCGCGGCCTGGCCGTGCGCCGCGACCGTCGGCTCGGCGAGTCGCACGCGGGCCCGGTCACCGTTGATCTCGATCTCCGCCGCGATCGGCGCGCCACGGTGGCGGACCTGGACCGCTGCGCGGAGCTCGGCGCGCGGCGCCGCGAGCCAGCGCAGGTCGCGGATCTCGACGACGCTCCGCTCCGCCGCGGCCTTCGGCCCGACGGTGACCTCGGCGCGCGCGGGATCGACGGCGGTGACGTACAGCTTGTCCTTCGTCGTCAGGTTCCCGAGCCCGCGGTGCTGTCCGACGGTGAACCGGTGCGTGCCCTCGTGCCGACCGAGCACCGCGCCTGCCGCGTCGATGATGTTCCCCGCCTGTGGCAGGGCGCGCCCGCGCCGCAGCGCCTGGGCCGAGACGAACCCCGCGTAGTCGCCATCCGGCACGAAGCAGATCTCCTGCGACTCGGGCTTCACCGCGTTTGGCAGGCCGAGCCGCTGCGCCTCGGCGCGGACCTCATCCTTCGTCATTTCACCGAGGGGGAACCGCACGTGCGGCAGCTCCGCCGCGGGCATCGAGAACAGGAAGTAGCTCTGATCCTTGCCCGCGTCGACGCCGCGCCGGAGCGCGTGATCGCCTCCGCCCTCGTCGATGATCTGCGCGTAGTGACCGGTCACCAGCACCTCCGCGCCGATCGCGCGCGCGCGCTCGAACAGCGGAGTGAACTTGATGTGCTGGTTGCACTTCACGCACGGGTTCGGGGTCTCGCCGGCGAGGTACGCCTCGACGAAGTCCTCGACCACGGTCTCGCCGAACTCGGCCGACAGATCGATCACGTAGTGCGGGATGCCGAGGTGCGCCGCGACGGCGCGCGCGTCCTCGACGTCGCGCGGACCGCAGCAGCGCCCGCCGGAGGACGCCGCGGTCCCGCGCGCGTCGTACAGCCGCATCGTCATGCCGACGACGCGGTGCCCCTGCTCGACGAGCAGCGCCGCTGCGGTCGCGGAGTCGACCCCGCCCGAGAGGGCAGCGACGACGAGGGGGCCGGACGTGGACATCGGGTAGTTATTGCCCCGGCCCGGCGCGCGTGACAAGGTGCGCCGCGTTTTGGCAGCGAAGCCGACGCGATGCGAGGTCCAGGCGAGCCGGCTCGACGACGGCGGCGCCGGCGTCGGCGCGTCGAGCGGGCGGCTCGTCCACGTCGCCGACCTCCTGCCCGACGAGCGCGCCGAGGTGGTGATCGATCACCACAGCCCGCACACGGCCGACGCGTGGGGCCACATCGTCCGGCGCATCGGTGCGGCGAGCAAGGACCGCGTGGCGCCGGCGTGCCCGGGCTGGGGGCGCTGCGGCGGCTGCACGTGGCAGCACCTGTCCTATCCGGCGCAGCTCGCGGCGAAGCGGCGGCGCGTCGAGCTCGCGCTCGCGGACGTGCTCGCGATCGACACGCACGGCGTGAAGGTCTCCGAGGTGCGGCCGTCGCCCGCGATGTTCGGCTACCGCAACAAGGGCAAGTACGTCGCCGGGCGCACGCAGGATGACAAGCTCGTGCTCGGCGCGTACGCCCCGCGCAGCCACCACGTGATCGACACGCTCGGGTGCCGCGTCGTGGCGCCCGTCATCGACGAGCTCGCGAGCTGGGTGCGCGGCGCGGCGGAGCGCGCGGGGCTGCGCGCCTACGACGAGCAGGCGCGCACCGGCGAGCTGCGCTACGTGATCGTGCGCGAGGTCGCGGGCGACGCGCTCGTGGCCCTGATCGTCGCGTCGGGCACGCCGCGCGCGAAGCTCGAGCTGGTCGCGAACAGCCTCGCCGGTCATCCGGCGGTGCACGGCCTCGTCGTGATCGAGAACGATCGCCGCGACGGCGCGATCGTTCCCGCGGGTTCGAGCGCGCAGGTGCTGCTCGGACACGGGTACCTCGTCGAGAACCTCGCCGGCGTGCCCGTCGAGGTCGGCGCCGGCGAGTTCCTCCAGGTCAACCGCGCACAGGCCGAAGCCATGTACGCGCGCGTCGCCGAGCTCGCGAGCCCGAAGGCCGGGACGCGCGCGGTCGATCTGTTCGCCGGCCTCGGCGGTATCGGCCTTCACCTCGCGCGCGCGGGCGCGACGGTCGTCTCCGTCGAGATCGATCGCGACTCCATCGCGCAGCTCCGCCGCGCGGCCGAGCGCGCGCACCTGCCGCTCACCGCGATCGCCGGGGACGCGGGCGACCTCCCGGCCGAGGTCCGCGCGCAGCTCGGGGCCGCGCCGGACGTCGTCGTCGTCAACCCGCCGCGCAAGGGGCTATCGGAGGGCGCGCGCGAGCTGCTGCTCGCCCTCGGCGCGCCGACGTCGATCTACGTGAGCTGCGGGCCCGAGGCGCTCGGCAAGGATCTCGTCGCGCTCGCCGCCGCGGGCTACGCCCCCGACCGCATCGAGCCCTTCGATCTGATGCCCGGCACCGCCCAGGTCGAGACCGTCGTGCGGCTACGGCGCGGCTAGGTCGGCCGCGATCGGCACGTTCACGGTGGCGCCATCCGTCGCGTGGATCTTGCGCACCAGGTGCTTCTTCGGTCCGCCGAGATCGACGTCGATCGTCAGCACGCCTGCCGGCTCGGGCATCGAGACCTCGAACCGGCACGGACCGATCGCGAGGTCGGGCAGCGCCGCCCGGTGAAACTCCGCGTTGGCCTCGCCGTCGACGGTCAGGTGGGCGTCGACCGCGCGGACGCGCGCCGCTTGATCTCCGAAGTCGAGCACGATGGTCGCGTGCGTGCGCTCCGCGCCGTTGCACGTGCGCTGGATCAGCACCGCCATCGCGCCGATGAACAGGATCGGCAGCACGCGGCGCTTGAGCAGATCCTTCACGACCGGCGACACGCCCGCGTTCTAGCACACGGGCCGAAAACTGGCGCACTCCATCTCCGCGCGGGAACCTCGTTCCATGCGCCCGCTGCTCGCCGCCGCCCTGCTCGCCGCGCTGGCGGCCGGCTGCGCCCAGCGGGCTCAGCCCTACCGGTTCGGCTCGCCGATGCTCGGCGCCGCTGACGTCCCGCCCGCACCGCTCCGCGCCGACCCGCGCGCCCCCGACGATCCGTCCCGCCGTCCCGCGCTCGCCAACCGCCGCGCCGACGGCATCCGCGTGGTCTCCGCTCCGGCGATCCGCGAGGCCTCCGCCGCCGCGGCCGAGGCCATCCCCGCTCCACCGCCCGCGCTCCGCACGCCGCACACCCTCGCCAAGGACGCGCCGCTCCCCGGCGCGCGCGAGCTCCCCGACCTCCGCGCCCTCGTCGGCCGCCGCGACGCCCGCGCTCCGATTCCCACCACGCTCGCGCTGCTCGCCTCGCTCGGCCGCCGCGCCCCCGCGGACCTCTCCGAGGGCGACGACCCCACCGCATCGCCCCCGCAGCCCGGCGACCTGCTGATCTTCGATCATGCCGTCAGCGACGCCGAGGCCGACCTCGTCGCGATCGTGATCTCCCGCGACGATCGCGGCGTCCTCGAGATGCTCTACCTCGGCGGCGGCGTCTACCGCCGGGGCTTCGTGTCGCCGGACACCCCGTGGACCCGCCGCGACAAGGACGGCGCAGTCCTCAACACGTTCCTCCGCCACGGCAAGCGCTGGCCCGCGAAGGGCAGCCACTACCTCGCCGGCGAGCTCCTCGCCCGCGTGATTCACACGCGCTAGCCCTCCGGGGCTCCGTCGAGAAGCCGCTTGAAGCTGCGGTGAGCGCGTCCCGCGCGGAGCCGCGTGGGTTCGGGGCGCTTCCGCGCCGCCGCCGAAACCGACGTAGTGCGGGAGGCGGGACTCGAACCCGCACGCTCTTTCGAGCAAGGTCTTTTAAGGACCTCGAGTGCTGCCATTTCTCCACTCCCGCGACGCGATCAGACCGTAGCACGCGCGTCGGCGCGCTCTGCATGGCGGGCGATCGCGGAGACCACGGTGGGCCACACCGCCGACGGCAAGCCGTGGCCCATGCCGCTGATCGGGAGCCACGTCGCGTTCGGGATCAGGCGCGCGGTCGCGCGGCCGGCCGACGGCGGGATCAGCGGATCGCTCGTTCCGTGGATCACCAGCGTCGGGACGCGCGAGCCCTTCATCGCGGGGCGCCGATCGGCGGTGCCCATGATCGCGGCGAAGTGGCGGAGGAAGCCGCGCGGGTTGACGCCGCGCTGGTGGGAGAGCTGACCGATCGCGCGCAGGCGATCGCTGTCGTGCGGATAGCCGTAGCCGCCGACGGTGCGGAAGAAGGTGTCGACCGAGTCGCCCGCTTCCTCGGGCGTCCTCGGCGGCTTCATGAACAGCGCCTTGAGCGCGAACGGCTTCGGCAGGTAGCGGCGGCCACCGGGCGTCGACATGATCGACGTCAGCGAGCGCACGGCGTCCGGGTGCTCGAGCGCGAGGTGCTGGCCGATCATGCCGCCCATCGAGGTACCCACGACGTGCGCGGAGCCCCAGCCGAGGTGGCGGATCAGCTGCGCGGCGTCCCTCGCCATGTCGGACAGCGTGTACGGCGGCGGCGTGACGCGGCCGAGCATGCGCAGCGCGAGCATCTTGCCGGGGTGTGGCACCGGCAGGTCGAGGCGCGACGACTCGCCGATGTCGCGATGGTCGAAGCGCGCGACGTGGAAGCCCGCGCCGACCAGCTCCGTGCACATGCGGTCGTCCCAGAACACGCGCTGCGCGCCGATGCCCATGATCAGCAGCAGCGGGCGGCCGCCGTCGCCGAACACGTCGTACGCGAGCTCGATCTCGCCGAGCTGCGCGCGGCCCGAGCGGACGCGTTCAGCTGCCGCCGGCGCTGCCATTCTTGAGACCCGGGACGTTCGTCTTCACGCACGGCATGTCGACGCACTCGTCCTCGTCCGGAGGCTTCGCGACGCCGGCGTCGGGCTTGGGCTTGGTCGGGTTGCCACCGTCGGGCTTCGTCACCGTACCGGGACCGTCGGGCTTCGTGACGGCGTCTCCGGGCTTGAGCACGACCGTCTGGCGGACCGCCGAGGAGGCGCCCTTCTCGAGCTTCGCGGTGAACGAGCCATCCGAGTCGGGCGTGACGTCGATGATCGAGTCGCCGTAGCCGTTCTTGTGGATCTGGAAGCTCAGCGTGTCGTGCGAGCCCTTGATGTTCAGCGTCACCGGCGTCGAGCCGTACTTCTTGCCGGTCGCGAGGTTGGTGACCTCGGCACCGCGCGGCACCGAGTCGATCTTGAACGTGATCATCGCCGGCGGCGGCGGCAGCGCGGCCTCGCCGGCGTCGATCGCCTGCGGTGGCGGCGCGACGCCGGCATCGATCGCCTGCGGTGGCGGCGGCGTGACCTTCCCCGCCGTGCCGGCCGAGCCATTCGATCCGTCCGAACCGTTCTGGGCGATCGCCGAGCCGCTGGAGCCCGAGCCGTTGTCGTCGCCGCCCTTGTTGCTGTTCATCACGAAGAACGCCGCGGCGGCGGCGCCTCCACCCAGGACCAGGACGAGGCCGAGGATCAGCGGGAGCTTCGACTTCCCCTTCGGCTTGTCCTCCTCCTCCGGCACCGACAGGTTGCCGGTCCACTTCGTCTTCTGCCGCGACTGCGTGGTCGTCGCCGGCACGGCCACGCCGCCGGTGACGCCGCCGGCGGTCTTCGCGCCGGGTCCCGCGGGGACGACCGGCCCCGCCTTCTGCATGTGAACCGACGCGCTCGGAATCGGATCGCCGCACACCATGCGCACCGCGTTCGCGAGGTCATCGATCGTGTTCCAGCGCTGATTCTTGTCCTTCAGCAGCGCACGGTCGATCACGGCCGCGAGCTCGCGCGGCGCGCCGATCCGGTCGAACACCTCCGGTGGGATCGAGGGCGGCGGCTCCGTCAGGTGGAGGCTCAGCACGCCCATGAAGTTGTCGGCCTCGAACGGCACGCGGCCGGTCACGAGCTGGAACAGGATGCAGCCCATCGCGTAGACGTCGACGCGGTGATCGACGGCCTCGCCGCGCGCCTGCTCCGGCGACATGTACTCGGGCGTGCCGAACAGCATGCCCGTCTTCGTCAGCTTGCGGCCGCCCTCGTCGACCTCGGTCAGCTTCGCGATCCCGAAGTCGAGCAGCTTCACGAAGTCCGGCTCGCCGAGGAACTCGACGAGGTAGACGTTCTCGGGCTTGAGGTCGCGGTGGATGATGCCGTGCGAGTGCGCCGCCGAGAGCGCGCTGCAGATCTGCAGGAAGATGCGCTTGCTGCGGCTCCATGGCAGGAGCTGACCGGCGAGCCGCGCGCGCGCGATCTCCTCGTGGAGATCGTGCCCCTTCAGGAGCTCCATCGCGAAGAACACCATGCCCTCCGGCGTAGTGCCGAAGTCGCTGATGTCGATCACGTTCTCGTGGCGGATGCGCGAGGCCGCCTTCGCCTCCTGCATGAACCGCTCGACGAGGTCCTGCTTCCGGGCGAACTCGCCGTGCAGCACCTTGAGCGCGACCTGCTTCTCGAGCAGGTTGTGCGTCGCGAGGTAGACGGCGCCCATGCCGCCCTCGCCGAGCTTCTTGATCACGTGGTACCGACCGGCGAGCGTCGACCCGACCAGCGGATCGACCACCGGCGGGAGATACGACGTCGGGTGGTTGGGGCTCGCCGCGACCGGGGCGTGCGCGTGCGCGTGCGCGCCGTGATCCGGCAGGATCGACGTCGGCTGCGCCGACGGCGGCGTCGGGGCCGGCGTGTAGTGACCGCCCTGCGGGGCCGGCGTGTAGTGGCCGCCCTGCGGCGCCGGCGTGTAGTGGCCGCTCTGCGGCGCAGGCGTGGGAAGCGGCGCCGCCTGGCCAATCCTTGTCCGCTTGTCGTCTGACACCCGGCCCCATCATAGCAGGGAACTCGGCGGAATCCCGAAGAGACTGCCCCGGGGGCGTCAGGGCTCGTCGATCCACTCGGAAGCGCGGATCATCGCACTGCACACGTGCTGGACGTAGTCGATCCGCACGTTGCGATCGATCGGGCTCCCCGGCATCCCGCCGAGGCCATGCCCGACGACGTTGAACGAGCTCTCGGGTCGGATCTGCTGCCCGAGCGTGTACTGGAGGGCGGCCCGGATCTGTTCCTTGACCGCCGGATCGGGGGCCCCGTGGTGCTTCCCGAGGAGGTACGCGGAGATCATCGCCTCCGTGCGCGAGCCCGCGGGTGTGTTGTAGGGCGGCACGAAGCTGGTCATGTTGTAGGCGCCTACAAAGTCGTCCTGGTCGGGGTGTTCGCCCGGGGCCGGCTGCTGGGCGCGGAGGAACGCGCCGTAGCCATGGCAGAAGTCCTTGTACTCGGGGTCGTCCGCCGCGGGATAGGCGGCCTCCGCCGCGATGCAGGTCCAGTGCTCCTCGCCGTAGAAGAACCCGCCCATGAAGAAGTCGTACCAGGCCACGAGCCAGTCGAGGCCCTTGCGGGCCGCCACCGCGTAGCGCTCGTCCTTCGTGATGACGTACATCCGCGCGAGCGCGAGCGACGCCTCACCGGAGTAGTACAGGAGCTCCGCCTTGTCGTCCGGCTGCTTCTTCGCCGGGTCGTAGAGGTGGCGGAACGAGCCATCGGGCCGCTGCATGTACAGGAGGAACGAGGTGAACTTCGTCGCGAGCGGCAGGTACCGGGTGTCACCGGTCGCGCGCTGGTACTCCGCGAGGGCGACCACCGACAGCGCTGTCGAGCCGAGCTGCGCCACGGACTCGCTTCGATCGATCACGCAGTCGATCTCGGTGCCATCGGGCAGCTTCGCGCCGCAGCGTCCCTTCGAGAGCAGCTCCGCGAGGTGCGCGAACGCGCGCTCGATCGGCTCGCGCAGCCACTCCTCCTTCGTGATCCGGTACAGCTCGGCGAGGAAGTACGTCGTACCCGCGTGGCGCGGCATCGAGTAGTTGTTCGAGCGCATCGGGTCGGTCTGCGCGCCGGTCGACAGCTCGTGCTCGTAGATGTAGCGCCCGTTCGGCGCGAGGTGCGCGACCAGGAAGCGCCCGCCCTCGAGCGCGGCCTCGCGCAGCGCCTTCGCGGACAGCGGCGGGGGCGCGGGGATCCCGCGGTACAGCTGGATCGGCGGCGCGGGGCGCATCGTGTGCGGTGCCTCGACGAACGTGTCGGTCCTGAAGCGGTAGAGCTGGTCGGGCGCGACCGTCGTGTTGAGACCAGCGCGCGCGCCGAGGAGGTTGCCGATCCTCACGAGGTCGATGCCCATCGCGAAGTCCGGCAGCGCGTTGCTCGGGCGCTTGGCCGCGAGCACCTTCGCCGCGACGAGCTCGTGCGGGAGCAGCACCACGCGATTGCCGCCGATCACGCTCCCGATGCCCTCGACACCCGGATTGATCGCCAGCATCTCCGCGATGCCCGGCACGGCGTACGCCTCGATCCCGCCGAGCGGCGCCGACCCCGTGATCACGTCGACCTGGATCCGGGCCGCCTCGCGATCCTCGGGGATCATCGCCTTCAGCGCCGCCGCGCCACGCAGCTTCGCCGCCGCATCGCTGGCCGCGAGGCAGACGCTCGTCCCGGACCCGTTCGCGCGCACGATCGGTCGGCCCTTCGACCAGATCGTCACCGCGAGGACGTCCTCGACGGGCGCGTCGACGGTGCACGGCACCTCGGGGCTCTGCATCAGTGCGGCGCGCAGCGTCGCCGCGACGGCCGTGCGCTGCGCGTCGTCGAGCCGGTGCGGCGGCGGGATCCGGTACGTCGTGTAGACGAAGGCCGCGACCGACAGGAACACGAGGCTCGGCAGCGTCCAGACCAGGAGGAGCGCGATCCGCCGCTTCTGCCGGGTCACGTCGTGCCCATCGCCTTACGTCCCGCGCGGGACATCAGGTACTTCAGCTGGAAGATCGGCAGCAGCGCCACGAGCTCGACGAGCAGCGCCACGCTCGTCAGCGCCGTCATCGCGGCGGCCTTGCCGAACGCGCCGTAGACCCCCGACAGGAACGCGGCGGAGATGATGATCCGGACGATCAGCAGGATCCCCGACAGGAGCGCGAGGCTGCCCGCGCCGATCGCGATCTGCCAGCCGAGCCGGCCGCCGCGCAGCGTGGCGAACCCCATGATGTACGTCAGGATCGGCAGGGTCCACAGGTGGACGTTCGCCGACGGCAGCCGGTTCGGCACGACCTTCCAGATCAGGATCGCCTGCGTCGTCGCGAACAGCGTGCACAGCGCCGGGTAGATGACCCAGCGCCGGAGATCCTTCTTCGGCGCGGGCACGTCGGCGGCCGTCCGCACGATGTCGGCGCGCTGCGGCGCTCTCGGCCGCGCCTTCGCCTTGCCGGCGTTACCTCGTGCCATCAAGACGCGAGGCTACATCAGGCCCGGCGCTAGAAGCAGGACGGGCGCGGGATCTCGTACCGCGCCTCCCGGCTCGGCAGGATCATCCGCAGGTAGTCGTACTCGCCGTCACAGAACACTGCGGGCCCCTGCCCTTCGAGCACCGCGCGCTCGAGGAACGGGCGGTCGCCGCCGGAGTCCATCAGGCGGTCCGGCGCGTCGCCCGCGTTGTGGAAGCCCTCGGCGAACGGGTTCGCGAGGCCCAGCGAGTGCCCGATCTCGTGGGAGAGCGTGCCGCCGACGAGGTTTCCGAGCACGTAGATCGCGCACTGGATCTTCGCGCGCCGGTCCGAGGCCGGGCAGCTGCTGCCGATGGTGAGCGCCTCCAGATCGCCCGCGAGGTCCGCCGCGGTGACCGGCTCGCCGTCCTGGTCGGCGCGGAACGCATCGAAGATCTTGTCGAACACCGGATCGGCACCGGGGACGCCCTTCGCGAGCTTGCCCGGGTGCTTCGAGAAGCCCAGCAAGGAGCGCAGGAACACGCCGCCGTAGCCCGCGTAGCCGTCCTGCTGGGTCGCCGCGTTGACGCCGCCGAGGCGGTCGTACAGGCGCACGTTGCCGTTGTCCTTGCCGGGCGTGTTGTCGTAGCCGAACAGCCCCATGTCGTTCGGGTCGACGCCGACCAGCTCGACGTGCTCGTACAGCGCGAAGTCGGTCGGCGGCTCGGTGCGGAACTCGATGTTGATCCCGCGGTAGACCTCGCGGCACACCGCGAGGATCCGGTCGCGGATCCGGGTGTGGACGGCACGCAGGCCGAAGTCGCGCAGGCCCTCGATGTACGACGGGCGAAAGTCGAGGTAGACCACCTGCCTCACCGGTGCGAGCAGCAATCCCACGTCCTTCGAGACGCCCGTGACGGTGACGCCCGCGTAGGTGACGATCGGGGTGATCGTGCCGACGAAGCTGCCGGTGTCCTGCCGGAGATCGAGCGCTTGCCCGAGCTCGTCGTCGGTGTTGATGACGTAGCGCACGAGCCGCCCCTCGAAGAACTCCGGGATCAGCGTGAGCGTGACCTGCGCGGCGCCGGCGCCGTCCTTGGTGAACGTGCCGCGCAGCTCGAGCTCGGTGACCGCGCCCGCCTCGCCGCCGACGAACCCGCCGCCGTTCACGTTCACGTACTGCCCGAGGCTCGCCGCCGGCGGATCGACGCTGAACACCTGGGCGGTCACGAGGTCGTAGTCGACGTCGACCGGGTCGGCCGCGATCGCCGCCTGCCCCGCCTGCTTGTTGATGATCTGAACCGTGCCCGTGAACGAGCCCGGCCGGATGCCGGCGACCTTCGGCGAGAACGCGAACGTCGACTTCGTGCGCGCGAGCGGATCGACCGGCAACATCGGGACCTCGAGCCCCGCCTGGTTCGTGCACGTGCCGGTGCCGTTGAGCTTGAAGCAGCCGGTCAGCTTCGCGACCGTCTGGCCCTCGTCGCCGCCGAGCAAGAAGCCCTGGCCCTGCACCTCGAGCTGGTCGTTCACGAAGATCACGCCCGTCGTCTCGAGGCTGCTCGACACCGGCGTCAGCTTGGTGCGGAACTCGAGCGAGACGTTGAGCTCGTTCGACGAGTAGACGTTGTCGTCGCTGGTCGCGAGGACCTCGATGATCGCGGCGCCCTCGAAGTCGACGTCCCCGCCGACCTCGTCGAGCTTGCCGGCATCCACGGAGACCGAGAGCTGGTTGAAGTCGACGAACGTCGCCGGCCACTTCACGTCGACCGGGCGGCCACCGGCCTGCCCCTTCAGGTGCAGCGTCGCGGCGCCCCACTGGCTCTCGACGAACGAGCTGCCCATGATGGCGAGCTTCGTCCCCGGGATCACGGTGTCGGGCGCGACCTTGCTGACCGCGAGCCCCTCGAGACCCGGATCGGGTCCGATCGACGCCGCGCAGCCGCCGGTCGCGAGACCGACGACGAGGAGCACCGCGCGCGCCCGCATCACTGCTTCCTGAGCGACAGGCCGTAGGAGTTGGTCGCGCCGTCGAAGCCGCGGACGACGACGTAGTAGTCGCCGGCCGTGGTCGGCGTGAACTCGGCGTGCTCGTTGGACACGGCGCCCTGGCCGTGCGCGATCGTGCACGTCGACGGATCGTCCACGCTGCACGGCCACAGGTCCGTGAAGCCCTGGTAGATGTGCAGGTCGAGGTCCTGGTCGGGGCTGTTCTGGTTGAACGTGAGGTCGATCGTGAGCTTCTGGCCCGCAGTCAGCGTGACCTTGTAGTAGTCGTCGTCGTTCGGGCAGATCACGTTCCCGGTCGAGCTATACGGGAACACCGACGCGGTGCGCGCCTGGCTGTACGTGTCATCGTCCTCGCGCGTGTCGTCGGTGCAGGTCGTGTTGCAGGTCTGCGCCGTCGCGACGTAGTCGAGCAGGTACTCGCTGCGCGCGTTGGTGAAGCCGTTGACCTTCACGTAGTAGGTCGCCGGCGTCAGGCACTTCACGATGTTCTCGTTGGCGGTCAGCGTGGTCGACTTCGAGACCAGCGCGCCGCTCGACGTGTAGATCTGGAGGTCGAGGTCGCTCTCGCCGTTGCCGTACAGCCACAGGTCGACCTTGGTGTCGGCCTCGATCTTCAGCTGGCGCCAGTCGTCGTCGGCCTTGCTGCCGGAGGCCGGCTGCACCGGCTTGGGGCAGGACACGCCCTCGATCGTGCCGGCCGTCATCGGGCCATCGACCATCGCGTTCGCGGAGGCCTGGCTCTGGTTGTCGTCGTCCTCGTTCGCGTCGTCGACGCACGCGGCGGTCGGCATCGTGCACGAGCCGTTGTTCGGGACGCACTGGCGGGCGTGCGCGCCATTGACCGAGTAGACGTCGGTCGCCGAGCACGCGTACCCGGTCGGGCAGCCCGTGCCACAGGCCTGGAGGCAGTAGCTCTCGCCCATCGAGCCGACGCGGGTGCACAGGTCGCCGGCGCCGCACTGCGAGTCGCTGGTGCAGGTGGTGCAGATGCCCTGGTTCGCCGAGCCGTTCGAGGTGACGGTCATCGAGTAGATCGGCGACTGCGTCGAGTGATCGCAGTTGCCGGTCTCGTCGTCGTCGTCGTCCGCGACGAACACGTACCACAGCGTCTTCACCGTACCGGCCGGCATGCCGGCGACCGGGTTCGGCACGTCGGCGGCGTACTGCCCGTTGGTCGGCGTGCCGGTGATCTTGATCGTCGACAGCTGCGTCATGCCGCCCGGCCCGAGGTTCGGCACCGTGCCCGGGTTGGTCAGCGAGTAGTAGAACAGCGGGGCCTCCTTGAGGCCCTGGTCATCGGTCACGGTCACGGGGATCGTCAGGCCGGCGATCGTCGTCTCGTTCTCGGGCGTGTGCGAGATGACCGGCGCGGTGCCCGGGCACGAGGTGCCGGTCGAGCTGCCACGGAGCACGATCAGGTAGTTCTTGATCGCCTTCGGGTTCTCGCCATCGTCGGCCGACAGCGTGACCGTGTAGCGCTGCTCGGTCTCCTGCTCGCGGGTCGGGCACCACGAGAACTTCGCGTGCGTACCGTCGATCTGGTCGATCGTGGCGCCGGTGATCTTCGGCTCCTCCATCCCGATCGTGACCTGCGCGGTGTCCTGGTCCTCGATGTCGATCTCGAGATCGACGCACTTCTTCTTCGTCAGGTCGATCGTCGTGCCGGTGCCCAGCGGCGCGCGGAAGATCGGCGCCGTCGCGGAGCCCACCGCGGACTTGACGTCGATGTTGATCGTGACCGTCGTATCGTGATCGCCATCGGACACGGTGAAGTCGAACGGGTGCTCGCCCACGTCATTGGCGAGCGGGGTCCAGCGGAACACACCCGCGCCGGAGGGCGAGACCGTGATCAGCGCGTGGCCGTCCAGGTCCTGGAGGTCGGCCGCCTTGAACCGGTAGGACAGCGAGTCGCCGTCGGGATCGGTCCCGTTCAGCATGATCGTCTTCTCGGTGCCGACCTGGGCGACCTCGTCCGTCAGACCCGAAAGCTCCGGAGGGGACCCGCCGCTACAGGCAACTAGAGTTGCCAGGCAAGTCAGGGCTGTCATGGTCGAGAGACCAGAGCGGATGGTGAGTAGCTGAAACCGCATGACGTTCCTCCGGGCTAGGTCCGATGGCTGTCGGAT
>JAEUJX010000516.1 GCA_016794545.1 Myxococcales bacterium
AGTTGAGGCAGAACGACGACCCGGCTGGGCTTTCGTGGCCACACATCGAACAACGCATCGGACCCCTCGGCTTGAACCGGAGACGAGTGTCTCAGGTGCTCCCGGCGATTTGAATGGCGCGGGGCGGGTTTGCAACGCCGCGCGGCCCTTGCTAAGACCGCCGCCCTTGGGTCCTTCCCTCCCATCCCGGCTCGCGCTCGTCTGCGCGGTCGCCGCCGGCCTCGGCGCCTGCGTCGATTCCGCGGTCCGCACTGCCCCGTTCCGGGTCCGCCCCGATGCGCCCGAAGCGGGTGCACTCGCCGGTCCGTTCAACGGCCGCGTCGTCGACTCGACGACGCACGCGCCGGTCGCCGGTGCGCTGATCTTCGGCGCGTGGGCGCTCGAGCGCGGCACGGGTCTGCCGGAGCCCGCCGGTGCGCGCGAGTTCGTCGGCTCGACGGACGCCAACGGCGCCTACCGGATCCCGCAGCTCGCGGCCGTTCCGCGCGGCACGCGCGTCACCGAGTTCACGCTGCTCGTCTACAAGCGCGGCTACATCGCGTACCGCAGCGATCGCCGGTTCACCGACCTCGGCATCCGCCTCGACTTCGCACAGAAGGACAACCAGGTGATGCTCGAACGCTGGCGCACCGATCTCTCGCACGCGCGCCACCTGCGCTTCGTCGGCGGCGGCACCGCAGTCGCGGCTCTCACCCAGTGGGAGCTCGCCGATGCGAGCGCCGAGCTCGACGGCAAGCGCTCCTCCGGCGACGACGGTCTCCGGCCCGGCCGCGGCGAGGGCCAGTACGTCGTCGCGGCGCAGCTCCTCACCGATACCGACATCAAGGCGCGCACCCGGTACGACGGCGCGTTCGAGACCGGCCCGCTCTCCGACGAGCCCGACACCGCGACGTACTCGTCGCAGCACTTCAAGGCGGTCGGCCGGCCCGAGACGTGGGACGTCGCGATCCGCCTGTGGCGGCTCGATCCGGGCAAGGCGCAGGATCGCTACGAGGAGCTGTCGACACAGCTGCCGAACACGGTGGAGAAGGACGACATCGGGAGCAAGTCGTTCGTCGCGCTCGAGAACGACATCCGCGGCGTCGGCTTCATGGATGCACCGCGCGGCGTGGTCGTGCTGCTGACGTGCGGCACGAACCAGTGCTCGAGCGCCGACGACGCGATCGCGCTCGCGAACACCGTGTACGGCCGCATCAAGGCGCTCCTGCCGCTGACCGGAGGCGCCAAGTGAAGCGGCTCGCAGCCACGCTCCTCGTCTGCGCACTGGGCCTTCCGTCGCGGCCCGCCGGCGCGTGGGAACCCGAGACCACGCAGGCCGGGCTCGCGGAGCAGGCCGCGCTCGCGTCGCGCCTGCACAAGCGGCTCGTGACGCTCGGCTTCACCGGCGGGCTGTTCGAGCAGCTCACCATCCCGCCCGCCGACGCGCCGCAGCTGCTGGCGGCGCTGAAGCTCCTCTCGCCGACGCACGGCTCGGTCCCCGACGCGCGTGGCCGGCAGGTCGCGCTCGCGTGGCTCGCCGCCGGCGCCGCGCTTGCCGACGTGCCGTCGGCCCACGGCGCGAACCACTTCTACGATCCGCAGACCCGCCGCGGCTGGGAGGCCCCGGAGCGCGGCGTGCTGAGCGGCGCGAGTGACAAGGTGCGCGAGGCGATCGGCCGCGCCGCCCTGCCCGACCGCGGCATGCCGGCGCCGGACTGGATCACGGCGAAGCAGAACCCGTTCAACCTCGACTCGTTCCTCTCGCAGTACGCGAAGGCGGTCAGCGCGAAGACGCCGGGCGAGCGGTCGCGGCACATGGCGGCCGCCCTCGTCGCAGCCGGCGCGATGCTCCACGTCCTCGGCGATCTCGGCGCTCCGTCGCGCGTGCGCGGCGACGAGGAGAGCCACCTCGAGCCGATGGGTGCCGGTCCCGACGATCTCGGCTCGCGGTTCGAGCGGATCGCCGCGCTGGCGCACGGCCGCCTCGGCGTCCCCGCCGCGTCGCGCGTGATCACGCGCCCGCGCCTGCGCGACTTCTTCACCGGCGCGACGAAGGACGGCGATGGCCTCGCCGACGTGATCGCGCGCAGCTACTTCTCGCCCTCGACGTTGCCCCGCCCGGCGCGCGTCGGTGCCGACACGCGTCCCACGCTCGCGCGCCCGCAGCCGGCGCTGCCGCCGCGCCTGAACCTGATGGCGGCGAGCCGCGACGACGGCACCACGCTGCGCGACGCGAGCGGCACCTGCCTCGCGCGCTACAAGGTCGATCACGGCCTCCTGTCGTTCTTCCTCGACGACGAGTGCATGCTCGAGCAGATCGCGGCGATCCTCCCCGAGGTCGCCGCGTACGAGGCCGGGCTCCTCGACTTCCTGCTGCGCGGCGATCTGACGATCGCGATCGGCGACGGCGTCACCGTCTCGGGCAAGGGTCTCGGCGCCGGCGCCGTCGAGGTGCTGGTGGAGGACGACCGCGGCGTGCGGACCTCGCTCGGCACCGCACAGGTCGCGGGCGGGCGCACCAGCGGCGAGCTGATCCGCGCGGGGCTGCCGGGCGGCGGAGCCCGCGTGGTGGCGGTGTTCCGCGGTGCGGACGCCGCGGGCGAGCCGATCGTCGCCGTCGGCGCGATGCCGCTGTCGCGCTAGAGTCGTACCCGTGGCCAAGAAGCGGCGCGATGACGATCACTCCGGGCTGGATCGCGTGTTCACGATCCTCGAGGACGCGCTGCCGGGCCTCCACGATCTCGATCCCCCGGGCGCGGACCTCCCGAAGGGTCTGCCGCCCGCGCTGATCGAGCTGTACGCGCGGTGCGACGGCGCGCGGATCTTCCTCGACACGATCGAGATCGCGCCGGCGCGCGAGGTCGCGATGCCGACGCCGGCGCGCTGGCAGTTCGCCACGATCGAGGGCGATCCGATCGCGATCGATCACCGGGGCAAGATCTGGCGCACCGACGCCTCGCTCGACGACGACGTCTGCGAAGGCACGCGGCTCGACCGCTGGCTCGCGGGCGCGCTCGACGCGACCGCCCTGCTCTACGACGCCGACGGCGAGTTCGCCGAGGACGTGTTCGACGAGGAGGGCGAGCTGCTCCCGACCGTCGCGGAGCAGCAGCTCCGCGCGCAGCTGAAGCGCGATCCCGCCGCCCCGGGGCCGCGCTGGCGGCTCGGCCTCGCGCTGCTGGCCCAGGGCGCCGTCGAGGACGCGCGCAACGAGCTCGAGCAGGCGGTCGCCGACGACCCGGCGTTCGCCTGGGCGTGGCTCGATCTCGCGCGGATCTCCGAGAAGCTCGGCGATCTCGGCAACGCGCTCGACGAGGTGCGCATGGCCGCCGAGACCGCGGAGGGCGTCCAGCACGACCAGGCCGGGTACTTCTGGGCGCAGCTCGCCCGGCTCGCGAGCCTCACCGGCGACGAGGTGCTGCGCGCGCAGGCCGCGACCAAGTGCTCGCTGCTCGCGCCGTCGCTCAAGAGTGCGCAGCTGGCCGGCGCGCGCGAGTCGCTCGAGGCCGGCGATCAGGCGTCGGCCAAGGGCCTCGTCGATCTGCTCAAGGCCGTGTGGCCGCGCGATCTCGAGGTCCTGGAGCTGGCGCGCCGGATCGCGAATTGATACGTCTGGGGCATGCGGATCGCGCTGGGTGTGGTGGGAACGTTGTGCGTCGTCGCCGGTAGCGGTGCTGTGGACGCGCGGCCACCCCGGCTGGCCAAGGGAGAGCAGCCGCGCATCGAGCACGTCGTCGATGGCGCACCGGAGTGGGTGCGCGCGTGCCCGATCACGCTCGTCCAGGCCGATCCGGAGACCTTCGCCGTCGGCGCGAGCTGCGGCGCGTTCGAGACCATGATGTTCGAGCGAAGGCGCATGTCCGCCGACGAGTTCGAGGCGCGCGTCCACGACGAGGCGCAAGAGGCCGGCGCGCCGCTCCTCGCGGTCACGATCCCGACGGCGCAGGGCACGGCGACCGGCTACGCGTTCGTGCTCGACGACCGCGAGGGTCCCAACACGTACGTGATGGTCCGGCGGCCCGGTGCGAAGAATGCGCCGAGCGACCTGCTGACCTGCACGAGCGGCGCGAAGGGCGATCAGCTCGCGCGCTGCAAGGCCGCGCTCGAGTCGATCGGCAAGAGCTCGCTCGTCCGCAGCGGGCGCGCCGGCTTCCCGCGCGCCGCCGGCGAACGCGCCGGGACGTAGCGGGACCTGCACGACCTTCCGATCGAGTGCGGGACAGCCCTCAGCGGAAGACGGCCTGGTCCGCGGGGATCCCGCGAGCCTCGAGCTCCGCGTAGAACCGCGGCACGGTGCCGGTGGCCTGGAACGTGTTCCCGCTCCACTGGAACAGCAGCTGCGTGTCGAAGCTCGCCTCCGAGCAGCCGACGACCTCCTCGATCGCGGTGACCTTGAGCGAGCCATCGCTCCAGCGGGCGACGTGAACGACGATCTCGAACGCCGAGGCCACGAGCTCGCGAACGGCGCCATCGCCGCCGGCGACGCCGATCCGCGCGAGGGTCGAGAGCCGGCCGAGCGCCGCGTTCGCGCCCTCGCCGGTCATCGCGACGATCGCGCCATCGATCGACGCGTTGAGCGCGTGGACCAGCGGGAGCGCCTCGCGGCCGCGCACCTCGCCGACGACCAGCCGGTCGGGCGACAGGCGCAGCGCGGTCTCGAGCAGCATGGCGAGGTCGACATCGGCGGACTTGCCGACGCCGACGCGGGTCTCGAGCTGGATCCACTCCTCGCGGGCGATCGATAGCTCGCCGCCCTCCTCGATGGAGATCACGCGCTCGCCCGCGGGCGACGCCGCGGCGAGCGCCGCCACGACAGTGGTCTTCCCCGAGGCGGGACCGCCGCAGACCAGGATGTTGCGGCGCGCGGTGACGCAGGTCGCGAGGAAGTCCGCCATGCCGCCGGACAGCGCGCCCTGCGACGCGAGGTCCTGCAGCGTCGGCATCTTCGCGGCCGGGCGCTTCAGCACGAGCGCGGGACCGCGCGCGGCGATCGGCGAGACTGCCGCGGTGATCCGCGTACCGTCGCGCATGCGCGCGTCGATGATCGAGGTGGACTCGTCGAGCCGCTGGCCGAGCTCGAACACGACGAGGCGCTTGATGATCTTCTCGAGCACCTCGTCCGACGAGAACGCCCGGCCCGAGGCGCGCAGCTGGCCGTCCTTGCCGACGATCACGCGATCACGGCGATCGACGATGATGGTGTCGATCTGCTCGTCGTTGAGCAGATCGTCGAGCGGGCCGAGGCCGAGCGCCTCCGCCAGCGTCTCCTTCAGCAGCGTCTCCTGGTCGATGTACTTCGGGAGCTCGCCGCTGGTCTCCAGGCTCTCGACGATGTCGATCGTGGCGCGCTCGGCGCGCTTCACGACGTCGTCGTCACCGAGGCGCTCGACGGGGATCTTGTCGAGCTCGACCTTGGGCCGCAGGCGCTCGAGGATCTGCGCCTGGAGATCGAGCATCTTCACGACCTTCGGATCGAGCGGCTCGACGGTCACGCCGCGGCGGCTCGGCATCGACACCGCGCGGGAGACGACGCGCTTCGCGCCGGCACCGACGAGGTTGCGGGCCTTGCTCCCGGCGGACGAGGGTGCGAGCGGGACCACCGGCGCGGGCGCGCCCATCGCGGCGGGCGCCGAGGACATCGGCGCGGGTGCGGCGAACGTCGGCGCGGGAGCCGGTGCCTGCGGCGGCGGCGCGAACGCCGGCGCCGGAGGAGCGTCGAGGTGCTGTGGCGGCGAGCTCGCCTGCGGCGGCGGCGCCATGGGCGACGGGATCGGCGCCATCGGCGGCGGCATCGTGCCGCCGGGGCGCTGACCACCGAGCGGTGGACGCGTGCGCGCACCATCGGGCGGAGGCGACGACAGCGGCGGGATGTTGCGGCCCGGTGCAGGTCCCGGACCCGGCGGCGCATCGAGATCGCGGGGCGGCCCCATGTCGCGCGGCGCGCCCATGCCCGGGTCGCGGCCCATACCCGGGTCGCGGCCCATGCCGGGATCGCGGCCCATGCCGGGACCGCCCATGTCGCGCGGCGGTGGGCCCATGTCACGCGGCGGCGGCCCCATGTCGCGCGGCGGCGGCATGTCGCGCGGCGGCGCCATGTCGCGCGGCGGCGCCATGTCACGCGGCGGCGAGGAGACGGGAGCGGGACGCGGCGGTCCCGGACGCGACGGAGGCGCGGTCGGCGCGATCGGCTCGGCGTTCGCCATCGGGATCGGGAGCGCGGCCATCGGCTGCGCCTCGGTCGGCCGCGGCGGGCGCATGTCGGGCGGGGGCGCGTTCACGCGGCCTTCACCCGGCGGCGACGTCGTGGTCTCCGACGGCCCATCGCCCTCGGCGGACGACGCCTCGTCGACGCCGACGATGAAGTCACCGATGTAGATCTTGTCGCTGTCCTTGACGACCAGCGGACTCGTGATCTTGCGGCCGTTGACGTACGTGCCGTTCGTGGACTTCAGGTCCACGATGATGAACTTGCCGTCCTTCAGCACGATCCGCGCGTGCCGCTTCGACACGTTCC
Organism: Myxococcales bacterium; assembly: GCA_016794545.1. GTDB lineage: Bacteria > Myxococcota_A > Polyangia > Haliangiales > Haliangiaceae > JABFXX01. Next base: position 6,494 of record JAEUJX010000516.1, read on the forward strand.
CCTTCGGGAGCACGATGTCGTTGCCATGCACTCGCCCGATGGTCACTTCGGGTTTGTTGAACACCAGGCGGCGCTGCTCGCCGCCCTTTTCTTGCAGGACGATGGTGAACATTGGCTCCTGAGGCCTACGTGGTAGGCGCCCCCAGGAACTGTACTAAGCCATGGCAAACACGGTCAAGTTGGCGGCCCCTCAGGTCTGGGTATTCGCACTCGGGACCGGTGCCTTGACGGGGGCCTCTTCCTTCGGCTCCCAGCCAAACCAGCCTCGTACATCGTCCCACCACAGGGCCCAGACACCGACGGCCAGCAGCCCCACGATCGCCGAGACGATCAGGGCGTCGTGCCACCGCGGTCTCACCATGAATCCAACGCTAGCACGCGCCGTCTCTTGGAAAAACCCGACGTAGGATGGCCCCATGCTTCACCGCGCGCTCGCTTTATTCCTCCCTGCCGTCGTCGGCCTGGCCCTCTCGTCGACGGCCGAGGCCGCGCCGAAGAAGAAGTACTACTTCGAGCTGGCCGCGGTGACCGCGAAGCCGGAGGTCAGCGCCGACGTCGCGAAGAGCGCGACCTCGCGGGTCGAGACCCAGGTCAAGAAGGCGTGGGCCGCCCACCCGCAGCTGGTGGTGCTCGAGGGCCAGCCCGACTGGCGCACGCAGACCGAGCCGTACCGGAAGTTCCTGAGGAAGAAGGGCGTCGCGGGCGCGTACCTCGTGACCGTGGAGCTCACCGAGGCGACGGAGGAGGTCCTGCCCATGCCCGACAAGCCGAACACGCAGCGCATCGTCGTGCGCGTCGCGCTGCACATGCTCGGCGAGAACATCCCGACCAAGACGATGGGCTTCACCGGCGACGGTCAGGCGACGATCAAGGTCGAGGTCGGCAAGAAGATCCGCGACGCCGACCGCGAGTACGCGTGGGCCCAGGCCGCCGAGGCCGCGGTCAACGACGCGATGGCGACCGTGTTCAAGCAGCTCGCCGTCCCGCCGAAGAAGCAGTGACGACGACGGCGATCAGCGAGCGAGCCCTTCCTCGCAGTACACGGTGCGGCCGACGACGGCGACCGGCACGGGCGCGCACTGCGCGCGCAGGCACGGCGCGCACTTCACGCCGTCGCAGTCGAACACGTAGCAGCCCTCGGGCGGCGTGAAGCACCGGGTCGGGTTCGGATCGCGGCCCGGCAGGTAGCTCTCGATGCACACGTCGCCGCCGCCGCACGCGTCCATCCCGCAGGGCGTGCCGCCGTCGAGCGGGGTCGTGACGTACGGCGTGGTCTCGCACGCCGCCACCGCGAGCAGCAGCGCGAGCGCTCTCATTCGACGAAGTTCCCGATCCGCGACCAGCGCCACTCGTGCGGCTTCACGATCGAGTCCGGATACGACAGCCAGATGAACAGCGCCTTGCCCTTGATGTTCTCGAGCGGGACCGCGCCCCAGAACCGCGAGTCGTTCGAGTTGTCGCGGTTGTCGCCCATCGCGAACACGTGGCCCTTCGGCACCACGAAGTGCAGGCGCGGATCGCACACGTTCGCCGGCCGCTCGGTCGAGGCGACGAGATCGCCGAGCGCCTGGTTCTCGGCGGGCTGCCCGGACTGGCTGCCGGTCGCGCAGCTCGGCGGGAAGTCGTGCACCGGGAAGTCGGTGTGGTCCTGGGGGTGCGGGGCGCCGATGCCGTGGCCGACGTCGTGGAACGTGTCGTACGCGATCTCGCCGACCGTCTCGCGGTAGCGCCCCACCGGGCGCGCGCGCCACTCGCCCAGCTCGTTGTCGAGGTAGCTGGTCTCGCGCTCGATGACGTCCTGCTTCACGGCGACGCCGTTGACCCACAGGACGCCGCAGCGGACCTCCACGGTGTCGCCCTCCAGGGCGACGACGCGCTTGATGTAGTCGCGGTCGGGCTCGCACGGCTGCATGAACACGATGACCTCGCCGCGCGCCGGCTTCCGGAGCTCGAGGAACTTCGTGCTCGTCCACGGGATGCGCATCCCGTAGATGAACTTGTTGACGAAGATGTGATCGCCGATCTCGAGCGTCGGATACATCGAGCTCGACGGGATCTTGAACGCCTCGATCACGAACGCGCGCAGCGCGAGCGCGAGCGCGACGGCGACCACCAGCGACTCGATGCGCTCGCCCATCGCCGACTTCGGCGGGCGCTGGATCAGCTCGTCCACCAGCGCGTCGAGCACCGGCAGCTGACGGCGCAGCGCGGCCACGTCGTTCTTGCCGAGCGCCGCCTCGGTCGCGTCGACGACCGGCTTCAGCTCGCCCGACCTGCCCTTCAGGTCCGGCTTCACCAGGAGCGCGCCCCTCGCCTCCTTCAGGAGCGCACGCGCCTCCTTCTTGATCCGGCGGTCGAGACGGCGGGCGTTCATGACGGGGAGTCCGATCAGTGCACGAAGTTGCCGATCCTGTCGAATCGGATCCCCGACCAATCGGTGAGGCTCCAGCTCGAATAGGACAGCCAGATGAACAGCGCCTTGCCCTTGATGTTCTCGATCGGCACGGAGCCCCAGTAGCGTGAATCGTTCGAGTTGGCGCGGTTGTCGCCCATCACGAACACGTGGCCCTCGGGCACGCGGTAGTGAAGCTGGGGCTCGCACGCGTTGTTCGACACCTGCCCCGGCACGGCCTCCTCGAGCCTGCCGCGCTTCTGGTTCGGGGCGACCAGTGGCTCGCCGTCGGGGTTGGTGGCGCAGCTCGGCGGTACGCGCGCGCCGTCGAGCCGCGGGAAGTCCTTGGTGTCGCCGTTCAGCAGCATCCGGTTGGCGCGGAGCCGCTCGTCGCGGACCGGCCGGTCGGCGTCCTGGAACGTCTCGTACGAGAAGTCGCCGACGGTCTCGCGGTAGCGCGAGCACTGCCGGGTGAACCACGTGCGGTTGCCCTCGTCGTAGTCGTCGTACGTGCAGCCCTCGCCCTCGATCAGCTCGTTCTGCACGGCCTTGCCGTCGACGTAGATCACGTTGCAGCGGACCTCGATGGTCTGGCCCTCGGTCGCGACCACGCGCTTGATGTAGTCGCGCTCGGGCTCGCACGGCTGCATGAACACGATCACCTCGCCGCGCTCGGGCTTCCGCAGCTCGAGGAGCTTCGTGCTCGTCCACGGGATGCGGATGCCGTAGATGAACTTGTTGACGAAGATGTGGTCGCCGATCTCCAGCGTCGGATACATCGAGCTCGACGGGATCTTGAACGCCTCGATCACGAACGCGCGCAGCGCCAGCGCGATGAGCACGGCGGCGCCGATCGACTCGACGTAGTCCCGCGTCGTCGACTTCGGAGGGCGCTTGACCAGCTCGTCGACCAGCGCGTCGAGCGCGGGCAGCTCGCGGCGCACCGCGGCGAGATCGTCCCGCGCGAGCCCGTCCTCGACGGACTTCGTGACCTGCTCGAGGTCGCCCGCCTTGCCGACCAGCCCGGGCTTCATCGCGATCGCCCCGCGGGCATCGCGCACCAGCGCGCGCGCCTCCTTCCTCACACGGCGGTCGAGCGCAGCCGCGCGCATCAGTCACGCACCGCTCAATCGACCTTGAGCACCGTCAGGAAGGCTTCCTGGGGCAGCTCGACGGAGCCGACGGACTTCATCCGCTTCTTGCCCTCCTTCTGCTTCTCGAGGAGCTTCTTCTTGCGGGTGATGTCGCCGCCGTAGCACTTCGCGGTGACGTCCTTCCGGATCGCCTTCACGGTGGTTCGCGAGATCACGCGGCTGCCGATCGCCGCCTGGATCGCGACGTCGAACATCTGGCGCGGGACGACGTCCTTCATCTTGGTGCACAGCTCGACGCCGCGGTGATACGCGGTGTCGCGGTGCGAGATGATCGAGAGCGCGTCGACGCGCTCGCCGTTGATCAGCACGTCCAGGCGGATCAGATCCGCATCGCGGTAACCGGCGGGCTCGTAGTCGAGGGAGGCGTAGCCGCGGCTCATCGTCTTCAGCCGATCGTAGAACCCGAACACGACCTCCGCCAGCGGCATCTCGTAGACAACTCTGACGCGCCCGCCCGGGTCGTAGTGGAGGCCCTGCTGCACGCCGCGCCGCTCCTGGCACAGCTGCATGATCGGACCGACGTACTCCTGCGGCAGGTGCACGGTCGCGAGGATGATCGGCTCCTCGATCTTCTCGTACTTGCCCTGGTCCGGGACCTTCGCCGGGTTGTCGACCTCGAGCAGCTCGCCGCCGTTCAGGTGGATCCGGTACCGCACGCTCGGCGCGGTCGTGATGAGGTTCAGGTTGAACTCGCGCTCGAGCCGCTCCTGGATGATCTCCATGTGCAGCAGGCCGAGGAAGCCGGTGCGGAAGCCAAAGCCGAGCGCGGCGGACGTCTCCGGCTCGTACGTCACGCTCGCGTCGTTCAGCACGAGCTTGCCGAGCGCGTCCTTCAGGTCCTGGTAGTCGGCGGCATCGACCGGGAACAGACCGGCGAACACCATCGGCTTCACGAGCTTGAAGCCCTTCAGCGGCTCGGCGTTCGGGCGATCCGCGTCGGTGATCGTGTCGCCGACGCGCGCGTGGGCGATGTCCTTGATCGCGGCGGCGAGGATGCCGACCTGCCCCGCCTCGAGCGTGTCCTGCTCGACCCAGGCGGGCGTCTTGACCGCGATCATCGTGCACTCGTACTCGACGTTGGTCGCCCAGAACTTGAGCTTGGTGCCCCTCTTGATCCGGCCTTCCATCACGCGCACGAGCACCACGACCCCGCGGTAGGTGTCGTACCAGCTGTCGAAGATCAGCGCTGACAGCGGCGCCTCGCGGTCGCCCTTCGGCGGCGGGATGCGCTCCACGACCGCCTCGAGCATGTCGTGCACGCCGACGCCGGTCTTCGCCGACACCAGGCACGCATCGCTCGCGTCGAGGCCGATCGTGTCCTCGATCTGCTTCTTGATCTCGTCGGGGCGTGCGACCGGCAGGTCGATCTTGTTGAGGACGGGGACGATGTCGAGGTTGTTGTCGAGCGCGACGTAGACGTTCGCGAGCGTCTGCGCCTCGACGCCCTGCGCCGCGTCGACGACGAGCAGCGCCCCCTCGCACGCGGCGAGCGAGCGGCTCACCTCGTAGTGGAAGTCGACGTGGCCCGGCGTGTCGATCAGGTGGAACTGGTAGGTCAGCCCGTCCTTCGCCTTGAAGTGGAGCTGGACCGACTGCGCCTTGATCGTGATGCCGCGCTCGCGCTCGAGATCCATCGAGTCGAGCATCTGCGCCTGCGCCTCGCGCTTGGTGACCGCGCCGCACTCGTCGAGGATCCGATCGGCAAGCGTGGTCTTGCCGTGATCGATGTGCGCGATGATCGAGAAGTTGCGGATGCGCTCGAGCGGGAACGACACGGGCGGGACTTCCTAGCGTGATCCGAGTCTCAGGTCGACCTGACCGGGCAGCTGATCGCGATACTTCTCGAGCACCAGATCGATGCCCTGCCGGATGTACTCGGCGACCGGCACTTTCGTGCGGCCGTGCAACGCCTTGAGCAGCTCGTCCTGCTCGGGCGTGATGTACACGGTCGTCGAGATCTTCTTCCGCGCCATGGGCCGTCCTGTGACGCGTGACCATACGTGGCCATAGGAAGCGGGTCAAAGGGTTGCGGCTCGGGGTTCCCCCGACTACCCTCGGGTGGTGATGGCCAAGTGCCCAAAATTCGTTCTGATCTCGCTCGCATTGCTCGGCGGTACCGTGACCGCCTGCGGGAAGGACAAGAAGAAGGCCACGACGCCGGAGGCCACGGGCGACACCAGCAACATCAAGGTCGACCCGACGCTCTGCGACACCAACGGCAAGAACGTCGTCACCTACGACCTCAACAAGGACAACAAGCCCGACGTCTGGCGCCTGTACAAGGTCGAGGACGAGGGCGGCACGAAGGTCGAGTTCATGACCTGCAAGCAGGTCGACTTCGACCACGACGGGCGCAAGGACTGGGTCGTCGCCTACAACCGCAAGGGCGTCGTCCTCTACGAGAAGGCCGACATCGACTTCGACGGCAAGTGGGACATCTCCACGGTGTACGACACGAAGGTCAACCAGCGGGCCGAGGTCGAGCGCGACACCGACTTCGACGGCAAGTTCGACGTCAAGGAGGTCTACGACTCGTCGGGCAACCTGACGAGCGTGCGCCGCGACCGCAACGGCGACGGCAACCCGGATCTGTGGGAGCAGTACAAGGACCAGATCCTGCTCGCGATCCTGTACGACGATGACTTCGACGGGAAGGTCGACCGTCGCGACGAGATTCCTGGGGCACGGCCCAAGGTCGAGATGCCGACGAACCTCGACCCGTCGGCGACCGGCACGCTGGACTCGCCCAAGGACGCGCCGGCGCCCGCCCCGGCCCCCGCGCCCAAGAAGTGAGCGCGCGCGTCGACAAGCCCTGGGGCCACGAGCTGATCTGGGCGAAGACCGACCGCTACGTCGGGAAGATCCTCCACATCAAGGCCGGCGAGGCGCTCTCGCTCCAGTACCACCGCATGAAGGACGAGACCATCATGGTGCTCTCGGGCCGCATGCAGCTCGTGTATTTCGCCGACGGCGAGCCGCCGCGCTCCCGCGAGCTCGCGCCGCGGGAGCCGTTTCACATCACGCCCGGCCTGCGCCACCGCATGATCGCGATCGAGGACACCGACGTCCTCGAGGTCTCCACTCCCGAGCTCGAGGATGTCGTTCGGCTCGAAGATCGCTACGGCCGGACACCCCGGACGGAGTAACGTGCGCGGTCCATGGCCGTGGACCTGTCCAGAACGTGGGTGATCGAGAACGAGTGGTACTGGCGCATCACGGAGGGCGCGCAGACGCTCACCGTCGAGGCCGCCCTGCGCGACTTCGTGCAGCCGCTCCTGAAGGCGCTGAAGCAAGGCGAGGCGCGCGCCGCCGACGGCGGCTTCGAGCTCGCGCTCGGCGAGTACGCGACGACGATCGCGCTCACGCAGACCGCGACCGACCGGATCGCGCTGAACCACCTCGTCGGTGATCTCAACCGCGCCCTGTCGCTCGCGAAGATCGTGCAGGCCTTCGCGCTCGTCGTGCCCCGGCGCTACGAGCTGCGCGGCGCCGTGCTCGACGAGTCCGAGCTCGCCGCGCTCGCCGGCAAGCCCGAGCTCCTGATGCCGTCGTCGCGTCCGTCGTGGAAGCAGATGCCGGCGCAGACGCCGTAGCGCCGGACACGACCAACCGGACGAAATCGTTGGTGCATCCGGGCGCGCCACCGTGATAACGGTGCGCGCATGCGAGGCAAGCTGGGTGCGCTGCTGGGGTTCGTGGTGCTGGTCGGTGCAGCGGTCGGCGTGATGGTGTTCCTGCACTACAACGACTCGACGCGGAAGGCCGAGAAGCGCGTGGCCGCGCTGATCGAGGCGTCGCGCAGCGGCGATCCCGAGCTGGCGCTGCGCCAGCTCGACGAGGCGATGCGGGGCGAGGACTGGGGCACCGTCAGCACCGCGACGAAGGGACAGCTCGGCGCGGCGGTGGTGCGGTTGCTCGTCGGCTACGTGAAGGATCCGTTCGAGGCCCCGCAGCTCGATGCCGCGAGCCGCGTCGTCACCCGGTACAAGGCGCTGCCCGGGCCCGCGCAGGAGGGCGCGGCGCGCGACGAGCTGCTGGCGGCCCTCGCGCGCTGGGAGACGGCGGCGGGCGCGGATCGCGAGACGAAGATCGCGATCCTCCGGCTCGAGATGCTGGTCGCCGACTACGCGCGCACCGCGGACATCGGCCAGCGGCTCGCGCAGGAGCGGTTCGAGCTGGCCAAGGCGATCGCGAAGGAGTGGCCGGTCGACGCCCTCGCGCTGCTGAGCGAGGAGCCGCGCTACACGCAGAGCGTCGCGCTCGCCGGCGAGGTGCTGGCGACGCTCGTCGATCACCCCTCCCTGCTCGTCGAGGCCGGCCGCGATGTCGATGCGTGGCTCGCGTCGGTGAGCAACGACCACCCGCTGCGCGCGAAGGTCGAGAGCCAGCGCGCGCTCGGCCGCGAGGCGCAGAAGCAGACCGCGGAGCTGCCCGCCGACAAGCTCGCCGCGCTCCACGCCGAGCGGCCGTGGGATCAGTGGCTCGTCGTCCGCCAGGCGAACGCCGACCTCGACGCCGGCAAGGCCGACGCCGCCGCCGCGAAGCTGCGCGCGCTCGGTGCGCCCGGCCTGACGATCCGCGACGCGACGTTCCTGCTCGGCCGCATCGCGATGATGGAGGGACAGCTCGACGTCGCGGACCAGCTCCTGAGCGGCCTCCTGCACGCGCGCCTCTCGCAGTTCCTCGCGGCGACCGCCGCGTTCCAGGCGGCCTTCACGGCGCTCCAGGATCGCCTGACGACGAAGCTCAAGCTCGGCACGTTGCCGCCCGACCTGATCGCGAAGCTCGAGAAGGCCCCCGAGGCCGAGCAGCAGCAGCTGCTGAACGCGTGGATGACGGCGGAGATGGAGGCGGATCCCGAGATCGCGAAGCGGCGCGACGCGATGATGAGCTACGGCGAGGTGGTGCCCGCGTCGCTCCTCGCGGGGATGGTGAAGCTGCGCCGCGCCCAGGCGCTGGCGGGCGCCGACCGCGACGCGATGCTCGCCGCCGCCGAGCGCACGTTCCTCGCGGTCCGGACCGCCGCCGAGGGTCAGCCGGAGTTCCACCTCGGCCTCGGCGAGATCTACGCCCGGCTCGGCAAGACGAAGGAGTCCGACGCGGAGCTCCAGGGTCTCCTCGATCGGCGCGATCCGGCGCTCGCGCTCCGCGTCGCGATGCTGTACCGCGAGATCGGCGGCCTCGCACGCGCGACCGAGATCGCGACGCAGCTATACGAGGCGGCCACCACACCGGAGCCGCAGAAGAAGGAGGCGGCGATCATGCTCGCGCTCCTCGCGGACGGCGACGAGGCCGCCGAGACCTGGTACCGCCGTGCCGATCCCGCGAGCCCGATGGTGAAGAGCGCGCTGCTCGAGCTCGAGGGCCGCCGGCTGCGCCGCGAGGGCAAGCGGGCGGAGTGCGACCAGCGGTTCGCCGAGGCAGCGAAGCTGAGCCTGGCGCAGGCCAGCGTGCAGAATACGTCGGCCTTCAACAACGCCGCGCTCGCGCACCAGCAGCGGTTCAGCTGCACGGGCGACCTCGCGATTCTGAAGGAGGCCGAGCGCTCGCTCGAGCAGGCGTATCGCGCCGGCAGCGACGCGCCGATCGTCGTCGTCAACCTCGCGGCGCTGCTGCGCGCGAACGCCGTCATCCGCGTGCTCGCGAAGCGCGTCGATGCGCGCGCGCTCACGGGCGATGCCGCGTGGACGCTGTTCGACGCGCTCGTCGATGGCCCCGAACGGGCCACGCTGCTCGCCGAGCTCGTCGCCGATCCCGGCTGGCGGCGGAGCAGCGAGCTCTACGCCCAGCACCTGGTGCTCGCGCCCAGCGCGACCACGAGCTACCGCGAGCTCATGCGCAGCGCCGAACGGCTGCGGGACGAGAAGGTCGCCGCGGCCACGCTGGAGCAGCTGCGCGCGGCCAAGCGGCTCGACACCAGCGACATCGATCAGCAGCTCCGCCGCTATCGCGCCGGCGAGCTCGACAGGCAGCTGCTCCAGGAGATCGAGGCGCAGCTGCAGCACCACGCGGCGCTACTCGCGACCGAGCTCGAGCCGCACACGCGAGCGGCGGTGCTGTACCTCCAGTCGCGCGCGCAGGTGCGCCGCGCGCTGATGAGCGGCTCGTTCGGCGAGCTGGCGGCCGCGCGCGATGCCGCGGTCCAGGCCGCGAAGCTGTGGCCGGCGCTGCCGGTCGCGCACGGGAACGCGTACATCGCGATCGACATGGCCGGCGCGAGCGCGGATGCCAAGCGCTGGCAGCAGCTGCGCCGCGAGCGCAGCGCGGGCGCCGTGATCGCGGACCTCGTCCGGGACAACGACCCGCTCGCCGCGAAGGTCCGGGCCGCGCCGGCCTGGGCCGACGTGGCGGCGAGCCTGCGCGGCGTGACCTCGCGACCCGACGTCGACGACCTGCGCCTCGCCCGCCTGCTCGACGATCCAGCCATCACCGCCTGGGCCCAGGCCGCGACCAGCGATCGCGTCCTCCGCCTCGAGCTCGAGGCCAACAAGCTGCTCATGCCGACCGAGCAGAAGCGTCTCGACGAGGATCTGGCGGCACTCGGCAAGCCGTGAGCTATCCTCGGCTGGTGCGGACCTGGATCTCTCTGACGGTGGTGCTGTGGAGTGCGAGCGCGTCCGCGGATGTCGCGTTCACCGCGGCGCCGCTCGGCGGGGCGCTCGAGGCGGCCGTCGCCGGCGCGGTGACAGCCACGGACAACCTCGCGGCCCCGTCGGACCGGCTCGGTGCGTTCCGCGAGGTGACGTCGATCGGGCCCACCGGGCCCATCGCCATCGGCGGTCCGCCGCGCCCCCGCGACTCGTTCAGCTCGAACGAGATCGACCGCGTGATGTACGCGAGCAAGGCGGCGATCAAGCGCTGCTATCAGACCGAGCTGGAGAAGAACAAGGACCTCTCCGGCAAGGTGGTCGTGGCGTTCACGATCGGCGCGAACGGCTCCGTGGC
>JAEUJX010000662.1 GCA_016794545.1 Myxococcales bacterium
TCCGAGAATTCGCAACGGGCCGTTCTCCTTCTCGGTTCCGGGAAGCTGAACTTCCGGATCCGTTCTACGGACCGAGCATCAGGATGCGCTCGAACTCGACGGTGCTCGCGACCGTCTGGTTCGCCGCGGCGAGCGCGCCGAACTCGACGAACGTCGGCGATGGATCGACGAGCGTACCGCCCTGCTGACCGAACGCGGTCCAGCTCTGGAGGTCCGCGCCGTACTCGAACTGGTAGTTGCCGGCCACCCAGCGGATTCGGAGGAAGCGCATCTGCGTCGCGTTGTAGGCACGCGGGCCGATCGTGCCGGTCGTGCCTCCGCCGCTCGTCGTGAACCGCCCCCACAGCTGGCCGGCCTCGATGTAGATCTCGAGGTTCTTCGCCGGCGCGCCGATCCGCAGATACGAGCGCAGCATCGCCGCGCTGCTCGCCTGCGACAGCTCCGCGATGATGCAGGTGTTCGTCAGGTCGTTCGACATCGTCTGCTGGTACGCGGCGCGCGTCCCGGCCGTGGCGTTCGCGTTCACGCTGAACCGCTGGACGCCGTTGATCTTGGCCGTGTTGAAACTGCCGGTGTTGACGAGCATCCAGCCGGCGGTGCCGCCGGTCGTGAAGCTGTCGTCGATGATCACGGTTGTCCCGCACATCGACGAGATCGGCGCGGCATCGGTCATCGCGCCGTCGCCGCCTCCGCCACCCGGCGCATCGTCACCGCCGTCGCCCGCACCACCGTCGCCGGTCGGGCCGAACCCGATCCGGCCGCAGCCGGCGACGAGCGCGACGAGGACGGCGAACCGCACGCGGAGAGTATAGAGCCTACCCGTCGAGCAGGACGCCGGGGTTCATCACACCGCGGGGATCCAGCTCGCGCTTGACCGCGCGCAGGGCGTCGGCGAACAGCGCCGGGCGCTCCCTGTCGTACCAGGGGCGATGCGTGCGCCCGACGGCGTGGTGGTGCGTGATCGTGCCGCCGGCCGATGCGAGCGCTTCGGAGGCCGCGGCCTTGAGCGCGCGCCACTGGGCGAGCTCGCCGCCGATGCGCAGCGGGCCGACGAAGGTGTAATAGGGGGCCGGGCCATCGGGATAAACGTGGGTGAACCGGCACGCCACGATGCCGCCGCCGCACTCCTCGTCGAGTGCGCGCTGCACCGCCGCGGTGACCTTCGCGTGCAGCTCGGGAAACTGCGTCCACGTGCAGGCGGTCTCGAACGTGTCGGACAGGACGCCGATCGAGAGCAGCGCGGACTGCAGGTACGGCGCGTCGAAGAACGCCTGCCGCCACGCCCCCGCCGCGCCGGTCCGCGTGGAGTCGTCGCTCTCGGAGGGGCCGGACACGACCTCGCCGCCGTGGTCCTTCGCGAGCTCGACGGCGCGGGCGAGCCACGCGCCGAGCGGATGGTCCGCCGACTCGAACCCGATCAGGAGGACGCTCGTGCCGTCGAACCGCACGCGGTGGAGCCGCGCCTCGTTCGCGTCGAGCAGGCGCGCGTTGCTCGGGTAGAGGCCGCTCTGCGCGAGCGCGCGCGTCGCGGCGACGGCGGCGGTGAAGTCCTTGTAGGCGACGCTCGCGGTCGCGCGCCAGCGCGGGCGTGGGACGACGCGCATCCACGCCTCGGTGATGACGCCGAGCGCGCCCTCCGAGCCGATCACCAGGCGCTGCGGCTCGGGGCCGGCGCCGGAGCCCGGGTGCCGGTGCGTGGCGAGCGTGCCCCGCGGCGTGACGAGCGTGACCGCGTGCGCGAGCTCGTCGATCCGCGTGGGGCCGGTCGCGTAGTGTCCTCCCGCGCGCGTCGCGAGCCAGCCGCCCAGCGTGGAGAACTCGAACGACTGGGGGTAGTGGCGCAGGGTCAGGCCGTGTGCCTCGAGCTCGTCCTCGAGCGCCGGTCCGAGCGTGCCCGCGCCGATCCGGGCGAGCCGGCTCGTCGCATCGACCTCGCGCACGCCGGTCAGCGCGCCGAGATCGAGGCTGACCACCGCCGGGCGATCGCCGCGCGCGAGCGCGCTGTCGACGCCACCGACCACCGAGGTGCCTCCGCCGAACGGGACGACGGCCCAGCCGCGATCCGCGGCCTCGCCCAGGACGCGGATCACCTCCGCGTCGTCGCGCGGCCGGGCGACGAGCTCGGGCGCGCCGGCGTAGTCGCCGGCGAACCCCGCGACCAGATCGGGGAAGGCGCGGCCGCGGGCCCGCATCGCGCGCTCGCGGGGCGCCTGCGTCGTGAACGCGGCGAGCCCGTCGGGGATCGCGACCGTCGCTGCGGGGACCTCGGGCTCGTCGGCCGGCAGCGGGCGCGGGGCGGGCTGCGCGACGGGGACGAGCACCTTCGCGAGGGTCGACAGCCCCGCACGCGCGGCCGCATCGGGAAACTTTTCCCGCCATCCCCACGCCCACAGACTGCGCTCCCGCGTAGGCTCCGGCATCGATGGCGGACTCTAACACTCTCGACACCCTCCTCGGCGGCAGCGGACTCGCGGACAAGGCCGTGAAGGTGGACGAGCACCTCGTGCGCCTCCAGTGGGGAAGCGCGTTCGTGATCGCCGGGATCTCGGGATCCGCCGTCGTCGCGATCGCGCCGCTGTTTCGCAGCCTGCCGGGCGGCAAGGAAGCCGCCTTCATGAAGAAGCTGCTCGAGCACAACGCCTACATGGGTGGGATCGCGTCGTTCGCGCTCCAGCCCGACGGCTGGATCGTGCTGCACGCGGGCCGCGCGCTGAAGGGCATCGACGCGCAGGAGTTCGCGACGCTGGTCGCCGGTGTCGGCCGGTTCGCCGACCAGTTCGACGATCAGCTCGTCGCCGAGTTCTACGCCGATGACCGCGCGGCGGTCGCCACGCAGGCGGGCGCCGGCAACTCGGGGCAGTACCCCGCAACCGACTGACCTGACCCATCCGGGTGCCCTTCGCGGCGTGAGCCGAGCCGCACGGCCGCCGTCTCGGGATGGTGTGCTGCCCGGTCTGCTCTCGTTCGCCGCGCTGATCGCGCTGTGGGTCACCGGCGTCGATCGGTTGACGGGCTGGGGCGACGGCGCGACGCCGCTGGTGCCCGTCCCCGGCGTGCTCGCGATCGCGGCGGTGACCTGGCTCGTCGCGCGCACGCGCACCGGCGCCTCCCGGCGCGGGGCGCTGCTCGCGGGCTCGCTGGCGTGCGCGTTCGCCTACGATCCGCTGTTCGCCGCCGGATCGGTGGTGTGGCTCGTCGGCCTGCACGCCGCGCTGTTCGGCGGCGGTCGCGCACGCCCACTCCGGGGCCTGATCTTCGCGCTCGCGACGCTCGTCGCGCTCGCGATCGCGTGCAACCGCGATCTGTGGGACGTGCCCCGGCCGCTCGCGCGCTGCGGGTTCCTGTTCGTGATCGCCTACCTGTTCCGCATCACCTGGCTGCTCCACGAGGTCCGCATGAAGCGGCAGGTGGTCCCGCTCGTCGACGTCGCGCTGTACTTCCTGTTCGCGCCGCTGTTCGTGGTCGTGCCGTACATGCTCGCGATCCCCCGCTGCGACCGCGTCCGCGCCGCGCTCCCCGTGCACGACCGCGCGATCGAGCGGAGCGGC
>JAEUJX010000666.1 GCA_016794545.1 Myxococcales bacterium
GGTCCACACCACGATCGACGCGGTCGGCGATCCCGAGCTCGTCGAGCGGCTCCACGCCGAGGATCCCAACCGCGCGCTGAACGTGGTGCGCGCCGAGGGCGGCGAGCCGGTGCGCGTCACGGTGCCGGTCGTCTATCACGACCCCGCGGCCGAGCTGATGGTGCTCGTGCTCGCCGACGCGCATCGCCACATCGAGCTCGACGAGCGCATCCGCCTGCTCACGAAGCTGAAGGCCGACGAGGCCCCGATCCCGACCTACGCGAAGGAGTTCGCCGTCGTGTACGGCGCGGCCGGGCTCCGGAATTACCTCGAGCGGCGCGCGCACGAGGCGCTGGAGGTCAACAAGAAGGCCGAGGCGGGCCGCGAGATCGAGCGCCGGCGCGCCGATCTCGACAAGCGCGAGGCGGAGCTCGAGCGCGGCAAGTCCGAGCTCGACAAGCGGGCGCGCGAGCTCGACAACATCGAGGCGGAGATCCAGCGTGCGCGGACCGAGGTCGAGCGCGGGCGCGCCGAGGTCGAGCGCGGGCGCGACGAGGTCGAGCGGCTGAAGAGCGAGGCGCGCAAGGCGATGATCGCGGCGGCGCAGAAGACGGCAGATGCGCAGAGCCACGAGGCGACCACCGTCGGTCCGGCGCCGAAGGCGTCCGACTACCAGGAGCCGCCGCCGCTCTCCGAGGCCTCCGAGCTCGACGAGATCGAGAACAGCCTGCAGAGCATCGGCCGCGAGAGCCAGAACCCGCTGCCGTTGCCCTTGCCGCCGGTGATCACCGCGGCGGGCGTCACCAGCTCGGTCGTGACCCCGCTCCCGCCGCCGCCGTCGCCGACGCCGCTGCCGTTCCCGGTCCCGTTCGGGAGCACCGACGAGTTCGAGAAGGTCACGACGGGCCTCTCCGACATCGAGGACGTCCGCACCTCGAACGGCAACGCCGCGTTGCCGCGCGCGGTGCCCGGCGAGGTCCAGGTCGAGTTCGACGAGGAGACCACGGGCTCGTCGATCGTCCCCCAGGGCGCCGATCCGCTGACCACCGAGACCAAGGAGCTGCCGCTCGACGTCGTCACCGACAGCTGGCTCGACAAGGCCGCCGCCCGCGACGTTCCGACGCTGTTCGCGGATCCGCACGGCGGCGTGCGTCTGGCGCTCGTGGCGGGCGAGCAGCTCGCGCGCGGGCTCGGCGGCCAGCTCGACGTGCGGGTGCTGCTGCACCGGACCCGGTCCTACCCGATCGTCACGTTCGTGATCGGTCCGCCCGCGGCGCTGCGGGTGACCAGCACCACGCAGCTCGCGACCATCCCGATCGACATCGCGGCGGATCAGCATCGCGCGGTGCTGATGGCGCTCGCGCGCCGGTTCGAGATCACCGTCGATATCATCGTGCGCGGCCGGCCGATCCGCCGCGTGCGTCTGTCGGCGCCGCTCGCCGACAACGTCGGTTACATCCTGCGCGCGGCCGAGGACCACCTCCGGGCGCTGACGTCGTCGGGCGAAGGCGTCCCGTCGTTCGAGGCGGGGCGCGATCTCGTGATGGGCGCCGGCTTCGATCTGCTCGGCACCGAGCACCCCGACGCCGGCGAGTTCCGCGACGACAAGCTCGCGCAGCTGCAGACCGCGCAGAACCTCCGCCGCGCGATCGCGATGGCGCGCCGGTTCGCGCGCCCGAGCCGCGAGGACTACCTCGTGTGCACGCGTGGGTTTCCGCTGCCGCGCTGGCGCGAGCTGCGCCGCCACGTGCTGGAGAGCGCGGTCGCCTGGGGCCTGTGGATGGGGCCCGAGCTCGCGCAGGTCGCGGTCAGTGAGGGCCTCGCGCGCTCGCGGCGCGATCTCGTCGTTCGCCTCGACGCCGGCTTCGAGAAGCTGAAGCGCCACGCCTCGGCGTTCGACATCGACAACGACGCCGCAGAGGACAACTACAAGGCGCTCGCCGAGGAGGCGCGCGCGCTCGGCGTCGAGCTGACGTCGAAGAAGAACGGCGGCACGTTCACGAGCGAGGAGGTCAGCGTGATCTCCGGCGCGATCGGCGGCACACCCCCGAAGGGCACGCCGAAGCCGCGGCCCACCGAGGAGTTGATCGCCGAGCTCGATGACCGCGAGAAGCGCGTGGCCGCGGCGGTCGCGCTGTGCGAGCGCGGTGACGCGAAGGCGGCGGCGCCGGTCATCAGCTCCGTGAGCAAGCTCTCGCGCGCGGAGGCGGTCCGCGTGCTCGGCATGAGCGTGAAGTTCGGAGACGCCGCGATGAGGCCGCTGATGGACGGCCTCAAGTCCTCGAAGGGCTTCCTGCGCCACGGCTGCGCGCTCGCCCTCGCACTCCTGCGCACCGAGGAAGGCACGCAGGCGGTGATCGACCTCCTGATCGACGAGCCGACCGAGATCTGGCGCGAGGTCGCGCGCGCGATCGGCCAGGTCGGCCCCACGGGGCTGATCCCGCTCGCGAGTAACTACAGTCGTCTCGGCAGCCGGCTCGGCAGCGACGGCGGCAGCGATTCCGCCGCGATGGCCCAGGCGTCGGAGCGCGTGGCGTGGGCGATGGCACACATCGCAGTACGCGGAGGCAAGGCCGCGGTCGAGACGATGGCGCAGGGCGCCAGCGTGGTCGCCCCCATCGCCGCGCGCGCGCTGGAGCTGCACGCCTCGGCGGCGCGCGATCAGACGAGCGTGAGGCCGAGCGGCGCGAACGGTTCGAGCGCGGGGCGCGACGTCACCGTGAACCGGGCGTTCTCGCGGCGGTTCTTCGAGGCGCTGGAGCAGGGGCTGCCGGACGCGGCCGCCGCGGGGCTCGAGGACCTCGACGCATCGAGCCCGATGGAGCTGCTCGACGAGGCCGACCTCGTCGAGGATGAAGACGACGAGGCCGAGCTGGACGAAGCCGATATGATGCCGACCTAGCCGATCCACGGCGAGGTCAGATCATGTAAGATCGCGATGTCGTAATGAGGATCGGTATTTTCTCGGACGTCCACGCGAACATCGAAGCGATGAACGCCGTGGTCGAAGCGTTCAAGTCCGAGCGCATCGATAAGTACGTCTGTATCGGCGACGTCGTCGGCTACGGGGCGTCTCCGAACGAGTGCTGCGACATCATCCGCAAGCTCGCGGCGTTCACGATCCTCGGCAACCACGACGCGGCCGTCGCGGGCCGCATGGACTACTCGTACTACTACGACGCCGCCCGCCAGGCGCTCGACCTGCACGCGCGCCAGCTCAGCAGCGAGAACATGGCGTGGCTGAAGAACCTCCCGTACGAGGTTCGCGAGGGCGACATCACGTTCTGCCACGGCTCCCCGATCAACCTCGAGGAGTTCGAGTACATCTTCTCCGTCGAGCAGGCGACGCGCTGTCTCGACATCTGGGACGAGCTCGGCGCGGTCACGTTCATCGGCCACTCTCACCTGTGCAAGTCGTTCGCGCTGACGCGCGCGGAGGGGTTAGAGGTGGTGGCGACGCAATTAGTTATCCGGCCGGAGCACCCCTACAA
>JAEUJX010000038.1 GCA_016794545.1 Myxococcales bacterium
CTCGTCGGTGATCACGCTCTCGGTCATCCGATCCGCGAGCGCCGCCCCGAGCTGCTTCGCGGGCAGCGCCGAGCCGTTCGGGTCGAAGCCGGTCACGGTGTACTCGACCGCGCGCTCGATCCGCAGCACGGCCGACAGCCCGCAGACGCGCGCGATGTCGGTGGCCTTCGAGGACCACGGCGAGGTCGTGCCGAGGCGCGGCGCGATCCACAGCTTCGTCTGCGCGGGCGCGATCACCGCCGCCGCGTCGGGCACGTCGCTCGGCCCGTAGTCGAGCATCTGGCGCAGCTGCGCGAGCTCCGGCTCGGTCAGCGGGCGCGCCTCGTCGACGAGGTGGACCCAGCGCGCGGTGATGCCGGTGGCCGCGGGCGCCACCGTCTTCACCTTCGCGAGCGCGCGGGCGGCGCGCGCCACCGAGAGCGCCGCGCGACCCGCGAGGACCTTCACGCCGCCTCCAGCGCCTGGGCGATGCGAGCCACCGGCTCGCGGGTGTCGGGGATGAACGTCGCGCCGGTGACCAGCTCGAAGCTGGCGATGTAGCGGCGCGCGGCCTCGAGCCGGATCTCGTCGGGCATCACCGGAGGCGGGCCATCGCCGGACCACTTCGCCTCGCCGGCGAGCCAGCGCCGCACGTACTCCTTGTCGAGGCTGCGCGGCTCCTCGCCCTTCGCGAGGCGCTCCTCGTAGTCCTCCGCGTACCAGTACCGCGACGAGTCCGGGGTGTGGATCTCGTCGATCACGGTGATCGTGCCGTCGGGGGCGATCCCCATCTCGTACTTGGTGTCGGCGAGGATCAGGCCGCGCGAGGCCGCGTGGCGCTGGCCCTCGAGGAACAGCGCCTCGGCGATCTCGGCCGCGCGATCGAACGTGGCCGGGTCGATGCGGCTCATCCCGAGCAGCTCCTCGCGCGAGACGCTGACGTCGTGGTCGCCCTTCGCGGCCTTCGTCGAGGGCGTCAGGATCGCCTTGGGCAGCCGCTGGTTCTTCCGCATCCCGTCGGGCAGCGCGTGGCCGCAGAACGTACGCGCGCCCGCCTCGTACGCCTTCCAGATCGACGTGGAGGTCACGCCGGTGAGGTAGCTGCGCATGACGAGCTCGACGGGCAGCGGGGTGCACTCGCGCGCGATCATCACGTTCGGATCGGGCACGCGCAGCATGTGGTTCGGCGCGATGTGCCTGGTCTTCTCGAACCAGAACGTCGCGAGCTGGTTCAGCACCTGGCCCTTGCTCGGGATGGTGCCGACCACCGCATCGAACGCGGAGAGCCGGTCGGTGACCACGATGATCCGCTCCCCGCGCTCCTTGTCGATGTAGCAGTCGCGCACCTTGCCGTCGTAGCGCGGCAGCGCGCGCCCGCCGATGGTGGTCCACGGCGTGCCATCGAGCGTGTGGCGCAGCTGCTGGCGGAGCGCGTCGTCGAGCGTGGTCGTCACGGCGTGGCCTTTCCCAGCGCGCGCTCGAGGATCGCCGGCGCGTGCCGGAGGTGGTGGTCGAGGTCGAAGATCTCGTCGAGCTGAGATCCGATGCGCGAGGCGACGTCGGCGTCGGCGGCGAGCAGGGCGCGGAACCGGCCGGGCTTCGCGCCGACCTGGCCGTCCGCCGCCGCCTCGTCGACCGCCGCCAGGGCGTTGCGCTGCACCAGCACGTACGCCTCCTGGCGCGCGAGCCCGGTCTTCACGAGCGCGAGCAGCACCGCCTCGGAGAAGTACAGCTCGCCGGTGCGGTCGAGGTTCGCCTTCATGCGCGCGGCGTGGACCACGAGCCCCTCGACGAGGCCGGTGGCGCGCACCGTCATGAAGTCCGCCAGGATCGTCGCGTCGGGCATCGCGACGCGCTCCACGCTCGAGTGCGAGATGTCGCGCTCGTGCCACAGCGCGACGTCCTCGAGGCCGGCCTGCGCGTACGAGCGCAACAGGCGCGCGAGCCCGGTGAGGTTCTCGCTGAGGATCGGGTTCTTCTTGTGCGGCATCGCCGACGAGCCCTTCTGGCCCTTGCCGAACCCCTCCTCCGCCTCGCCGACCTCGGTGCGCTGCCAGTGCCGCACTCCGAGGGCGATCTGCTCGATCGCCGTGCCGAGCAGCGCGAGCGCGCAGAACACCTCCGCGTGGCGGTCGCGCTGCACGATCTGCGTCGCGACGGTCTCGGGCACGAGCCCGAGCGCACCGAGCGCGTCGGCCTCGATCGCCGGATCGAGGTTGCCGTAGACGCCGACCGCGCCGGCGATCTTACCGACCTCGATCGCCTCCCGTGCCGCGACGATGCGGACGCGCGCGCGCTCGACCTCGGCGTGCCACCGCGCGAACGTCAGCCCCGCCGTCACCGGCTCCGCGTGGATGCCGTGCGAGCGGCCGATCATCGGCGTCGTCGCGTGCGCGCGCGCCTTCGCGGCGAGCGCGGCCTTGAGGGCATCGACGCGCACGAGGATCTGGTCGAGCGCGCGCGAGGTCTGGATCGCGAGGCAGGTGTCGAGGACGTCGGATGACGTCATGCCCAGGTGGAGCCACCGCGCCGGCTCGCCCGCAAGCTCCTCGACGTGGGTCAAGAACGCGATCACGTCGTGCCGGGTGGTCGCCTCGATCGTCAGGATGCGCTGCGGATCCAGCTTCCCCGCCGCCGCGGCCTTCACCTTCGCCGCGGTGCCCGCGGGGACGCCGCCCCAGCTCGCCCGCTCCATCGCGGCGCACGCCGCGAGCTCGATCTCGAGCCACAGCTCGAAGCGATACTTGTCCTCCCACAGGCCAGCGAGCTCGGGGCGACTGTATCGAGGGATCATCGGCGGCCGTCCGGGCCTCTCGTACCACGTCAGCGCGCCAGGAACCACACCGCCAGCGTCACGACGGCGGCCACCATCACGACCACCGATCC
Organism: Myxococcales bacterium; assembly: GCA_016794545.1. Lineage (GTDB taxonomy): Bacteria > Myxococcota_A > Polyangia > Haliangiales > Haliangiaceae > JABFXX01. The sequence goes on from JAEUJX010000038.1 coordinate 2,866, forward strand.
CCAGATCACGATGTCCTGCCAGCGCTTCGGACGAGCGACGTTCGGATCGCGCGGCGGTGCGAGATATCCCATGCCCTGCTGGGGGGTCGCGCGGGATCCGACCTCCGACATCGGCCGGATGCGGACCTGCGGGAGCGCGGGCTGCGCCTTTTCGGCGGCGCCGACCTCGGCGGGAGTCTTCATCGACACCGCGCGGATCGGGGCGGTGCGCGGACCGGGCGCGAGCGGGAGCTGGGGGCCGGAGCGCGGCACCGGGACCGCCTCGTTGCCGCGCGGTGGCAGCGGATTCGTGGGGGGGCCGCTGTCACGCATCGGCGCCTCGTCGCGCGGCCCCAGCTGGTCGGGGTTCCAGCGGTTCGTCAGCGCCAGCTCGTCGATCCGCGCGCTCGGCTCCGCCTTCAGCGGCATCTGGTGCCGCATCGTCGGCAGCTCGCGCGGATCGACCTTCTTCTCGACGTTCCTCTCGACCTTCCCCGGGTTCTTCAGCGTCTGCTTCTGCGCGCGCTTGCCGACGACGGTATCGAGCGGGACCTTCGCCTTGGCACCGGTCGGCTCGTCGTCCGTGCCCAGCTGCGCGGGGAACCCCGGCGCGCCGGTGGGGACGCCCGGATCGTACACGGTCGGCCCGTCGTCGAGCAGCTCGTCATCACCGCGCGCGCGCTTGGCGCGCCCGAGCTGCGGCAACGTCGGCCGCTCGGGGACGGGCGTCGGCAACATCGGCGAGCGCGGGATGCCGTCGCCCTTCGAGACCGTGTCGTCGTCGTCGTCGTGCTTGCGGCTCATCGCCCGGTCGATCCGAACCCACCGGCACCGCGCTCGGTCGCCTCGAGCTCGTCGACCTCCTCGAGCTCGGCCTGGACCACCGGCGCGATCACGAGCTGCGCGATGCGATGCCCGTGCTGGATGGTCACGGGCTCGCGGCCGAGGTTGATCAGCAGCACCGTGATCGGGCCGGAGTAGTCGCTGTCGATCGTGCCGGGCGCGTTCACGAGCGTGATGCCGTGATTCTTCGCGAGGCCCGACCGAGGGCGCACCTGCCCTTCGAAGCCCGCCGGGATCGCCATCGCGAGCCCGGTCGAGATCGCGACGCGTGCGCCGGGCTCGATCACCACGGGGGCATCGAGCGCGGCGGCGAGGTCCAGCCCCGCCGCTCCCGCGGTCATGTAGCGCGGCACGACAGCGTCGGGCCGGAGCTTCTTGATGCGCACGCGCGGAGGCACGCGCGCATCGTAGCTCAGATGATGTAGTTGTGGACCTCTTCCGGGCCCGGGTTGGCGTCGAGCGCCTCCCGGCGCGACAGGCGGATCTTGCCGTCGCGATCGACCTTGATGCACTTCACGACGACCTCGTCGCCCTCGTTGAGGACGTCCTCGACCGCGCGGATGCGCTCCTTCGCGACCTCGGAGATGTGGAGCAGACCGTCGGTGCCCGGCATGATCTCGACGAACGCGCCGATCTCGACGATCTTCTTGACGATGCCGTTGTAGAACTGCCCGACCTCGGGCTCCATCGTGAGCCCGGAGATCAGGGCCTGGGCCTGCTCGATCGCCTTGGCGTTCGCCGACGCGATCGACACGATGCCGTTGTCGTTGATGTCGATCTGCGCGCCGGTCTGCTCCTGGATCGCGCGGATCGTCTTGCCGCCCGGGCCGATGATGTCGCGGACCTTGTCGGGCTTGACCTGGACCGTGACGATGCGCGGCGCGTAGATCGAGACCTCGTCGCGCGGGGCGCTGATCGCCGCATCCATCTTGTCGAGGATGTGGAGGCGGCCCTGCTTCGCCTGCGCGAGCGCCTTCTCGAGGATCTCGCGGGTCAGGCCATCGACCTTGATGTCCATCTGGAGCGCGCACACGCCGCGGCGCGTGCCGGTGACCTTGAAGTCCATGTCGCCGAGGTGGTCCTCGTCGCCGAGGATGTCGGACAGGATGACGTAGTCATCACCCTCCTTCATGAGGCCCATCGCGATGCCCGCGACCGGCGCCTTGGTCGGGACGCCGGCGTCCATCAGCGCGAGCGAGCCGCCGCAAACGCTGGCCATCGACGACGAGCCGTTCGACTCGAGGATGTCCGAGACGACGCGGATCGTGTACGGGAAGTCCTCGTACACCGGCACGATCGACTCGACCGAGCGCTCGGCGAGGAAGCCGTGGCCGACCTCGCGGCGCGACTGGCCGCGGAGCATCTTGACCTCGCCGGTCGAGAACGGCGGGACGTTGTAGTCCAGGTAGAACGTCTTCTTCTGGTCGCCGAGCAGCGTGTCGAGCTTCTTCTCGTCGTACTTGGTGCCGAGCGTCACCGCGACGAGCGCCTGCGTCTCGCCACGGGTGAACAGCGCCGAGCCGTGCGCGCGCGGCAACACGCCGGTCTCCACGCTGATCGCGCGGATCTCGTCGGGCTTGCGGCCGTCGATGCGCGTGCGCGTCGAGATCGTGTGGCCACGGGCCCACTTCTTCTCGAGCTTCGAGAACGCCGTGTCGACCTCCTTGGCCTTGCCGGCCCACGGCTTGCCCTCACCCGCCAGCTCCGCGCGGAGCTCGAGGTGGAGCTCGCTGATCGAGCCGCGGCGCTTCTTCTTGTCCTTGATCTGCATCGCGGTCGCGAGGCGGTCCCACGCGAACTGCTTGACCTGCGCGGCCAGCTCCTCGTCGGTCACCGGCTTGGTGAACGGACGCTTCTCCTTGCCGTTCGAGGCGCGGAGGCGCTCCTGCAGCTCGATCAGTGGCTGGACGGCCTGATGCGCGAACAGGAGGGCATCGATGATCGTGTCCTCCTGCAGCTCGTGCATCTCGCCCTCGACCATCATGATCGCGTCCTTCGACGCGGCCACGACGATGTCCATGTCCGACTTCTCGCGCTCGGCGAACGTCGGGTTCGCGACGAACTGGCCGTCGATGCGGCCGATGCGGACGCCCGCGAGCGGACCGTCCCACACGAGGTCGGAGATGTGCACGGCGCACGACGCCGCGGTCATCGCGAGCACGTCGGTCGCGTTCTCCCGGTCGAACGAGATCACGTTGGCGATGATCTGGGTGTCGATGAACCAGCCCTTCGGGAACAGCGGGCGGATCGGGCGGTCCATCAGGCGGCACACCAGGATCTCGTCGTTGGTGGTGCGACCCTCGCGGCGGAAGAAGCTGCCGGGGATCTTGCCCGAGCTGTAGAACTTCTCCTGGTACTCGCAGGTCAGCGGCATGAAGTCGATGTCGCGCGGCTGGGCGGAGCCCTGCGCGGTCACGAGCACCATGGAGTCGCCGCAGCGAATGATGACCGAGCCGCTGGCCTGCTTGGCCCACTTCCCGGTCTCGATGGAGATCTCCTTGCCGCCAACGATGGCGGTCTCACGAACGAACGGCATACGTGTCCTCTTTCGATTGAGTCACGTCGCCTTGGGCCCTCGTCTCGTGGCCTGGTCCCTCTGTCCAATCGCCCCAAGATCACTCTTCGGGCGCCTCGACGGAACGATCAAACCAGCGCGATTCTCGGTACTTGCAGCGACGCTACGATTGGTTTCGGGGGTTTATTGCACAGCTGCGACTCCCCGTCTACTCCGTCCGTCCGGATGGTCATGAAGCGCGCCTTCGCCCTGTTCGGCCTCCTCGGTCTCGTCGGTTGCTTCCTCCCCATGATCCCCGGCCTCTCGCTGTGGGACCTCGCCGAGCTCGACCGGGTCCAGATCTACCTGATGATGGCGGCGTTCGCGGTGCCAGCGCTGCTCGGCCTCGCCGGCAAGCTCCCGACCGCCGGCAAGCTGACCGCGCTCGGCTGCTTCGCGTACCTGCTGTTCTACAAGATGGGCTTCGACGTGCTCGACCTGCTCTGGCACGCCTCGATCGGCGGCAAGGCGATGGCGGTCGCCGCGATCGGCGGTACTGTCACCGCGCTCGGCTCGCTGGCCGAGGCGGAGTGATGTTGAGCAAGCTGTTCAAGAAGAGCCCGGCCCGCGCGGCCGTTCGCGAGAAGGAGAACGCCGCGCGCCTCGCGCCCGGGGGCTCCGCCGCGAATCCGATCCACGTGCTCACCACGGCCGTGATCGAGATCCGGGCGAAGGCGACGCCGTGCCCGCAGTGCGGCGGCGAGCTCCGCATCAAGAGCCACGAGGCGCCGAAGCCTGGCCTCCGCAAGGTCGAGGTGAAGTGCCAGCTCTGCGGCGTGCCGCGTGCGCTGTGGTATCGCCTGGCCCCCGACGAATCGAACTGAGCGAGGACGAGCCGCCGAGCGGCACGGCGTATCGCCGGTGATTCAGTAACTCGCACCGCGCGATCGGGCTCGCACGCCGCCGCTGACTCCGACTATCCTCGGCGCGTGCGAAGCGCAGCGGTCCTCGTGCTCGTCGCCGCGTGCAGCGAGCCCGTGCCTCGTCGCACCTCGCCGCTGTACGCCGACGGTGCGCACCTCCGTGACGATCAGGGTCGCGTCGCGATCCTCCGCGGCATCAACGCTCGCGTCGGCGGCGTGTTCGACGTGACGTTCTCCGATGGCCGCATCCCGCTCGAGCCCATCCCCGAGCTGACTCCGGCCGATTGCCGACGGATGCGCGCCCTCGGCCTCGATCTGTTGCGCCTGCCGATCAACTGGAGCGGCATCGAGCCCATGCGGGGCGTGTTCGACGAGGGCTACCTCGCGCGCGTCGACGCCGCGATCGCGTGCGCCGCCGACGCCGGGATGTTCGTCGTGGTCGACCTCCATCAGGATGCGTACTCGAAGGAGATCGGCGAGGACGGCGCGCCGCTGTGGGCGATCGAGCCGCCGCCGCAGATGCTGCTCCAGGGCCCGCTCACCGACCTCGGCGAGCGCCGGCTGTCCGAGCAGGTGCGCAAGGCGTTCGGGACGTTCTTCCAGCCCGACGACGCCTCCGGCCTCCAGGCCGAGTTCGCGGAGATGCTCGCGCACGTCGCCGCGCGCTACGCCGACCACCCCGCCGTCATCGGCTTCGAGCTGTTCAACGAGCCCGACGCCGGCACGGTCGAGGTCGACGCCTTCCACGCCCGTGCCGCCGCCGCCGTGCGCGCCGCGGCGCCCGACAAGCTGGTGTTCTTCGAACCGTCCGCGCTGCGGAACTTCACCGACTTCCTCCCGACGCCGAAGGAGCCGTTCCCGATCGACGGCGCGGTGTACTCGCCGCATGTCTACACGTTCGTGTTCCAGGCCGACCAGCGCGCGTTCCAGTCCGCGACGCCGGAGATCCTCGAGCCGAGCGTGCGCGCCGCGCGCGAGGAGGCGGCCGCGTTCGACACGCCGCTGTGGATCGGCGAGTTCGGCATCGGCCCCTCCACGGATCCGCAGCACGACCTGTGGATGCGCACGCAGCAGCAGCTCCACGATCGCTACTTCGCGTCGAACGCGTTCTGGCTGTGGAAGGAGCACAGCCAGGCGAGCTGGGGCGTCCACGCGTACGACGAGGCCACGGGCTCGTGGACCGAACGCCCGCAGGTGGTCGGCTGGATCTCGCGCGTCCATGCGGTGCGGATCGCAGGCACGCCGAAGCGGCTCGAGTCGAGCGCGCTCGGGGATTCGCTCACGCTCGAGCTGGAGCCCGGGAGCGCGGTCGCCGCGCCGACGCAGATCTACGTCCCCGAACGCTTCCGGGCGACGACGAAGGCGACCTGCGATGGCGACGAGATCGTGTTCGGCGGTGATCCGACCACCGGCATCGCCGAGGTCGCGTGCTCGGGAGTGCTCGTCGTCTCGCCGCGTTAGACGCTTTCGCCGAGACGTGTTGCAGGCTTTCGCGGTACGTTGCGTGTGCTGTACCGATGGCCACCGACCGTATACCCGAAACAGAACCGTCCACCACCACGGTGGATCCCTCGCCGACGCCGAAGGCGCCGTCGGTTTCGTCGGGCTCCCCGGCCATGCAGGCCGTCGCGAAGCACGGCACGAACATCCCGGCGATCGGCGCCGAGCTGGTGTCCGCCGGCGTCACGCCGTCGCCCCAGCTCGCCGAGGAGCTCCAGCGCCTGCTGGGAAACGCCGGCGCGATGCAGGTGATGTCCACGCTGTCGGAGAAGAAGAGCGAACCTGACAAGAGCGAGACGGAGAAGCCGGTCGAGAAGCCTCCGGTCGCCCAGAGCTCGGAGGTCACGAGCTCGGAGCCGTCCGCGAAGCCGCAGGACAAGGCCACACCGGTCCCGGTGCCCTCCGCGATCGCCGTCTCGCCCGGCCAGACGCGCCCCGCGTACGAGGTGACCTACCTCGCGGTGAAGAAGACGTTCGAGAAGCTCGGGTTCTCGGTCGAGGGCAAGGGCGCGAAGGTCGTCGACCTGTCCGCGCCGAAGATGACGGACACGGGCTTCGACTTCAAGACGACCACGTTCTCGAACACCACGGCGCCCGAGGGCGAGCGCACGACGAAGTTCAACTTCAGCGACGGCCTCCAGAAGCAGGTGTCGCAGAGCGCGCTCGCGAACTCGACGGAGATCGCGATGAACCCGATCGCCGAGCCGACCACGCTGATCCACGAGACCGTGCACCGCTTCCAGGTCGGCGAGATCGGCACCTACCTCTACGAGCCGGTGACCGAGCTGATCGCCGCGCTCGCGTTCGAGGAGCTCGCGAAGGACGGCGCGGTCACGGGCGCCTACACGTTCGCGCCCGACTACCTGCCGTGGGTGCTGTTCACGAAGAACGTGCTCGCGCCCAAGCTCGGCTGGAAGCGGCTCGTCGGCTACTACGTCGGCCAGGGCTTCACCGACAAGGATCAGCTGGCCGTCGAGCTCGGCTTCGCGCCGAACTCGCCGCCGCACAAGCAGATCATGGAGGCGCTGACGAGCGGTCTCAACCTGAGCGATCGGATCCCGACGCTGACCAAGCTCATCAAGGACGGCCCGAGCAAGCCGGCCGAGAAGCCGAAAGGCCACCACCTGCCGGGGCCCGCGATCGACGGCGAGGACAAGACCGCGCCGCTCGACGGCGTCGTCGGCGAGCTCGAGAAGCGCATCGCGGTCGACGCGAAGTCGGGCGAGACGCTCGATCAGACCGCGCAGCGCCTCAAGTCCGAGAACAAGACCGACGTGATCCAGAAGATGATCGTGAAGGCCGAGGAGTTCCTGCTCGAGGCGAGGGCCAACCATCCCGGCCTCGTCGACGAGATCGAGTCGACGATCGAGATGCTCCGCAACGCCTGACGGCGGCGCTAGTTCGCCCCGGAGCCCGCGGCCTTGTTCTGCTCGTCGCGCATGTCCGTGCGCTGCTTGTCGAGCTGCGCGCGCTCCTCGGCGGTGATGTTGCCGCAGTCGACCGTCAGCTTCCCGACGTACGTGTTCGGGCCGTCGTGGCAGTCGAAGTCGAGCGTGCCGCGGAAGTACGCGCTGCCGTCGGCGCGCTGACCGCCGCCCCAGCTGCGATCGAGCTTCTTGCAGTCGAGCGCGGCCCCGGGGAACGCGCCCTCGGGGTCGTCGCCGTTCCACCACAGCTGCTTCGCCTCGAAGCGCAGCGCGCCCTTCGGGGTCGACAGCACGACGTAGACGCCGCTCTCGCCGCGCGCCGGGCGGCACTTCGTGACGGTCACCGGCTCGCCCTTGGCGGCGAACGTGCCCGTGACCTCCTTCGAGGCCGGCGCGCTCTTCCCGCAGGCGGCGAGCGCGAGCAGCAGCAGCCGCAGCCGCACTAGCGGCGCAGGCCGAGGGTCTCGATCAGCTTCTTGTAGCGCTCGAGATCCTTCCGCTTCAGGTAGTCGAGCAGCGCGCGGCGCTGGCCGACCATCTTCAGGAGGCCGCGGCGGCTGTGGTGGTCCTTGTGGTTGTTCTTGAGGTGCTCGGTCAGGTGCGCCACGCGCTCCGACAGGAGAGCGACCTGGACCTCGGGCGAACCGGTGTCGCCCTCGCTCTGCTGGAACTTCTTGATCGTCTCGGCCTTCTTCACCGTCGAAACAGACATCGCAACTCCTCGTCGCCAGCGGCCGCGTCCACCGTGGACCCAGTCCGTGGTCGAGGCGGAGATTGGGGGAAACCGGCCGCCTGGTCAAGCCGGGAGGAACACGCGGTCGTAGACCACGTGCCCGTCCATGACATGGCAGATGGCGAGGAGCGCGCCCCGCACGTCGAGTAGCTGAAATCGCTCGTGTTTATCGCCCCCGAAGGTGGCGACCGGGAGCTGAACGCCATTGCGGATCTTGCCCAGGAGCTCGTCCGGCGCGGACAGCGCCGGGAGGTCGGTCGCCGCCGCGAGCGGGATCAGGGTCGCCTGGTCTACCCGGTCGAGCGGGACGGCGTGCTCCAGCGAGAACCGCCCCGAGCGGGTCCGGCGGAGCGCCGTGAGGTGCGCGCCGCACCCGACGTCGGTGCCGAGGTCCGCGACCAGGCTGCGGACGTACGTGCCCTTGCTGCACGCGATCTCGAGCGTGAACCGCGGCGGGTCGAACGCGATCAGCGCGAGGCGGTCGATCCGGATCCGGCGCGGCGCGCGATCGACGACCTCGCCGGCCCGCGCGCGCTTGTACAGCCGCCGGCCGTCCTGCTTGAGCGCGGAGAACATCGGTGGGATCTGATCCTGCTCGCCGGTTCGGGCCGCGATCGCGGCGAGCAGCTGCTCGCGCGTGACCGCCACGTCACGCGTCGCCGTCACCGCGCCGGTGCGATCGAGCGTGTCGGTCTCAACGCCGAGCAGCCCCTCGGCGACGTAGCCCTTGTCATCGGCGAGGAGGTACGACGCGAGCTTGGTCGCCTCGCCGAGGCACACCGCGAGCACGCCGGTGGCCATCGGATCGAGCGTGCCGCCGTGGCCCGCGCGCTGCGCGCGAAGCGCGCGCTTGACCTTGTCGACCGCGGCCGCCGACGACATCCCTTCGGGCTTGTCGAGGACGAGGACTCCGTGCGGCATGGTGGCTCAGGGCAGCTGGTTGATCCACGCGGTCAACGCGGTCTGTCCCGCCGGATCCACGATCTCGGTCCCGATCTCCGGCATCCGCCCGACCGTGCCGACCGCCAGGTTCATGCGCGTGATCATCACGCTGTTGGCCGGGTCCCCGGGCTTCACGATCGGGCCGAGCAGGCCGCCGACCGTGCCGTTGACGTTCACCGTCGTCGCGTGCGCGGGCACCACGGAGACGCTGCCGAGCTTCGTCGTGTCGAGCCGCAGGTCGAGCGCGGTCGTCGAGAACACCGACGACATCGGGTTGTGGCAGCCTCCGCAGTTCGCGTGCAGGTAGCCGAACGCGGCGTTCTCGACGGCGTTGTTCGGGTTGGGGAGCGGGAAGTACGGCGCGCCGGCCATGCCCGGCGCCGCCGGGTTCGTGGTCATCAGGTTGGCGCTGACCAGATCGCCCAGGTCGAGCTCGCCGGTCGCGCCGCCACCGGGGATGTCGAGGGACATCGCCTGGAACCCGAGCACGCGGCCCGGCGTGTTCTCGTGGCAGCGCCGGCACTGCGAGCGCGACGGGATGTCGTGCTGCGTGCCGTTGACGTTCATGACGGCGTTCGGCGTGGCCTCGGTCGTCGCGTCCTGCGCGGCATTCCACTGGTAGCTCGCGAAGAACCACGCCCCGGGCACGGTGTCGTCGGCCATCAGCTTCATCATCAGGCGGGTCTCGACGCGCACGCCGTCGCGCGTGAACTCCTTCCAGACCTTCGTGCCGACCGGGAACTTCCAGAAGTTCATGTCGGTCGTGTCGATCTTCGTGCCGGGCGGCAGGTAGATCCAGCGCTTCTTCGTGGAGCCGTCGGACCACAGCGCGTACTGCGGCGTGAACGGCTTCGCGTCCGGGTTGATCTGCGTGCAGGCCGCGTTCAGGCAGAGCCCGGTGTCCATCAGCGTGGGCGGATGGCTCGGATCGGCGTCGAGCGGAGCGTCGGTGAGGACCGCCATGTCAGGCGACGGGCCGTCGGACGGCGTGTTGCCACCGTCGTCACCGCACGCCGCGATCAGGAGAATCGCGAGCCACGAGCGCATAGGATCCCGACGTTATCACGCGCCGCCAACCGGCGGTCGCGATGTCACTCGCCCGTCGACTCGGGCGTCGGGTCGATCACGGGCCGGCTCTGCCGGTTGAACGCGGTCTCGAGCGCGCGGACCACCTTCTCCTTGGTCGCCGCGAGGGTGTCGTTCAGGTGGCAGCCGCCCGCGCCCGGGTGGCCACCACCGCCGAGCGTCATGCACACCCGGCCGACATCGACCTTCTCGCTGCGCGAGCGCATCGACACGCGGACGCCGCCGCCCTTCGCCGTCGTCAGGAGAACCCCGACCTGGACGCCCTCGACGTTGCGCCCCCAGTTCACCATGCCCTCGATGTCCTCCCACGACGCGCGCGCGCCGTCGACCATCTCCGTGGTGACGGAGAGCACGCCGACGCGCCCGGCGCAGTGCAGCTCGAGCGTGGACAGCACGGAGCCGAGCAGCCGGAGCTTTCCCGGGCTCGGGCGCTCCTCGAGGCTCGCGGCGATCGACGAGGGCACCACACCGCTCTGGACCAGCGTCGAGCCGACGCGCAGCGCCTCGGCGTTGGTGTTCGCGTGGCGGAACCCGCCGGTGTCGGAGATCAGCGAGACGTAGAGCGGGATCGCCGCCTCGGGCGTGACCTGCCAGCCCTCGCGCTCCGCGATCCGGACCACGAGCACCCCGACCGCGGCGGCCGCCGGATCCCACACCGCGATGTCGCCGAACGGATGGCCGCTCGCGTGGTGATCGAGCGTGATGAGCACGCCGCGCACCTCCGGCGGCGGCAGCGTGTCGCCGAGCAGCGAGATGTCCGCGCAGTCGACCACGATCGTGCAGTCGAACCGCTCGTCGAACCCGATGGTGTGGACCACGGTGTTGACCAGCGGCAGCCACTTGTAGCGGCGCGCGATCGGATCGACCGAGTAGATCACCGCGGTCTTGCCGATCGCGCGGAGCAGCGAGGCGAGGCCCGCCATCGAGCCGGTGCCGTCACCGTCGGGGCGGCGATGGCTCGTGAGCAGCACGCGCTGCGCGGCCCGGAGCACGTCGCACGCCCTGGCGAGCGCCTCCTCGACGTCGCCGCCGGTGCGCACTGGCTCCGTCGTGCGGCGCGGATGCTCGCTCACGGCTTGCCGTCCTTGCCCTTGTCGGCGCGTTCGGCGGCGAGGTCACGGCCGGCCGCGCGCGCGCGATCCTCGTCTTCCTTCACGATCGCCGCGAGCTTCTCGCTCATGTCGATCGAGAGGTCGTGCGAGAAGCGCAGCTCGGGGGCGCGCTGGAGGCTGAGCTCGCGCGCGATCGGGCCGCGGAGGAAGCCCGCCGCCTTCTGGAGGCCCGCGATCACGCCATCGGCGGTCGCGTCGTCGCCGACCACGGAGATGTAGACGTTCGCGACGGAGAGGTCGACGTTGAGCTCGACCTTGCTCACCGTCAGGAGCGTCGCGGCGCGCACGCGCGGATCCTTCACGTCCTGCGTGATCGCCGCCTGGAGCGCCTCCTTGAGCGCGTGCTCCACCCTCGCCTTCCGCGCCGCGCTCATGACTGACTCTCCGTCTTCCACTCGTCGGGGATCCAGTCCACGTCGCCATCGGCGCCGGCGGCCTTGTCGCCGCTGCCGGTGCGATCGTCGACGGTGGGCAGGTCGCCGAGGACGCCCTCGAAGCGCACCATCTGGCGCTCGATCGAGGCGATCTCGGTGCCGCCGGCCGACATCGCGACGCGCACGACGTCGTCGAGCAACGACGCCGCGCGGTGTGCGTCAGCGGACACCACCGCGCAGCCGAGCTCGGCCGACTGCCATGAATCCTGGTGCCCCACCTCGTTGACGATCACGCCGAGCCGCTCGCGCACCCGGTCCTTGATCCGCCGGATCACCATCCGCTTCTCCTTCAGCGAATGGCTCTCGCCGATCACGACACCGAGTCGCGCGATGCCGACGTACATCGCTACAGCTGCGCGGCTTCCTCGATGACCTCGTAGGCCTCGATGATGTCGCCCGTCTTGACCTCGTTCCAGCCGGCGACCATCACGCCGCACTCGAAGCCGTGCTGGACCTCGCTGACGTCGTCCTTGAAGCGGCGGAGCGAGCCGATCTTGCCCTCGTAGACCTGGACCGCGTCGCGGATGATCCGCAGGTGCGCCTTCCGGTTGATCTTGCCGGAGGTGACCATGCAGCCGGCGACCGTGCCCATCTTCGGGATGGAGAACGTGTCGCGCACCTGCAGCTGACCCATCGCGACCTCGCGCTTGACGGGCGCGAGCAGGCCGGCCATCGCCGACTTCACCTCGTCGAGGGCGTCGTAGATGATGTCGTACAGGCGGATCTCGACGCCCTCCTGCTCGGCGAGCTTGCTGCTCTTGCCGGCCGGGCGGACGTGGAAGCCGACGATGATCGCGCCGCCTGCCTTCGCGAGGTTGACGTCGCTCTCCGTGATGCCGCCGACCGCGGCCGCGATCACGTTGACCGAGACCTTCTCGGTCGACAGCTTCGTCAGCGACGCCTTCAGCGCCTCGGCGGAGCCCTGCACGTCCGCCTTGAGGACGATCTTCAGCTCCTTGGCCGCGCCCTCGGCGTTGCGCGCCATCATGCCCTCGAGCGAGATGCGCGACGTCGACGCGAGCTCGCGCTTGCGGTGATCCTGGCGGCGGTGCTCGACGACCTGCTTCGCGACCTTGTCGTCCTCCGCGCCGTTGACCTTGTCGCCGGCGTCGGGGACCCCATCGAGGCCCAGGACCTCGATCGGCGTCGACGGGCCCGCGACCTCGAGCGAGTTGCCGAGATCGTCGAGCATCGCGCGGACCTTGCCGAACGTGCGGCCCGCCACGACGACGTCACCGACGTGCAGCGTGCCTTCCTGGATGAGGACGGTCGCCATCGGACCGCGGTTGCGATCGAGGCGCGCCTCGATGACGAGACCGGAGGCGGGCTTGTCGGGGTTCGCCTTCAGCTCCAGCACCTCTGCCGAGAGCGAGATCGCCTCGAGCAGCTTGTCGATGCCCTCGCCCTTCAGCGCGGACACGTTCACGTAGATCGTGTCGCCGCCCCACTCCTCGGGGATGAGGCCCTTGTCGGCGAGCTGCTGCTTCACGCGCTCGGGCTGTGCGTC
>JAEUJX010000065.1 GCA_016794545.1 Myxococcales bacterium
CGGGCCCGCCTGCCACTGCCGCCACGATGGCCAGGTCACGGCGACGGATCAGGAGCTGGGCATTGCACGACCAGCGGTAGTTCTTAGACCTCGCGGCACGACGGTGATCTCGTGTCGGGACGAGCGTTCCGTCGAGCACCCAGGCGGCGCGGCGATCGTGGAGCACGGACATCGTGGCCGCGAGCCGCGGTGTCATCGAGGCGACGATCCGATGCACCGTGGACCTCGGAATGCCCGCGATGGCGGCGAGCTCGCGGAGGGTCAGGTTGGTCCGCAGCGCGACGCACGTGAGGAGTACGCGGTGCACGAGCGAGCGGGCATGCGGACGACCACGGCGTGCAGCGGCCGGCAGACGACGCAGGAGCTCGGTGAGCTGGGTCCGGGAGAGCCCCGCCAGGACGAGCCACGAATCGATCACCATGGGATCGTCAACGTCAGATCGGCGGCGTAGGATCGATCCGTGGCGTCGTCGGGGAAACGGACTCGTGGGCCGAACAAGCGGACGCCGTGGTCGCGAAATCCCGACGACGGCATGTCGGTGGTGCGCCTCGCGCTCGACACGAGCGATCCGGCACAGCGCCGACGGCTCGAGGCGATGTTCTGGACCGGCTATCAGGTCCGGCGCGCGCTCCAGCGTCAGGCACGGAGCGCGTGCCGCGCGTACTGGGCAGCGACGCACGAGCGCCGGGCCGATCCAGCCGCGGTGCGCAAACGCCTCGGCCTCACGCGGCCGGCGCTCGAGCACGCCGCGTATGCGCACCTCGACGCCGCACCACACCTTCGCCGCGACGTGACCAAGGCACTCGCGATGCACCTGGCCGATGCGGTCTGGGCGCCGATCGAGCGTCACCTGTTTCGCGACGCCACCGGCGGTCGGCAGGGTCTGTTCCGTGTCGGGCGGTTCCACGACTTCGTGCGGCTTCCCGGCCGCGCGATGTCCCACACCACGGCCAAGAAGTGGGAGACGTTTCGGCTCCACGGCACGCTCGACGGACACCGGAGCGCGTACACCGATCGCGCAGGCCGGTTCGTCCAGCCCCGTCGGATGCGCTCGGTCGACAGCGACGCGTGGTGGAGCCACCAGGGGCCGCTCGCCGTCGTGTTCAGCGGCCTCCCCGGCGGCACGCTCGTGTTGCCCGTGCGGCTACCGACCGCACCGTCGAGCCACCCCCACCTCGCACATCACCTCGCCGATCCGAGCAGGTGGCACAAGATCGATCTGGTCCGGCGCCGCGATCCGAGCGCACCCGGTGGCTGGAGCTACGAGGCGCACCTGATGGTCCTCGTTCCGCCGTACGCGTCGCCGGCGAGCACCGAGCGCCGCGCCGCATCGGCGATCGCGACCGCCGGTCGGTCGGCGGGCATCGACGCCAACGTCTCCAACATCACCGTCGCGTCGCACGACGCTGGTCGCGACGTCGCGATCACACGCGTCGATCGCACCGAGCCGATGCGGCAGCGAGATCGGAGCCGTTCCAAGCGCGAGCGACGCCGGCAGCGCGCGCTCGATCGTTCCCGGCGGGCGATGAATCGCGCGCAATACCAGCTGTCCAAACGGCAGGCCAAGCGCGCGCGGCGACGCGCCGAGGCAGGGCTGCGCGCGATCGACGTGATACCCGCCGGGCCTCGGATCACCACCGCCGCGGGCCGGCCGGCGCAGCGCTACCGCGCGGATCGGCGCTCGCGGAGCTTTCGCCGGCTCGACGCGGCCCGCGCGTGGGAGGCAGCCTCGACCGCGCAGGCCCGCCAGGGCCACGCCCGCGCGATCGCGGCGGACATCGTCGCGACGCACGGCTACCAGCTCGTCATCGAGGACGTCCGGCTGTCGTCGTGGTCCGCGTCGTGGGGACGCGCCCTCGCAGCGTTCTCCCCCGGCACCTTGGTCGCGGCGATCGATCGCGAGGCCCGTGCCGTCGGCGCGTTGGCCGGCGGCGCCGGTGGCGTTGTCCGTGCATCGACCGCGAGCACGGCGCTCTCGCAGCACTGCCCGTGCGGCGCCCGCGTCGACAAGCGGCTCGCCGATCGCGTGCACCAGTGTCCTGCGTGTGGGCTGCGCGCGGATCGCGACGCGGTCTCGGCCGTGCTCGCGTCGTTCGTGGTGCTCGCCGATCCGCAGCTCGCTGGATCGGCGCGCGTCGACTACGAGGCGTCGCGCGCCGCGCTCGGTGCGATCCGTCGCGCCTTCACGACACCATATCAGGGGTGGCAAGACACCCTGTCCGAGTCAACCGGCCTCTCGGCCCGCGACGGTTCCTACGTCGCGTGGCCGACGCCCACACCCGACGTTGTCGCGGTGGCTCGGCGAAACGCTGGCATGGCCGCGTGTTCAACCCGGAATGAGACCGGCCTCGGCCGGACCACGTCCGACCGAACGCGATGGCGAACTGGCAGGTCCTCTCAGTCCGGCTCCTTTGCCGACTTCTGGGACAACTCTTAGC
>JAEUJX010000162.1 GCA_016794545.1 Myxococcales bacterium
GGGCGCGCGCGTCGCGGCCGAGCATGTCGAACGCAGCGTGCGGTTCGCGCGCGAAGCGGGCATCGCCGGCGTTCCGGCGATGGAGCAGCTGGGCGAGTTGTTCCTGCGCTTCGAGGCGGAGCTCGCCGGTGAGACCCGCGAGGCCGCCCCGCTGGCGCTCGACGTGTCGGTCCCCGACGTGCCGCCGGCCGACGAGCCTGGCGATGCAGCGCCGGGGCTCGAGCCCGAGCTTCCCCCGGCGGCGATGTCGATCCGGATCCGGGCCGCGACGCAGCCGGGTGGCGGGCCAGCGCCGAAGCAGGCATCGGGCCGCACCGTCGTGCTGTTCGGAGTGCTGGCGGCGGTCGGTGGAGCAGCGCTGGTCGCGACGAGACTGCGCGGCGGCAGCGACGACGAGTCGGCGCAGTCATCGGGTCCGGAGACACCCGCCGCGAGTCCAGCGCTCCACCTGCGCAACGTCCGACTATCGGCACAGTTCCCCGCCGGCTGGCGCGAGGCGACCGAATCCGAGCTCGGTCCGTCGCCACCCGGACGATCCGCGGTCACGACGGCGATGGTGTTTCGTGGCGCGCGCGTCGACGATCCCGACGAGGCGGCGTACTTCGCGAGCATGCCGGTCAGCCGCGCCCTCGCGGGGGAACCGACCGACGCCGCGCTGATCGAGGCGGCGCGCACGGCCGAGCGCGGCGTGATCGCGGAGCTCGATGCGGCGCTCGGTGTGTATCGCTCCGCGAGCTGCGAGGCCGTGACGGTCGGAGGACGTCGCGCCGGTGCGTGTCGTGGCGTCGCGGCGAGGCGCGGCGCGCAAGCACAGCTGCACACCTACGTCCGCGTGATCGGCGACCGCCAGGTGGTGGCGTTGTTCCTTGCTCCGGCCGGCGTGGCGGGCGCAGCCGAAGTTCCGGAATCGGTCGTTGGCTCGCTGGCGCCGTAGCGGCGGCCTCGATCAACCCGCGAGTCGTTTTGCGGCGATGCGTGCGGCCTCGGTGCCCGCGTGCTGGTCGACGATCTGCTGGTACAGCGCGCGCGCCTCGTCGGGCTGGCCCTGGACCTCGAGCTTGAGGTGGGCGAGCGCGAGCAACGCCTGGCCGGCGGTTCGTCCGCCGCGTGCGTGGGCCTCCTCGAGCATTCGCGCGGCGAGCTCGGGTTGCTTCGCGCGCACCGCGCCGTTCGCGAGCACGATCAGCTTGCGCGCGTCCACGGCGGCCGCGCTCCAGCTCGGTCGTGACTCGTAGATCCGCAGCGCGCGGGAGAGGTTCTCGGTCTTGAGCGCGTCCGCGAGCTTGGCCGCGTCGGCACGCTCGCTGGGCGCGATCGTGCCGCTCGGCGCGCGAGACGCGCCCGCGTCGTCCTCGTCCGCGCTTCGCGTCGCCTTGACGACGCCCTCGGCGCGAAGCTCTGGGTGGAGCGGGTCGCGGTACAGGCTGGCGTCTCCCCATCCAAACACGTCGCCGTGAACGAACGAGAGCAGGCCGATCAGCGCCGCCACCACCGTGATCCCGAGGAGCGCGGGCGCGACAGCGACGACGTCGGAGGCGAGCGGCGCGGTCACCGACGCGCGCAGCTGATGGGTGGTCGCATTCGCCGCCACGCCCGCGATCGTGCCGAGCACCACGACGGCGACGGTCCAGCCGAGGAGCGAGCGCCCGAGCCCCCACCCGATCTCGAACACGCGGAACGGGTGGACGGCGCCGGCGAACGAGATGTCGGTCGTCGCCACGGCGAGCGCGAGCGGCAGGTAGATCGCGGCCTCGACGCCGAAGATCCACAGGATCGGATCGGCGGCCGGATTGCGAGGCACGCCGAGCAACCACACATGGATGACTCCTGGCGCCCAGATGATCGCGGTCGCGACGACGGCACGCAGCAGGCGCAGGGGTCCTCCGTTCTCTGCGGTGCCGCCGCGCGCGGTGAGATCGACGACCAGCAGGGCGTACAGCCCCATCCCCACGAGCTGGGCGCTGCGCGCGACGCCGTCGAGGTGCCCGGGGGCGGTCTCGATCAGCCGGCACACGAACGTGATCAGCGCGAGCGCCAGCGTGGCCAGCGCGAACATCGCGAGGCCCTTGCGCAGAGGGTGAGTGAGGGCGACGGCGAGCCAGTGGGAGAACGGCTTGTCCCTGCGTGGCACCGCGAGCTGTGTGGCCGGGTTACCGCACGCGCAGCATGCGAATCGATTCAGGCGCCGCGCAGTGCACTTCGAGCACAGGAATCGCGCACAGGTCAGCTCGCACCGCCACCCGGCGATCGCGTCGGGATGTACGCCGCACGTCGCGACGTCGTTCGCGCTCATCGGGTCGGCTCCGGTTCGCGCGGCGGCATGGTCGGCGACGCGAGGATCTCGATCTCGAGCAGATCGAGCGCTGGATCGATCTGGCTCTTGAGCGCGATCTCGATCCGCTCGGGCGAGAGCCCGGCCGTCACCAAGGTGCTCGCGATCTCCATGGCGCGATCGGGATCGCCGCTCAACCGGAAACCGCGGCCGGGCATCGCCGCGAACAGCTGAGCGAGCTCGCGAACCAGCCGGCGCGCGTCGCCGGTGAGCGCGGATTCGCGGAACATGACGTCGCCGCGCAGCAACACCACCACGCGCTGATCGCGCGCGATCATCGCCAGTGACTTGTCGTGCGCTTCGATCCGTGCGCGGACCGGCGCGAGCTCCTGCGGGGTCGGGGCGGTCGCGTTCGCGGCCAGCTCGAGCGCACGCACCGCCGAGTTTCCGAGTCGCGCGAGTCGGAACCGATGCAACGGTCGCGGGGTGGGCCCGTTCGGAGCGCCGGCAGCCCTCGGTGATGTCGTGGAAGATGGCGACGCGCTCGATGACGGTGTCGTCGCGGATGGTGGCGCCGTGGCCGAACCCTGCGTCGAGGCCGTCGTAGGTGGAACGGCCGAGCCATCGGCCACGCCCGGCTTCGTGATGCCGTCGAGCGCGGCCGAGATCTCGGGGTGGTCGTTCGGGTCGCTCGTGTCGTTCGGGTCGTTCGCGTCGTTGCGCTTCTGCTCCTTCGACCACGCCAGGATGTCGCCGTCCTCGCGGTCGGCCCAGCCGGCGTAGGCCGCGCGACCCTCTTCGGCCTCCTGTCCGCGCAGCCACGCCAGGGTCTCGGGGTCCGCCTTCTTGCCCTTGTTGCGCTTGATCCAGCCGGCGATGCCGCCCTTGGTGACCACCACGACGTCACCCGCCTGGCCCGCGACCTCACCCGTGGGCTCCCGGCTGGCAGCCTGCGCCGCGCGGGCCGCAGCGATCGTGGCCTCGTCGGGGTCGGCGTCTTCTCCCGGGGCGGCGAGGCCAAGCGCGTGGAATCGATCCACGCGGATCTGGTTGATCTCGTCGACGTCGAGCATCTCGACGACCTCGGGTCGGGTGGCCGCCGGCTTGGCGCCCGCCTTGGCGCGCGCCGCGATTCGCACCGCCTCGGCGCGCTCCTCCGCCTCGTCCTCGGCCCGGCCGACCGCCAGGGCGCGACGCACGGTCGCCACCGAGAACGTGACCATGCCCGCCAGCCACACGACGGCGAGCGCGCGCGCTCCGTTGTCGACCAGCCAGACCCAGCCGCGGCGCGGCAGCGAGGCGACGAAACGCGCCGCGCGGCCGAGCGCGCGGGCGACGCCATGGAGCCGGCTGCCAGACGGCATCTCGACCATCCTATCACGCGGGTTCAACTGCCATCGTGGCCCCGAACACCGGCGAGGTTCTCCAGGTGCGCGAATCGATTGACGCGTGCGCGGCACGATTCGGCTTGGCGTGACGAAGTCGCTTGCCGATAGGCCGCCGGACTCGACACCGTCGACCACACGGCCAATGACGAAGAGCGGCAACGTGCGGCACCGCGTCGCCTTTCGCCGCAACCCCACCCCGCTCGCCATCTCTCATCAGTCACCGATGAGCCGACACGCCGGACCCTTCACCACGCACACTCCACGCGCCGCGCTGCTCGGCGCCCTCTGCGCCAGCATCCTGGCCGGCTGCATCGATCCGGAGCTCGAGCAACTCGAGCACGCCGTCATCAACGGCACCGCGGTCGATCCGCAGACGCGGCTCAAGCTCGGGCTCGTCGACGTGAACGGCTCGTCGGGCGTGCTGCTGTCCAACGACCTCGTGCTCACCGCGGGCCATGTCGTCCCGGATGGCTTCGACCGCATCCCGATGTCCATCTGGCTCCTCGGCGAGCAACGGGTCGCGGTGAAGATCGTGCGGTTCCATGACAACAAGGAACCAGCGCCCTACGAAGACGATCCGCTCTCGGGGATCGGCCCGGACCTGGCGCTCTTGAAGCTGCACGCGCCGTTCGCGATCGACGGGTCGACCAGCGGGTTCGGCAACGAGCTCTATCTCGGCGAACGCGACAACCTGATCGGACAGGGAGTCACGATCTACGGGCGTGGCAACGCGACGCCGGGGCAAGACGACCGAGGTGCCTGGCTGAGCGGCTTGCTGACCGTGGATTCCGAGCAGCCTGCCCACCAGGACCTCCTCGATCTGATCTCCGGCGAGACCCAGCAGAGCACGAGCCCGGGGGACTCCGGTGGCCCGACGTTCGTCGATGACGGCAGCGGACCCCGTCTCGCCGGGATCCACAGCAACGGCTACAACGAGGGCACCTGCGGCGCCGACGACTTCTGCGTCGGCAGGGAGGTCTACCTCGCTCGGCTGGTCTGGGGTCTCACCATGGCGATGGACGGCGAGTGGCACAGCAGCGATCGGACGAGCGTGTTCGACGTCTGGGACGCCGAGGTCCGCCTCATGCGCGAGCCGGTGCTCGACGTCAATGTCGACCACTGGGCCCGTCAGGCGCGCCAGGCCAACGAGCTGTGCACCAACCGCGGCTTCGTCGGTGGACACCACGACGGCCACCAGATCGAGGAGGCCAAAGGCGTCACGTGCTCCGGATACGGCGCGAGCTTCCACGACGTACGCGACGAGGAGCTCCTCGCGGTCGGGACGCCGCTCGGCCACATCGACGACGCCGAGTGGAGTCACGCCGCGCGGGCTGCACACACCGTGTGCCGCGCGCGGGGCTACCAAAGCGGCTACCCCACCGGGTTCCAGAGCAGCCAGCCGCTGCAGCAACGCCGGGTCTACGGCATGGTCTGCGTGGCTGACTTCACGTTCCAGGTAACCCACAGCGAGCTCGCCGCGACCGGCTGGCGTGTCGATGGCGTCGTACAGACCGACTACGCTCAGGCGATGCGTGCGGCCCACGGGCTGTGCACCAGCCGCGGCCACAAGACGGGCTTCCTGACCGGCTTCCAGAACCGCAACCGGTACGGCATCACCTGCCAGTCTTGAACGAGGTCCAGCGGCTCGCGACCGTCGAGAGCGCGTGATGTTCCGGGTCTTGACGCGGAGGCATACAGTCGGTCTACCAGCTGTCGGAGAGGGGACCGCCGGGGGCCCACATCTCCGCAATCCGCTGCTGGAGGGGAATCCTTGCGTGATCAGCGAGTCGGGCGTGTGGTTCAACGACAAGGCCCAGTGGTCGGAGATCACGTAGTGCGCGACGCGATCACCGGTACGGCGCGTCGTCGCCCTGCACGCCGCCGTCGATGATGCGCAGAAAGTCCTCGTGCTCCGTCAGCTCGCCCGGGTCCTTGACCCACCACTCGACGAGACCGCACTTCGTGCACGTGTAGGCCTCGAGCTCGCCCTGGACCTTTCCGCTCCACCACTTCGGCTTGTACAGCGCCATGTCGTTGCGCATGTCACCGTCGCCGCGGTCGAGCACCTTCATCGAGTGCGCGATGCGCCGGCAGCCGCAGGCGCGGCACCGCAGCTGACCTCGCATCGTGAGATCGATGTGCTGCCGCGCGCGACGCAGCTCGGCGTCCAGCGCTTCGACGAGCCCGCGCAGCTGTTCGACTTCGGCGCGTAACGCGGCGACTTCCGCCCGTCCTGGATCATCTGCCATGACGGCGAGCATATCCGGTCTGGACAGGCGCCGAAGTTGGATCTACGACGCGTGCGATGGCGTGAGGGTGGGGATGGCCTGCGACGCCTGACGCTGTCTGCGACGGCGCGATGGGGGCGACGAGCCCTGCCTGACGTCCGGCATTCGGACAGTGGGCGCTCCAAGCGCGTGGGCGGATCGGGTCCTGCCCGCGGCCCCGCACCGCCAGTGGGTGTTCACCGTGCCCAGGCCGTTGCGACTCGTGCTCGCCCGCGATCCCGCCTGGACGCGATGGACCGGCGCCCTCGTCGTCCGGGCCATCGGGGACGCCGCAGCGTTGTCGCCAACGAGCAGGAGACGCAGCCCGGACACAACGTGTTCGTGACCCGTTCGTCTTGGGCCGGATTCCGCGTGGACCGCCCTGGCCGGAACGAGCGCATCTACCACGGCGCGCTCGGGCCAGACGGCGACTTCGAAGCGCTCGTCTTCCGGATCCGCCTCCCGTAGCTCGGCACAAGCGCGGCTTCCCGACCAGCCGAGAGCCGGGAAGCTCGGTCGCTCACCTCGGATGACATCGGCGCCGGCGAATCGCTGGAGCAGCTCGTTTGTGTCGTCCTCGACAACTCGATACTCTGGTTTGATGTCAAACGTTCGCGCGGTCGTGCTGGTGGGACTCGTTCTGGCAGGCACGCCCGCGGCGGCGCAAGACGCGAACAGCGTGTGTGCGCGCTCGATCCAGGGCCGCATCGCGTGGAACGCGGCCGGCAACACGCAATGGAGCCCCGGCAACCTGATCCGGCTGTGCCACGGCGCCGAGTCGAGCGGGGAGCCGGGCAGCTGCTACGACGCGGTCCTGCGCGCTGCGCCGGACCTGGACTGGCGCGCGATCATCGACGTGTGCGAGCAGTCCCGGGGCGGGCTGGCGACGTCCACGTGCTTCTTCGACGAGAGGAGACGTGGCCGCTCGCTCGCCGAGGCCATCGCCGCATGCGACGAACGCGCCTGGTCCCCGTGCGCGTCCGAGGGCAATCGCTGCCAGTTCGGGGCGACGCGTCTCGTCTCGTATGGTGCACGGGGTCGCTACGCCATCGGGGCGTTCACCGACGGAGTCGACTGCACGAACGCCGTCTTCGGCGATCCGGTCGCCGGCGTCGCGAAGAGCTGCACGGTCGGCCCGGCTGTCGCGACTCCGCCGGCCCCTTCCCCTCCCCCTCCCCCTTCCCCTCCCCCTCCGCCGCCGCAGCAGCGGGATCAGCGAGCGTCGATCGGTGCGACGCTCCCCGTGCAGCTCGGCTCGTGTCGGGTGAACCTGACCTCGTCGACGACGTGGAGCGCGAACCCCGACGGGACCTTCGCGACGACCGGCGACGTCACGAAGCTCGGCGTCCAGGGCGCCGCGCTGGAGCTGCCGATGAGCGTGCCCGGACCGATGACGATCGATCCCGCGCGCCCGAAGCTGAAGCTGCTGCCCAGCGTGCTGCCGATCCCGAGCGGCGGGATGTTCGGCGACCTCGTGGGAGGACTCGATAGCGATGGCCCGATGTGGGCCGAGATCGCGAGCGGCACCGACGTCCGACGGCGGATGGGAGACCTGTTCGTGACCCCGAGCACGACCTACCTGTTCGCTGGCGTCACGGTCCCGTTCGCGCTCAGCCTCGACGAGAGCAATCGGTCGTCGAGTCAGCGCACGCGCCGGATGCGCGCGAAGGCGACGCCCGGTCTCACCACGATGGGCGTCGCGATCGATCCGTGCGACCCCGCGGTGTTCTTCGGCGGCGTCGCGGTCACCGTCTCGGGCGTCGAGGTCTCGCTCGACGGCATCGGCTTCTCTCTGAACGGCCACGTGCACCACGTCAGCACGATGCCGTTCTGGACCGGTGCTGCGGGCGGCAACCAGTTCCAGCCGCGCACGCTCGATGGCCACTTCTACGCCAAGGGCACGCTCCGGGTCGGCCTGGGCAAGGGCCTCGCCCTGTCGGGATCACTCGCGGCGAGCGTGAACCTCGACCCGCGCGGCGACGGCGTCGTGGGCCTGGCTCAGGCCATGCGGCTCCTCAACGGCAACCTCCCCGACGCGCTGCCGGACTTCTCGGTCCTGCTCGACGGCTCGATGGACTTCAACCTGCTCGGCCTGAGCGTCCCGCTGGCGCGCGGCGCGCTCGCGCTCGACTCGCCCGACGGCCGGCAGCTCGGCGTGTCGGTCGCGGGAGAGCGCCGAATGGGTGGCTCGTTCGCCGACCTGTTTCCGGGCGTCACCGTCCCGGGCGCCAACCTGCTCGAGCTGGAGGGTGCGATCCAGGTCTATGCCAACGCGAGGTTCGACGTGAGAGCGCCGCAGAACGGCACGTACCAGGCGAAGCTGCGCGGGGTCGTGCGGGTCGCGGGGATCCAGATCTCGGGCGACGTCGACATCACGCTCGGCGGCAACGCGGCACCCGAGGTCTGCGTCACGCTCCCAGCCATGGGCCGGCTGTGCGGCAAGCAGATCGAACGTGCCATTGTCGCGGCCGCGGAGACCGTCGGTCAGGCGGCGATCGACTCGGCCCTCGCCACCAAGCGGTTCTTCGAGACCGCCGGTGCCGACATCGAGGACGTGGCGAACGATGCGGCTCGCGAGCTCGGTCAGCTCGCCAACGCGATGGTGCACAAGATCCACCCGACGGCGCAGTGCAAGGCCGAGTCACGCGATTACGGTCGGCGCTCCGGCGAGCGCCTGCGCCGCAAAGCGAACCAATGGGCCACGGAGTACTTCGCTTCGGTGCGCCCCCAGCTCCAGCGCGCCTCGCCGGCCGAGCGCGCGAAGGCGGTGGCGGCGAGCTACGATCGCCTCTACCGCTTGGTCCTCCACAAGATGCAGCGGATCGAGGCCAACGGACGCAGCCGCGTCGCCGACTGGGCCGTCGAGGCCAAGAGCTCGCGCAACTACCAGACCGCGTACTCGACGGCGTATGCGGGCGCGGCCGGTGATGTTCGCGCGCTGCTCGCCGAGGTCTACGCGCGCCCCGAGAACGTCGGCCAGCCGTGGTGACGATCCGTTCATCGGATCATCGACATGGGAACCTGGTGATCTACCTCGGCAGTCGGGTCAGCTCCGTCGTTTCACTCGCATCCGTACCGCCGTCTTGGGTCGAATCGTGACCAGCGCCTCGGCTTCGATCGGTGTCGACGACAGCGGCTGCAGCTCGACCCGCTGAGCGAGCGACGCGAGCAGGATCTGCCCCTCCATCATCGCAAAGTGATTGCAGATGCAGACCCGCGGTCCATCGCCGAACGGCACCAACGCGCCGCGCGGAAGCTGCCTGGCGACCTCGGGCGCGAAGCGATCCGGGTTGAATCGATTCGGCTCGGCGAAGAGCTCTGCTCGTCGATGCACGCCATAGATGTTCGCGAGCACCCAGGCCCCTGCGGGGAGCTGCACCGATCCGAGCTGAACCGGAGCGATCGCCTCGCGGCCCACCACGGGAGCGGGCGGATACAACCGCAACGTCTCTTTGAAGACCTGCAGCGCGTACGGCAATCGCGGCAGATCGTCGAACGTGGGCGTCCTTCCCGCGAGCACGGAGTCCGCCTCTTGCCGAAGCCGCGCGGCGATCTCCGGGTGTCGTGCCAGCAAGACAAGCGCCCAGGTGAGGCTGCTCGCGGTCGTCTCGTGACCGGCGACGAACAACGTCATGACCTCGTCGCGCACCTGCGCATCCGAGAGCGTGCTGCCGTCGTCCTCGTCTCTTGCCGCCAGCAGCATCGACAGGATGTCGCCTTGATCCCCCGCAGCGCGATGGTGTCGGATCATGTCGAAGACGATCTTCTCGAGGCGCGCGATCGAGGCGCGCACCCGCCGATTGGTGGGCGTGGGCCAGCTGAACGGAACGTTCACCAGGCTGGTGGCGCCATCCATCATGTACTGGCTGTTGATGTGAACAGCCGCCCCCACGACCTCGGCGTGCTCCGCCGCGCTCGACGAGAACATGGTCTGCGCGGCGATCTCGAGCGTCATCTTCGTCAGCTCGGCGCCGACGTCGATGATGCTGCTGTCTTGCCAGCTCCGCTGCGCATGCTCGGTCAGCGCGGCCATCGCGGCCGCGTAGCCAGCGATGCGGCCTGGTTTGAGGCCGGGCGCGATGAGCTTGCGCTGGCGCCGATGATCACCGCCTTCGGCGACCAGCATCCCGTTGCCCATCAGCGGCCGCGAGAACTTGGCCAAGACGGCTGACTTGTGAAAGGAGCTCGCCTGTTCGGTGAGCATCGCGTGAATCAGCGACGGCGAGCTCAGCACATGGGCGGTCTTGTGCAGCAGTGGCACGCGCGCCAGGTCGCCGCACTCCCGGACGACGCGCAGCAGCAAGTCCAGACGTCGATCACGGAACTCCAGAAGCGCACCGATCAGGGGCGGCGCAGCAAGAACCGGCACGGTTGCAGGGAGGCTCATCGAGCGCCGACGATACCGTCAGGCGCGTGCTCGCCGAGGACCTGCGCCCCGCTGATCTTTCGACACGAGCTGGTCCACGTCACCGCAACGCTCGGCGGTCACGGCGCCGCGCGGCTGGTCGAGCTCGGCGTCACGCCGTCTTCGATCCGTCGCCAGCGCACGTCGGTGCCCTTGCGACGGCCGAGCATCTCGACCACCCGACCACCGC
This sequence comes from Myxococcales bacterium, assembly GCA_016794545.1. Lineage (GTDB taxonomy): Bacteria > Myxococcota_A > Polyangia > Haliangiales > Haliangiaceae > JABFXX01. The sequence goes on from JAEUJX010000162.1 coordinate 10,523, forward strand.
TGTCGCGGACGAAGATGTTCCGGAACTCGGTGCCCGGCAGGTAGAACACGCCATCGCCCTCGGGCACGAGCTCGACCTCTTCGCCTTGTCCGCGCCGCCCGCGCAGCTTGCCATCGCGCAGAGTGACGGCATAGCGGGTGGTGGCGTCGGCGGCGTACGTCCCGACGTAGGCCGCGAGTCGCTCCGGCGCGATCATGACCGCTGGAGCATCGCGCGGCACCTCGACGTACTGGAACACGATCAACTTCCACGCACCGTCGCGGCGGGCGAAGGTCAGCGCCGTCCGGTAGTCGACGTGCAACGTCTGCCCGAAGATCGTCTCGGTCTCGTGGACCATGAACGCGACCATCGCGGAGTCCGGCGAGAGCTCGCGCACGATCAGGTCGTCGTGCGTGAAGCCCAGCTCGATCCCCGCCGGCAACGGCTTGATGTCGGTCAGCACCGCTGCGCGATCCTGGGTCGTGCCGTCGCGATCGAGCAGCAGGAAGTCCTGTGCGAGGTAGCGATCCCACACCGCGCGATCGCCCTTGGGCAGCGCCTCGTAGATCTCGATCGTCGCGCGCTCGAGCTCGGCCCGCGTGCTCGCGGCGCCGCGCGAGCGTGGTTGCGAGCGCGAGATGCAGGCGGTCGCGAGCACGGCGAAGAGGACGGTCAGACGGGTACTGGTGAGCATCGGCGCCTCGCCCAGCGGTTGCCGTGCCAAGCGGGCGCGCGCAAGACGAGGCCGGATCTCGATCGGTTGCGTCGCGGCGCGGGCGCTCGACCTGTCGCAGTCGCAGTCGCAGGTCGCGGTCGCATCGTCGCAGGGGGACGCCTCGGTTCCTGGCGACGAGCGATATTCGGGGCCCGCGCTCTTGTACTTAGGGGGCGCGGGCCGCAACGTAGAGATTGAGCAGCCCGTCGCGCGTGGACGCGAAGTAGAAGCGGCACCCATCGGGCGACAGCCACCCCGGAACGTCATCGCCCGGCGAGCTCAGGTCGGGGACCAGAGTCGGCGGCGGAAATGACTCGGTCGTGGCCGACCGCGTGGATCGCCAGATGTCGTTCTGCCCCATCCCGCCCGGCCGACCGGACGCGAGATAGATCGTGAGCTCGTCTGCGCTCAGCACCGGAAGCTGGTCGTACGAGGCCGAGCTCAGCGAGGCCTCGGGCACGACGTTGCCGTACCCGGATCCCGTGGACGTCGCACGGTACACGTCCCAGTTTGCGGGATTCGGGGGCCGCATCGCGCTGAACCAGATCTCTTCGGCGTCCGCCGTGACGAACGGCGTCGCGTTGATGCCCTCCGTGTACAGGTCCGGCAGCACATACGCTGGACCGAACTCGTCGTTAACCGAGCCTCTCGTCGCGTAGAACACCTGCGGACCGTCGGCGTCGAAGTAGATCGTCATTCCGTCGGAGGCGATCTGGACGTTGGCGTCCGTGTTCTGCGAATTGGCAGCGACGATCGCGATCGGCGCGCCAAACGGCTCGTTCGCAGACATGCGCGTCGCGATGTACAGGTCGTAGTTGCGGTCCGCGGGGAACGTCGTGGCCTGACGGGAGAAGACGATCGTCAGCTCGTCCGGCGTGAGCGAGGGGCCGGTGACCCGCATCGGCGCCTCCAGCTCGAGGATCCTCGAGGGCGCCCCGAACGGTATCGCCGGACCGCACCGGACCGGCTGGGCTGCGTCGGGTGCTGCGGTCGCGGCGTCTTCCCCGCCGGGTCCGTTCGAGTCGCACGCACTCACCAAGCCGAGCACGCTCGCAGCGACGATGGTTCGGCGCCGCACCATCTACGGCGGCCCCTTTGGCGAGGCGCTGAATCGGAGGCTGCCACTCCCCGGAACACGAATCGCGTACCAGAGCGCGTATGGGTCTTTGCGCGCCTCGGGATAGCCCGCAACCGCCGCCGAAGCGACCACGTCGGCGCGGATCGTCTCGTTCGCTCCTGTCGGCGTCAGGTCCGCGATGCCAGGTGGGATCGGGGGCAGCACCACGTCCCCTGGCCGCGCTTGAAACAGCTGCCAGGTCACCGCGCTTCCTCCCACGCCGTTATAGGAGAGATCCATCGCGAACAGATCGCCGTCGGCGCCCGGATGAGCGATCGGTACATGGATCGTCATGGTCGTCGTGTTCAGCCTCGGCGCCCGTATCCAGGTCAGCAGCGACGTCGACGTGTCGATCGTGAGGCCGGTCATCGCAGGCGTGACATCTTCGACCGCGACCTGGTACTCGCCGTCTCCAAACCCATTGAGGAACGTGCTGATGAGGCGCGGTCCTCGATACGGCCACGCATAGACCTGTCCGCTCAGGGTCGAGCCGGATTGCTGGAGCTGCGCTCGGTCCCGATAGCCCGCGCTGTAGTCCAGGACGACCGACGTGATCGGTGGCCCCACGTTCGTGAACGTTCCCGTGAGCCGCGGCGCCTGCGCGAGCTGCGGCGGCATCGCGATGACGCCTCCGGTCGCGGAGTCGTAGGGACCGGATGCGGTCGCATACATACCCTGAGCTACCGACAGGAGGAGCACCTCCACGACGTTCGCCTTGCACATCGCCCGCATCGGAACCGACACGGGACTCGAGCTCGCGAGCACGCACTCGCACGGGCCACATACCTCGACGGGCGCGGACTGGGTGAACGTGACGGTCAGGGGCGCGATCTCCGTGAGGTCGTCGTGGCGGGGCGCCAGCATGATGTCGTCGCCGGGCTGGGCGTCCAGCACGCTCTTCGCCATGATGATGGTCGGCCCCCGAAACTCGAGCGTGGTGACGGACGTCGGACCATGCACGGTCGCCGATGCCCGACCGGCCGAGTCCGTCGTCACAACCTGGGTCTGGTCGACATCCGTGAACAGCACGGTCGCGCCCGCCAGGGGGCTCGGGGACGTCCTCGTGCCCGCGATCGCGGTGACGCGGATCGTCCCGATCGGGTGATCCGCCTCGGCGTCGGCGGGCACGTCGCTCGCCGCGTCCTCGACTGCAGGACTCGAGCCGCACGCCGCAAACACGAGAATGGCACTTGCGCGCATGGCCGTCTCCAGACTTGCCTATTGCGCCGCACCGCGCAAGCGCTCGTTAGTTTGGGCCCTGCCGTCGAGATGGGGCCGATGGCCGGGAATCGATTCTCGCTGCCGGGCGTCGAGGCCGAGTACTACTTCGATTACGACGCCGACAGGCGCGCGACCGCGCTGGTGTTTCGACGCAACTGGATCGATCTACGTCTACGTCGCGTGGACGCACCTGCGAGCTAACAGCACCGGCGCGCCGTCCTGGTCCTTCCTTCGAATTACAGTGGCGTTCCGCCCGAGCGCTCGGTCGGGAGCGTCGGCGACGTACGACAATACGCTCGGCGAGAGCATCCTACGGTAACATCCGAGTCGAGCGTGTCGGACGCGGGCGACCTCGAAGGGAAGGCGATCGTCGATCGCTATCAGCTCAAGCGCCGGATCGGCGTCGGGGGGATGGGCGTGGTGTACGAAGCGTTCGACGCCGAACGCCGCGCGAACGTCGCGCTCAAGGTGATGCGCTCGACCGACGCCGCGGCTCTCTACCGGTTCAAGAAGGAGTTCCGCGTCCTCGCCGACCTCCATCACAAGAACGTGGTCTCGCTGCACGAGCTCGTCGCGACCAGCAATCGTTGGTTCCTGACGATGGAGCTGATCGATGGCGTGAACTTCCGCGACTACGTTCGTGATTCGCTGCCGACCGAAGGTGACACCGAGACCAAGACGATCCATCCGAAGGTCGACTCGCGCCCGCTGCGCCTCGATACGTTCGAGTCCCCCGAGGGCACCCCTCCACCGCGACCGCATCCGCCCGGTGTGCTCGACGAGGCGCGGCTGCGAGCCGCGCTGAGGCAGCTCTGCGAGGGCGTCGCGTTCCTCCATCGCTCGCGGTGCCTGCATCGCGACATCAAGCCCTCGAACGTGCTGGTCAGCGCCGAGGGGCGCGTCGTCCTGTGTGACTTCGGTCTGGTCAAGGAGCTCGCCCCCGACCTCAACAGCAAGACGTTCGAGCGGCGCGTCACCGGCACCGTCTCGTACATGTCGCCGGAGCAGGCACGCGGCGACGAGCTCACGGAGGCGAGCGACTGGTACAGCGTCGGTGTCATGCTCTACGAGGCGCTGACCGGGCAGCTGCCGTTCGGCGGAGACCGCGAGTCGGTGCTGCTCCAGAAGCTGAAGGGGGTGCCGACGCCGCCTCGTCTCGTCGACCCGACCGCCCCAGCGGACCTCAGTGCGCTGTGTCTCCAGCTGATGGCGGTGAGGCCGAACGAGCGACCACCCGGCCCGACGGTGCTCGACCGACTCGGAGCAGTGCGGCTTCCGTTGCCGGCTCCGTCGATGGAGGCCGTCGCCGCGGCGCCGTTTCTCGGGCGAAAGCGCGAGCTCGCGGTCCTCGAACGGGCGTTCGGGGCGCTCGCCGAAGGCACGCCGACGACGGTGCTCGTCGAAGGCACGTCGGGTATGGGCAAGTCGGCCCTGCTCCTCGAGTTCCTCGAGCGCGTGCGCGACGACAACGCGATCGCCCTCGCGGGCCGCTGCTACGAGCGCGAGTCCGTGCCGTACAAGGGCTTCGACAGCGTCGTCGATGCGCTGAGCGCGTACATGTTGAAGCTCCCGGCCGGGGTGTGCGAGACGCTGGTGCCTCGGGACGTCACCGCGCTATCGCGGTTGTTTCCGGTGCTCCGCCGCGTCGACGCGATCGAAGACGCGTGTGTGGCCGACTTCGAGGTGCCGGACCCGCAGGAGTCGCGCCATCGTGCGATTGCCGCGCTGCGCGAGCTGCTGACGCGGGTCTCGCGCAGCGAGACGCTGGTGCTCTGCATCGATGACCTGCAGTGGGGCGACGCCGACTCCGCGCACCTGCTGGCGGACATCCTGCGGCCGCCGGATGCGCCCAAGCTGCTCGCGCTGCTCAGCTATCGCAGCGACGAGGCAGCGACGGCACCGGCACTCCAGGCGCTCCACGCGCAGCGGACCGCGGGAGCATTTGGAACGGTCGTCGAAGTGAAGGTCGGTGCGCTACCGATGGACGAGGCGACCGCCCTCGCCGCCGAGTCGCTCGGGCGAGGCCCGCACCGAACGCGCGCGGCCGCGGTCGCCGCCGAGTCTGGCGGCTCTCCGTTCTTCATCGGCGAGCTTGCTCGCTACATCCTCGCAGGCGCGCCGAGCGGAGCAGAGGTCTCGCTCGACGAGGTGCTCTCGTTCCGCATCGGGCAGCTTCCGGCGGATGCGCGCGCCTTGCTGTCGGTGGTCGCGGTCGCCGGGCGGCCGCTCCCCCAGGGCGTGGCCCTGAACAGCGCCGATCTGCAGGGCGATCCGGTCACCGCGACCGGCGCGCGACGACCGTCGTCGCCGGCGTGGCCGCGGCGCTCCGGGATGAGCCAGATCTGGAG
>JAEUJX010000105.1 GCA_016794545.1 Myxococcales bacterium
GGCGACGTCGAGCCGAGCCCGGCGCTCGCGGTTCTTCTGCATCCAGGAGACCAGGCGCTCGTGGGACAGCGCGCCCAGCGAGCGGCCGATGATCGGCTCGATCTTGAGGCCGAGCGCGAGGGCGGGCCACGGGTTCGCTGCGCCGTCGGTGAACTCGTAGGTGCCCGCGCTCCACGTGCAGGCGTCGATCAGCTTGTTCGCGACCTGCGCGCCGAGGAGGCGAACGGCTTCGATCGGGTGCAGCAGCCCGAGGCTGACCAGCGCCGTGCCGAGCCGACCCTCGAAGTGCTCGAGGACCGTCAGCGCGCGATCGACCTGCTCCCGCGTCAGGATCTGCCGGCGCACGAGGAACTCGCCGAACCGATCCTCGGCGACGTTGCTCGCCACGAACACCGGCTGGCCGTTGTCGAAGTACGCCTCCTTGACGAGCTGCCCGTTGCGTAGCGTGAGCAGGCCGGTGCCCTTGGTCCGCGCGACCTCGCACAGCGCATCGACGACCGTGCCCTGCTCCAGCGCGCCGCCGGCGATCGGGATGCCCTGCGAGGGCGCGCGCACCGGCGTCACCGCGTGGAACGGCGCGAGCATCACGGACTCCGGCATCGGAGACGGCGACTTCGCGCGCACGAGCGCGATGCGGCCGAGCTCCGCCGCCTCGCTCGCGGCGCGCCGCGCGACGCGCGTCTCGGTACCACTGATGGTCGCCGACGCCGACGACTGCGGCCGGCCCCACGCGCACAGCTCGCCGCTCTCGGCCTCGAGCCCGCGCAGCAGCTCGCCGAGCCGGCCCGCGCCGGTGCGCCGGTTGGAGCTCGCGAGCCACTCGGCGAGCTCGTCGCGGAACGCGCCCGCCGTCGGGAATCGCTTCTGGCGATCGCCGGCGAGCGCCGTGCGCAGGATCTGGTGGAGCGGCGGAGGAATGTGGGCGCCGTGCTTGTCGAGCCGGGACAGGTCCGCGCGGCGGACCATCAGCAGCAGGTCGACGTCACTCGTCGCGCTGAACAACCGGCGCATCATCAGCATCTCGGCGAGGACGATGCCGAGCGAGAACACGTCGCTGCGCGCGTCGAGCTCGTCGCCGCGCACCTGCTCGGGAGACATGTACCCGAACTTGCCCTTGAGCGTGCCCGACGCCAGCTCCTGCGTGCGCCCGTACTGCATCCGCGCGATGCCGAAGTCCGCGAGCTTCACCTGCCCGCGGCGCGTGATCAGGATGTTGCTCGGCGAGACGTCGCGGTGCACGACCTTCAGCCGCTGCCCGCTCGGCGACGCGGCGGCGTGCGCGTAGTCGAGTGCTTCGAGGACATGGCACGCGATGTAGACCGCGAGCTCGGCCTCGATCGGACGGCCGAGCTTCGCGCAGCGCCCGAGCACCGCGAGGAGATCGGGGCCATCGACCATCTCCATGACCAGGAACAGGCCGTGGTCGGTCGCCTCGAAGTCGTGGACCTTGACGATGTTCGGGTGGTCGAGGTGCGTCGAGATGCGCGCCTCCTCGACGAACATCGCGACCATGTCCTTGCTGGCGGCGAGCTCGGGCCGCATCTGCTTGACGACGATCGGCCCTCCGAACCCGGCCCCGTTCGCGGCCTCGGCGTGAAACACCTCGGCCATGCCGCCCGATGCCATGCGGCCCCGGACGACGTATTTGCCAAGCCGGCGGGGCTCGTCGTTCGTCACCGCCGCAGTGTGCAAGCAGTGGCCATACCCCACAAGACTTCCGTATTCACGGCTACTGTCCTCGACGCAACCCGCGATTATCTAACCTACATGGCCACCCGACCATGGCATGAGCACCACGCATCCGTGGCGCCGATGCCCTACGTCGCCGCGGGCCGCATCGCCTTGCCGACGGCGACCCCCGCCGGCCGCAGCGTCTCGTCGCCGATCAGGTAGCCCTCGCGCATCACGTCGATCACGGTGCCGTCCCGCGCCGGATCGGTGACCGGCACGAGCGCGATCGCCTCGTGCCGGACCGGATCGAACGGCTGTCCGAGTGCGGGGGCGTGCACCACGCCGAACTGACCGAGCCGCGCGAGCATGCTCCGGCGCACGAGCTCGAGCCCCTCGACGACGTCCGCCGACTCGGCGTGCTTGCGCGCCGCGGCGATGCCGCGCTCGAGGTCGTCGACGACGGGCAGGAATCCCTCGAGCAGCTTGCGCGTGCGCTGCTCGAGCTCCTTCGCGGACGCGCTCGCGATCCGCCGCGTCGCGGCGTCGATCTCGGCGTGCGCCTGATCCGCGCGCTGGTTCGCGCGGGCGAGCTCGGCGTCCTTCTTCTTCAGTGCCGCGTTCAGCTCGAGGATCTCGGCCTCGAGGTCGGCGATGCCGCCATCGGGGGCAGCGCCCGCGAGCAGATCGTCGAGCTCCTTGGCGGCGGCGACGGCGTCGAACTCGGAGTCATCGGCTTCGGCCATGTCGCGCACAGCTTCGCACATGCGACGATGTGCGGCACATGAGCGAGCTGCCCATCACCGACCTCTCCAGCGACAGCGTCGAGACTCGCCTCGCCGCCTGTGCCGCGATCGCCGACGCCGTCGAGCGCGGGGTGCCGCTCGACCTCGCGGTCCAGCCCGTCGTGGCACTGCTCGCGGATCCGGATCCGCGCGTGAAGAACCTGGTCGAGTACATCCTCCAGACCGACGCCGAGCGTGATCCGCGGGGCCGCGGCGTCGACGGCCTGCGGTGGGGCCTCTCGCACGAGGTCGAAGCGGTGCGGCGCGCCGCCGGCTTCCTGCTCGCCGGCTTCCACGCGCGGCAGGAGGACGGCGGGGTCGTCGCGACGCTTCTCGGCCACGCGGACCCCGCCGTGCGCGCGGGCGCACTCAAGGCGATCGCGGACGGCGCGGTGCCGCGGCGCGAGACCGACCCGGTCGTCGCGGCCCTCGTGCCGCTGCTCGAGGACGAGACCGTCGCGATCCGGAAGGAGGCGATCTGGGCCGCGTACCTGCTGGGCTCCGAGGGCACCTCGCTCGCGCCGGCGCTCCCCGCGCTCGAGGCCGCGCTCGCGGACCCGGCGACGCAGGCCAACGCCGCGATCGCTGCCTCGCTCGCCTATCACCAGGGCCAGGCCACCGCGCGCGCCGACGCGCTCTACGCGAGCGAGAGCGGTCCGGTCCAGATGGGTGCCGCGTGGGGCGCCGCCGACGCTGCGCTGCAGCGCAAGGACGCGGGCGCGATCGAGGCACTGTTCACCAGCGACAACGACAACCTCCGGCGCGGACTGGGCGCGTTCCTGAACCACGCGCGCAAGGCCCGGCGCGACGTCACGCTCGCCGGCCAGGTGTTCGGCAAGCTCGAGGCCGCGCACGCCGGTGATGCGCTGGCGCTGGCGCGGCTCTACGGCGTCGTCGACCTCGCGCAGCGCGGCGCGGGCGGCTGACGTCAGTCCTTGCCCGTCGACCAGCCGGGGATCGCGGCCGCCTGGCCGATCCAGCGGCGCAGCCGCGCCTCGTCGAACGCGCCCTCCTCGTGGAGGTCGAGGTAGCGCACCTCGGGGTGCTTGCTCGTGCCCGGCGGGATGGGATCGAGGCTCGTGCCCTTGAAGAACGTGAGCTTGATGTAGCGGGTGAACACGTGCATCGCGAGGAACCAGCCCTGCCCCGGGAGGCCGTAGAACGGCGAGTTCCACTTCACCGCCTTCCTCACCCCGGGCACCGTCTTCCCGACCAGCGCGTCGATCCGCTTGCCGACCGCGCTCTTCCACCCGGGCATCGCGGCGATGTACGCCTTCACGGGCGCGTCGCCCTCGCCCTTCGGGATCTGCGGGTTGCCTCCGGACAGCAGGCGCACCTTGCCCCGCGCCGGAGCCGCCATCCGCTTCGGCGCGGCCTTCGCGCGCACCCTCGCCGCCGGCGGCTTCCTCGTCTTGCGTGTCGCGGCCATCGTCCGTCCTCCTCGGTCTTCTACCCCACGAGCCGCGCGCTCGGCTACCAGCCCTTCAGCTGCGTGATCTGGACGAGGTTGCCGCAGCCGTCGGCGACCTTCGCGATCCGCGAGCCGGTGACGTCGGTCGGCGGCATCACCAGCTCGCCGCCCGCGGCCGTGATCCGCTGGCAGTCGGCGTCGACGTCGTCGGTCTCGAACATCGCCGCGGGCAGCCCCTGCCCGAGCAGCGCCTGCTGGAACGCCTTCGCCGCGGGGTTGTCGTCGGCCGCGAGCTGCAGCTGCGCGCCGCCGTCGGGTCCACTGACCGTCAGCCAGCGGAACGAGCCCTTGCTGAAGTCCGCCTTCTTCACGAAGCCGAGCGCCTCCGTATAGAAGCGCAGCGCCTTGTCCTGATCGGTCACGTACACGGTGGTGAGCGAGATCCTCATCGTCAGCCTCCTGGGTTCATCACGGAGACGGAGGGCGATCCGCGAACGTGACAGATCACGGCAGATCTTCGATCACCAGCTCCGCGAGCGCGTCGGCCTCGACGACGATCTCGGCCTCCCGGATCGTGTCGCCGGCGAACGTGAAGATCAGCACGCGCTGGACCTTCCCGCCCGGCGCGAACGCGAGGCCGACGCGGCCGTCGACCATCACGGCGCGCATGTACTCGGTCGCACGGCGGAACGCGATGGCGCCCTTCGCCCACTCCTCGTTGCCGCCGAGCACGGTGACCAGCGCCTGCACGTCGCCCGACCGCAGCGCGGCGATGAACGAGTCCACCACGCGCCGCTGCGTCGGCAGATCGATCTCGGGCGCGGTCGCGCCCTGCACCCGGCGCCGCGCGCGGCTCGCGATCTGGCGCGCTGCCACCGGCGACCGGCCCACGATCGGCGCGATCTCGTCGAACGACATGCCGAACATGTCGTGCAGCACGAACGCGATCCGCTCCGGCGGCGCGAGCTGGTCGAGCACGATCATCGCGGCCGCGCCGACCGTCTCGGCGAGCTCCCGATCCGCGATCGCGTCCGGCGCGACCGTCCGCTCGGGCGCGGACTCGAGCGCGTCCTCGCGCCGCGAGGACCGGCTGCGCAGCATGTCGAGGCACACGCGGGCGACGACGGTGGTCAGCCACGCGCGGAGGTTGTCGACCGCGCTCGTGTCAGCGCGCGTGACCTTGAGCCAGGCGTCCTGCACCGCGTCGTCGGCCTCGGCCGCCGAGCCGAGCATCCGGAGCGCGACCCCGCGCAGGTGGCCGCGATGCTGTTCGAAGGCGGAGGCGAGCTCGGTCACGGCGGGTCCTTTCGCATGCGTCTATCACGAGGACGGATCGCGGATGTGAAACGTGACAGGGGCGATTTCCGCCGCTGATGGCGATTGTCGATCGCTCGCGCGAGCCTGGCCGAGCCGGCGCGGTCATACTGGCCTCACCGTGTGGTTTGTCTACGTCGGCGTCGGTCTCGCGCTGCTCGTGGCCACCGGCCTGTACACGCGGCGCCGCCTCTCCGAGGCCCTCCGCCTGCTCGGAGCCCGCGAGCGCACGGTGCGGATCGTGCGGTGGGCCATGCTGTGGCTCCTGTTCGCCTACCCGCTGCTGATCATCGGCGCCGTCGTGCTCAGCGTGGCGCTGGGGCGCGAGACGCTGCTGCGGTTCGACGGCCTCGTCGCATCGGTGCTGCTCGCGATGCCGTTCATCTGGGCCGTGCTGGTCGTCGCGCAGTCGACGGTCTGGCTCGTCGTGATCGACCTCGTGCACCTCGCGACGCGACGCCGCCACGCGCGGCGCCGGGCGATCGCCGTGCTCGCGGCGATCGGCGTGTTCGCGATCTACACGCCGCTCCGCATCCTGGCCGAGCGCGGCGACGTCCGCGTGCGGACGCACCTCGTCGGTCCCGGGAACCTCGACGCGACGCCGTTCCGCATCGCGTTCGTGGCCGACATCCAGCAGGACGTCTTCACCGACGGCGACGATGCCCGCGCCGTGTACGCGACGATCAACGCGGCGAAGCCGGACCTCGTCCTGTCGGGCGGCGACTGGATCAACACGGGACCGGATCACATCGCCGGCGCCGCCGAGGCCGCCGGCACGCTCGCGAGCCGGCTCGGTACGTTCTCGGTCCGCGGCGACCACGAGCACTTCGCGTACCCCGACCGCGAGCGCAGCGTCGGCGAGATCGAGCGCGCGCTGACGGCGCACGGCGTCACCATGCTCGCGAACCAGGTCCGCACGTTCGAGCACGCGGGCAAGCGGATCGCGATCGCGTTCCTCAACTACAACTACATCATCCGGGCGACTCCCGCGCAGGTCGAGGCGCTGGTCGGCCAGCTCGCCGGCGCGGACTACCGGATCGCCGTGACGCACCAGCTCGACCGCAAGCTCGCGGCGCTCCTCGAGGGGAAGGTGCACCTCGTGCTCGCGGCGCACACGCACGGCGGCCAGGTGAACCCGGTCGTCGGCGTCGTTCACGTCCCGCTCGCCCGGCTCGAGAGCCCGTACATCGACGGCAGCTACACGCTCGGCGCGACGACCGTGATCGTCACCGCGGGCGTGGGCATGTCGGTGGTGCCGGTCCGGTACGCCGCGCCGGGATCCCTCGAGCTGATCGAGCTGCGGCTCTAGATCGCCAGCGCCCTGGCGAGCGGGATCTCCCGCAGCCGCTTGCCGGTCAGCGCGAACAGCGCGTTCGCGAGCGCCGCCCCCGCCGGCGGTGTCGGCGGCTCGCCCACGCCGCTCGGCGGTGCGGTCGACGCGATGATGTCGGTGTGGATCCGGCGCGGGACGTCCCGCATGCGCGCGACGCGCGCGTCGCGGTAGTTGCTCTGATCCGTCGCACCGTTGGTCATCGTGACGCCGCCGTACAGCGCGTTGCTGATGCCCATGACGAGCCCGCCCTCGAGCTGGGCGTGGACGCGCTCCTGGTTGACGACCGTGCCGGCGTCGATCGTGATCCAGGCGTCGTCGATCCGGAACACGCGCACCGGATCCGGAACGACGGAGATCACGACGGCGGTGTACGCGACGAAGCTGCGGTGGGCCGCGAGGCCGAGCGCGCGCCCCTTGCGGTTCGACCAGCCCGCCATCTCGGTGACGCGCTCGATCACGCGGCGGAGCCGCCCCGCGTCGACCGGGTGCTTGTCGAGCGACTCGCCGTAGTTCGGCAGCTTCGCGACCCCGAGGTCGGCGAGCGTCAGCGTGCGCGGCGGGCCGATCACGTCGAGCCACGTGTCACGCGGATCGGTCCCGCGCGCGTGGGCCAGCTCGTCGATGAACGAGCCCACCGCGAACGCGTGGAAGATGTTGTAGACCGACCGGTACCAGCCGACGCGCGTGTGCAGCGGCGCGCGGCAGCCCTCGGCCCGGACGTTCGGCGCGGCGAGCGCGAGGTCGGTGACGCCCTGCTGGAGGTCCTCGACCGACGGCGTGTCCTTCTTGCCGTCGAACGTGCCGCCGATCGGCGTGAGCGCGGTCCGGTGGTGCCAGGCCGTCACCGTGCCCTTGTCGTCCAGCGCGGCGCGGAGGCGCTGCGCGTTCGCGGCGTTGTAGTAGCCGTGCCGCACGTCGTCCTCGCGCGTCCACTGCACGCGCACCGGCCGCCCCGTCTGCTTCGCGAGGAACGCCGCCTCGTTGACGAAGTCCGACTTCGACTTGCGCCCGAAGCCGCCACCGAGCAGCGTGACGTGGATCGTCACGCGATCCTCGGGGATGCCGAGCAGCTTCGCCACGTCCGCGCGGTTGGCCTGCGGGTTCTGCGTCGGCGCCCAGATCTCGGCGCGGCCGTCGGCGACCCGCGCGATCGCGACCAGCGGCTCCATCTGCAGGTGCGAGAGGTGTGGCACGACGTACTCGGCCTCGACGGTCTTCGCGGCCCTCGCGAACGCGGCGTCGACGTTGCCGACGTCGCGGTGCACCGTACCGGGTGCGCGCACCGACGCGAGCAGCTCCTCGCGGAACGCGGCGGAGTTGAACGAGGCGTTATCGCCGTGGTCCCAGGTGATCGCGAGCGCGGCGCGCCCCTTCATCGCCGCCCAGGTGTTCTCCGCGACGACGGCGATGCCGCCCCACGGCTGGAACAGCCACGGCGGCTTTGGCACGGGCATCTCGACGATCTGCGTGACGCCCGGCACCGCGCGCGCCCGCGCCGCGTCGTACCTCGCGACCTTCCCGCCGACCGCCGGCGGCCGCGCGATCACCGCCACCAGCATCCCCGGCAGCGTGACATCGGCGCCGAACTGCGCGGTGCCCGTCACGATCGCCGCGCCGTCGAGGACCGGGAGGTTCCGGTCCGCGACCCGCTCGAGCTCCGAGACCGGACGCAGCACGATGTCCTTGGCGTCGGGGACGGGGAGTCTCGAGGCCGCGGCGACGACGTCGGCGAACGCGAGAGTGCGCTTCGTCGGCGTGTGGATGACCAGGTGGTTCTTCGTGGTGCACGTCTGCGGCGGGACCTTCCACTGCTTCGCGGCGGCGGCGATCAGCATCATCCGGGCCGCGGCGCCCGCGCGCCGGTCGGCGTCGTACTGCTTGCGGAAGCTCGACGAGCCGTCGGTGTTCTGGTCGCCGTACTTCTTGTCGCCGTCGGCCTGCTTGACGACCACGCGCTTCATGTCCGCGCCGAGCTCGTCGGCGATCAGCACCGGCAGCGAGCTGCGGATGCCCTGCCCCATCTCGGAGCGGTGACACAGGATCGTCGTGGTGCCGTCGAGCGCGATGTGCACGAGCACGTGCGGCGCGAGCCCGCTCGATTCGCCGGCGGCCGCGACGCGCGGCATCACCGCGATCGCGAGCCCGGCGCCGAGGCTGCCGAGGAACGCGCGGCGCGTCAGCTTCACCGGCCCGGTCACGTGCCACCTCCGTCATCCGGAACGCCCGCGGCCTTCTTCACCGCCGCGCGGATCCGCGTGTACGTGCCGCAGCGGCAGAGGTTGCCCGCCATGGAGCGATCGATCTCCGCATCGGTCGGCTTCGGCGTGACGGCGAGCAGCGCCGCCGCGGCCATGATCTGCCCGGCCTGGCAGTACCCGCACTGTGGCGTGCGGAGCTCAACCCACGCCTGCTGCAGCGGATGGCTGCCGTCGGGGGACAGGCCCTCGATCGTCGTGACGGCGTGGCCGTCGGCGCGGCGCACCGGCGTGACACACGAGCGCACCGCCTTGCCGTCGAGGTGCACGGTACACGAGCCGCACAGCGCCTCGCCGCAGCCGTACTTCGTGCCGGTCAGGCCGAGCACGTCGCGGATGACCCACAGGAGCGGCATCTCGGGATCGACGTCGACCGTCTTCTCGACGCCGTTGATCTTGATCTTCATGGTTGGTCCTCCGGGCACTCCGCGCCGGTCTCGACCCACGCGGCGGTGAGCGCGCCGAACTGCGCCTGCGTGCCGGGGGCCGGCTCGCGATCCGCGCCCGGCGCCCAGGCCCACGCGACGAGCGTGTCGTGGCCGTTGTGCTCGACGAGCTGCGCGAGCGTCTTGCCGCCGTTGCGCGCGGGGTCCTTGAGCTGGTGGCAGATGGCGCTGATCGACTTGCCGACCCACGCCATCTCGATCGGGGCGAGGTGCCAGTTCGGTGCGCCGGGTACGCGCGTCAGCTCCTGGTTGCGGTCCTGATGACAGGACGAGCACTCCATGCCGGGGACGCCGGCGTCCGCGGGCCCACGCACGACCGGCGGATCGTGCAGCTCCATCGTCATCCGCTGATGAGGGACATCGCCGCTCGGGTGGCAGTTGATGCAGCGCGGGTGCGTGAGGACGCGCGCGACCTCCCCGAACAGGGCCCGCGATCGCTCGGCGCGATCGCGGATGGTCTCGAACTCGGCGACGGCCCGCAGCTCGGTCTGGCCGACGGGCCGGAGCTCGCTGTTCCCCGGCGGGGCTCGACGCGCTCCGCAGCTCGAGACCGCGAGCGCGGCGGCGACAGCGATCGTGCGCATGGCAGCTACTATGTCTCTCCTCGCCGGAAAACACGACCTCTTCGCGCGCGATCGCGGATGAGGAGCGCCTCCGGGTGCGCGTCGACGAACTTCGCGTAAGATGCCGCCGGCGTGGAAGGGAACGAAGTACTCGCTCTCGCGCCGCTCGTGCTCGCCGCCCTCGCACCGGCGAGCCTGATCGTCGTTCCGTTCTTCATCGCGCGGCAGCGCTCGCCGTTGATGTCCGGAGCGTCGCGCGTCACCACGTTCGCGGCGGTGCTCGCCTATCTCGCGGTGATCGCGCACCCGCTGCTCGCGCTCGCCGGCTACGACGCGCGCACGACGGTGCCGGCCTCGGTCATGAACGACGTCGTGCAGCTCGACATCGTCTCGAGCGCGATGCTCGTGCTGGTCTCGACCCTCGCCGTCGTCGTGGTCCGGTTCTCGCGGTCCTACCTCGCGGGCCAGCGCGACCTCGATCGCTACACGCGCTCGCTCCTGTTGACCGTGGCGTCCGCCTGCGTGCTCGTCACGTCGAACAACCTCGCCGTGCTGATCCTCGCCTGGTTCGCCACCGACGTCGGCCTCCACAGCCTGCTCACGTTCTACCGGACGCGCCGCCAGGCGATCATCGTCGCGCACAAGAAGTTCCTCCTCAGCCGCGTCGCCGACGCGTGCTTCGTGTCGTCGATCGTGATCATCGGCTCCGAGCTCGGGACGCTGCGGATCGACGAGGTCAACGCGCTCGCGCGGGCCAGCGGCGAGCTCTCGCCCACCCTGCACCTCGCGACCGTCCTGCTCGTGTTCGGCGTGCTGCTCAAGTCGGCGCAGATCCCGTTCCACGGCTGGCTCCAGTGGGTGATGGAAGCCCCCACGCCCGTGTCGGCGCTGCTCCACGCGGGCGTCGTCAACATCGGCGGCTTCGTGATGATCCGGCTCGCGCCCCTGATGGGCAACGCGCACATCGCGCAGGGCATCCTGCTCGGCGTCGGTCTGGCCACGACGATCATCGCGGCCCTGGTGATGGCGACCCGTGTCGCGGTCAAGGGCGTCCTCGCGTGGTCGACGATCGGACAGATGGGATTCATGCTCGTCCAGTGCGGCCTGGGGGCGTGGCACCTGGCGCTCATGCACCTGCTCGCGCACTCGCTCTACAAGGCGCACACGTTCCTGAGCTCGGGGTCCGTCGTGCAGCAGTGGCGCGCCTCGCACCTCGTGCACGGTCACCACGTGAACCTCTCGCACCTCCTGTTCGCGCTCGTCGTCTCGGCGGTCGCCGTGGCGCCGTTCTATTTCGGAACCGTGCTGTTCACCGACGCGACCATGGGCCACGTGTCGAGCTCGCTCCAGCCCCTGGCGCTGATCCTCGCGCTGTCGTTCGCGCCGATGATCGGCCGGGCGGTCGCCGCGGGGTTCCGCCCGTTCGTGATCTCGTCCCTGTTCGCGCTCGGTGCGTCGGCCGCGTACTTCGGCTGGCACATCGGCTTCGAGGTGGTCGCCCCCGAGATCAACGCGGGCATCGAGACGTCCGCGTTCAAGTGGAACGTCGTCGTGATCGGCCTCGGCGTGCTGTTCCTCGCCCAGACCATCATGCAGACGTGGCCCAACGGCCGGTTCTCGCGGTGGCTCCAGCCGCACCTGATGAGCGGCCTCTACATCGACGACTGGTTCACGCGCGTGACGTTTCGCCTGTGGCCACCGGGGTTCCAGTGAGCAGCGTCGATCCGCAGCTCGACGCGGCCGAGCGCGCGTGCGGGCGTATCGCGCCCACGTGGCCGCTCGATCGGTTCATCGCGGTGAACCCGTTCTGGCCGCGCACCGACAAGCCCCTGATGCGCGTCGCCGGCGAGCTCGCGGCGCTGTCGGGCGCGCATCTCCTGATGCCGCGCCAGTGGTACGCCGAGGAGTGGCGCGCGGGCCGGCTCCGCTCCGAGCACCTGCGCGAGGCGATCGCCGAGGCCGGCTCGGACCTCACCGAGGACGACCTGGTGGCGAGCTTCTGGATCCGCGAGCCGCGGATGTCGCGCCGGCCGCTCGTCGTCGACGTGATGGAGACGCTCCAGCGCCGCGAGCACGAGCTGTCGTGGCGCGACTTCGTCATGGAGCGTGTCAGCCGGTTCTGCGCGTCGTACTTCGACGATGGCCAGGCGCAGATCAGCGCGGTCCGCGACGGCGGCTTCTACGGACGGTGGCGCGCCGAGGCGCAGGCCGACCAGATGCCGTACCTGTTCATGGAGCTGCACGGCTACCGCAAGACGGCGAAGCAGCTGCCGCGCACCGCCGACGACATGATCATCCACGGGCTCGCGGAGCTCGGCGTGCCGGTCGGGGAGCGCGAGGCGTACATGTCCGCCCTCCTCCTCGACGTCAACGGGTGGGCCTCGTGGTGCGCCTACCTGCGGTGGATCGCGCGCTTCGAGGGCCGCGCGGATCACCACCTGCGCGAGCTCCTCGCGATCCGCCTCGGCTGGGAGTGGCTGCTCCTCGGCTCGAGCGACGAATCGATCCTGGCCGAGTGGAAGTTCGCGATGGCGAGCTGGGGCGCGAGCGCTCGCGCCGCCCCGATCGCACCCTC
>JAEUJX010000117.1 GCA_016794545.1 Myxococcales bacterium
TACGACAAGCTGCTCGGCATCGCGATCAACGCCGGGATCGCCGGCGGCGCGATGTACCCGCCGATCTTCCGCGACAAGGAGCGCCGCGCCCTCAACGACGAGGCGCTCGACCGGATGGTCGAGATCCTCCAGCGACCGGGCAGCGTGCGCGGCATGCCCCCCGATGGCACCCGCGGCAAGGGCCCCGACCCGTACGAGCTCCTGCCCGCACAGCCCGGCGCGGGCAAGGTCGCGCTGCTCGCGCAGCCGATGGTCATCCCGGCGTTCATCAACGGCCTCGGCAACAACATCGTCGAGGACATCCGCGTCACGCGCACCCGCGGCGCCCGGCGCGAGCACGCGATCGTCGCCGTGTTCGGCAGGCCGCTCGACTACTCGATGTTCCTCGGCGAGAAGCCGCGGCCGACGCTCTACAAGAAGTGCGCGGACCTCATGATGGCCAGGGTCAAGGAGCTGTCGCTGCGCGAGCGCGAGCTGCGCGCGCAGGTCATGGCTGGCGAGGTTCCCGACGACGATCCGCGCTGGATCGACAACCGCGGCGCGAGCAAGCTGTACGCGCACGAGGGCTGAGCTACACTCCCGTGTAGATGGCGGTCGACGGGCACGACGACACGCTGGCGAGCTCGCTCCCGTCGCTGTCGGGACCGGAGACGCCCGTCGCCGAGGTCGTCGCGAAGCGCTACGAGATCGTGCGCTGGCTCGGCGGCGGCGGCATGGGCCGCGTCTACGAGGCGAGGGACATCGAGCTCGGCGAGCGCGTCGCGCTCAAGGTGCTGCGCGGCGGGCTGTCCGAGGAGGCGATCGAGCGGTTCCGGCGCGAGGTCCGGCTGACCCGGCGGATCCAGCACCGCAACGTCGCGCGGATGTACGACATCGGCGAGCACGACGGCGACAAGTTCCTGACGATGGAGCTCGTCGACGGCGCGCCGCTGACACGCGAGCTCGGCGGACCGGTGGCGTGGCCGAGGATCCAGAGCCTGGCGAGCCAGATCTGCGCGGGGCTCGCGGCGGCGCACGCGGCCGGCGTGATCCACCGGGATCTCAAGCCCGACAACGTGCTGATCGAGCGCGGGACCGACCGCGCCGTCATCACCGATTTCGGCATCGCGCGCTCCGGCGACGACGCGGGGGTCACCCAGATCGGCGTCGTGATCGGCACGCCGCGCTACATGGCGCCCGAGCAGCTCGCGGGCGGCGATGTCGACGAGCGCGCGGATCTGTTCTCGCTCGGCGTGATCCTCTACGAGCTCGCGAGCGGCAGGCGCCCGTGGGCCGGTGACAACCCGATCACGATCGCCGTCGCGCAGGCGACGCAGCCGATGCGGCCGCTCGACGAGGCGCACGTCCCCGCCGCGTTCGCCGAGCTCGTGACGGCCTGCCTCTCGACCGACCGCGCCGAGCGTCCCGCGACGGCGAAGGCGATCGGCGAGGTGATCGAGGCGTGCGTGTTCACGCCGACGGAGCGGACGCGGACGCCGCGCGTGACGCGGCCTCCGGCGGCGTCGCCGACGCCGCACCCGACGCTGCAGACCGTGCCCGACGACACGTCGATCGCGGTGTTGCCGTTCACCTGTGCGCCCGACGACGACTACCTCGCCGACGGCGTCGTCGAGGATCTGATCGACACGCTGTCGACGACGCCGTCCCTCAAGGTCCGGCCCTCCGGCATGGTGCGCCAGCGCGGCGATCAGGACGCCCGCGCGCTCGGCGCGCAGCTCGAGGTCGATCACGTGGTGTCGGGCTCGGTGCGCCGGGCCGGGACCGGCCTGCGCGTGTCGGCGCGCCTGCTGTCGGTCGCGGACGGGTTCCAGATCTGGGCGCGCAAGCTCGACTGCGAGGAGTCGGCGATCCTGAACGTCAGCGAGCAGATCGCGCGCGGCGTCGCGCAGGCGCTGTCCACGCGCGCCGGCTCCTCGACGGGAGCGATCGATCCCGAGGCGGTCGACTACTACCTGCGCGCGAAGGGCGAGCTTCGCCGGTTCTGGGGCGAGTACGCGGAGAAGGCGAAGGAGCTGCTCGAGAAGGCGGCGCTGATCGCGCCGACCTCCGGCCCGATCCTCTCCGCGCTCGCGATCGCCAGCGTGCAGGTGTGGATCCGGCGCGGCGTCGCGGCGGGGCGCGAGGACGCGCAGCACGCCGTCGATCGCGCGCTGGCGTCGGGGTTCGGCGAGGCGTACCTCGCGTCGTCGAGCCTGAAGCTCAACACCGGCGACATCGAGGGCGGCGCGGCGGACCTCGGCGTCGGGCTCGCGCGCTCCCCGATGTCGGCGCTCGCGCACGAGACGGCCGCGCGCCTGCTCGTCGAGACCGACGCGGTCGACGAGGGCCTGCGCCACTTCGAGATGGCGTCCGGCCTCGATGCGACGCGCGACAAGATGATCCAGACCGACCTGTCGCGGATCGACGCGCTGCGCGGCGACTTCGAGAGCGCGTACCGCCGGATCGACGGCCTGCTCGCGGATCCCGACCAGGCCATCGTGCAGATCGGCAGCGTCATGGAGGCGCGCCTCTCGGTCTGGACGAACAACATGCCGCGCATCGTCGCGGCGGTCGCGCGGCTGCCGAAGCAGTACCGCGGCCAGGGCTTCGACCTCCTCGGCATCTACAACCGCTGGGCGACCAGCGGCGAGTTCGACGCCGACCACTGGCTCGCCCACGTGCGCGAGGTCGCCGATCCGAGCCTGCCGGTGCGCACGAGCTGC
>JAEUJX010000154.1 GCA_016794545.1 Myxococcales bacterium
CTGCTTGACCGCGGCGGGGTTCGCGGCGTGGCCGGGATTCGTGGGTGTCGGCGTCGCGACGGGCATCCCCGTCGAGACGATCGTCGCGCGATCGGGCTCGAGCGCGCGCACGCCGTGCGGCACGAGCTGCGTCCCGTCAAACGGGCAGAACCCGGCGTCGGCGAGCTCGCGCTGACACGTGGGACAGCGGTACGCGCTCACCGTCCCGTTCGGGTCTCGGCGTACAGCGGGTCGAGGCGGAAGTACATGAAGATCTCGTTGTCCGCCGCCACCGCGATGACCGGCTTGCCGTTGAACGGCGTCACCGCCACAGCACGGCCGAACTGCTGCTCTTCCTCCGGCTGCGCATCGTGCAGCACCGCCGACGGCGACGTGCCGATGCCCGACGTCAGGTCGAGCGTGTAGATCGCCACCTGCCCGGACTTCGTGCCGTCGATGATCGCCGTGGGATAGCCGGCGACGACGTACTTCTTCGAGCCGTCGTCGTAGATCGCGGCGGTCCGCAGGTCGGGCACGGTGACGGGGGCGCCGATCATCGTGATGGTCTTCGCGGTGGGATCGAGGCGATACAGACCGAGGAAGCTCTCGGGGTTGCCGAGGTCCTTGTGACCGACGGCCAGCACGTGCGTGGCGTCGACCATGATCAGCTGGCTGCCCTTCGACGGGGCGAACGGCGTCGTCGCCGTCGCCCAACCCGTGAGCGGCGCCTGCGGCGCGGCGCAGCCGGCGAACACGCTGCCCGGATAGACCGACAGCTTGCCCATCCCGCCGGCCTTCGGCACGCCCCACACGACGACATCGTCGGTGGTCGACGGTGCGAGGCGCGTGGCGCCCAGGCCCTTCACGTCGAGCGCCGCGGCGGCGTCGTCGACGATGTTGCATTTCGGCTGCGGGTTCGGCGTGTTCGAGACGAACGCGCCGTACACCACGTCCGAGGCGGCGACGAGCACCTGCACGGGCGGCGTCGGCTGCGTCGCGTTCGGCGGCGGCAGCATGTACGTCGCCGAGTCGGGCTGCTCGGGCCCGAACACTTGGTGCGCGAGCAGGCCGCCGGCGCCGGTCAGCACCGCGATGCTCTGGCCGCCGGAGTTCACGACCAGCGACACTTCGTCGCTCGTCGGATCCGCGAGGAGGATCGGCTGGATGTCGAGGTTGCCGATGCCGAACTGCGAGTTCAGCTTCTGCGCGGTCGGCGCGAGATCGGCATCGCCGTTCGGCGAGTAGACGAGCTCGGTGAACTGGGCCTGCCCCGACCCGAGCACGACGAGCTTGCCGCCGTTGGACCCGCGCTGGCCGCGCGCGATCGCGACGCCGTAGTCGGTGGAGTCACCGTTCGGCTTGTCGGTGGCGGTCACCCAGGTGTCGCCCTCGAGGTCGTCGAACTCGGTCCACTTGCACGCGGGCGCGGCCGCGAGCGCGAGAAGAGCAGCGGTGTACAGAGTGGTGCGCATCACCAGCGAGCCTCCATGCCGAGGCCCGCGTAGCCGGGGCCGATCTGCGGCTGTAGCGCGAGCGCGCGCACGTCGATCAAGGCTGTCGACGGTGCGCCCTTGTCGCGGAACGTGTAGTAGACGGCGGTCAGCGCCGTGATGCCGGCGACCACGAACGTCGCGTCGGCGGCGATCGCGAAGATCTTGCCCTTGGTGAAGCGGCCGTCGTTGGTGTCGACGGGCGGGTTACCGGCCGCGATGCCGTCCTTCAGCTCGTCGCGGTACTTGTTCGCCTGCAGGCCGAGGAAGATGCCGGCGCCGCCGAAGCCCGCGGCGAGCACGTACGCGACGACAGCGTCGGAGCGGCTCGGCTTGGGCGCGAGGCCGACCTTGATCGACATCTCGGTCTTCGCCTGGATCGTGATGCGCCGCGTGTACGGCTTGAAGCCGCTGCGCGTGACGGTGACCGTGTGGTCGCCCTGCTGGAGCGCCTTGAGGCACGGACCGCGCTCGCACGCGACCTTGCCGTCGATGATGATCGTGGAGTCCTCGATGCCGAGGCCGATCACGTTGATCTTGCCGACGGGGGAGCCCTTCAAGGTCGCCTTGACCGCGTGGGTCTCGCCGGCGATCACCTCGACCTCCTCCTTGTACTCGTCGTAGCCCTCGGTCGAGATCCAGAACGTGTGCTTGCCCGGCTTGATGTTCTGCGACAGCGGCGTCTTGCCGACGGCGCCGATCGACTTGTCGTCGATGTAGATCTCCGCGCCCGGGACGTTCGAGGTGATCTCGACCCAGCCCAGGTAGTCCTCCTGCGCCATCGAGGCCGAGAACACGAACAGCTTGCTCGGGTCCGCGCTGATCACCTTCTCGACGACCTTGTAGCCGCGCTTCTCGACGATGACCTTGTGCTCGCCCTCGAGCGTGCCGGACCACGGCGTGGTCGCGTGCGGGCCCTTCTTCTTGTCGTCGAGGTAGATCGTCGCGTTCGCCGGGTCGGACTCGATGACGATCAGACCGCGGACCTTCACGTCGCCGAGCTGCTGGACCTCCTGCGACGGCGCCGCGCCGGTGTTCCCGCCACCGGTCGGCGGGTTCTTCTTGAGGCGCTGGATCTCGCCCTCGAGGACGCCGATCGCCTTCTCGACCTTCGCCTTGTCCGAGGCGGTCGGATCCTCGGAGAGGTACTTCTTGTAGTACGTGACCGCCTTCTCGTAGGCGCCCGCGTCCGACTGCTTCTTCCCCTTCATGTGGTACGCGGCGCCCACGTTGTAGAGGAACTGCGGGAACGGCCGGGCGGCGTACGCCTCCTCGAACCCGGCGGCCGCGTCGTCGTACGCACCCTGGAGGTACTTCACCTGCGCGCTGTCGAAGGCCGCCTGGGCCTTCTTCAGCGCATCCGCCGGCTGGGCGGCTGCAGGCGCGTACCCGATCATCAGGATCGCTGCGCAGATCCCGACCCAAACCACGAACAAACCGCGTGATCTCATTCGAATCTCCCGGAGGCCGCAAATCATATCACGTGCTGACGAAACGCACGTTCTTGGAGGCCGGCTCGCGTGTCGTACGGCACGCATTGGCCGGGGCTTCCTCGTCGGCGTGCCCGATCACGATCCCGAACAGGACCTGGTCATTCGGGTCGAGGGGCAGCCGGGCCCGGAGGGCCTCGGGGTACGCCGCCACCGACGCCATCGCGCAGGTGTCGAGCCCCAGCGCCGTCGCCGCGGTCAGGACGTACCCCAGCCAGACCCCGACGTCGACATAGGCATACGGCCCGAGACGCCGGTCACACGCCACGACGGCCACGTGCGGGGCGTCGAACAGGGCGTAGTTCCGCAGCCACGCATCGTACCGGCCGGCCTTGTTCTCCCGTGCGATGCCCATCGCCGTGTACAGCGCCGCCCCGCAGGCGATGCGGTGCTCCTTGTATGGCGTCGGGTAGTCGAGCGGGAACGGCACCTCGGGGTGCGGCAGCCCGCTCTTCGCCGCCTGCTGCAGCTCGGCCGCGAGCAGCCCGGTCACCGGCGGCTCGGTGATGCACACCCGCCACGGCTGGATGTTGCACCAGGACGGGGCGTGCTGCGCCAGCTCGAACACCCGCTCGAGCGTCTCGCGCGGCACCGGCTCCGGCCGGTACGCCCGCCGGCTCCGGCGCTCCGCCCAGACCTTCTCGAGCTCGGCGATCACGCGCCCGCCTTCTTCCGCTTGAGCGTCGCGAACCGGAAGATGCCGGTGGTGTGTCCGTCGGAGAAGTGGATGCCGACGCCGTAGTTCCCGACGAGGTGCATGTCGGCGATCGTCAGATCCTGCGGGACGGTCGCCGGATCGAGTAGCCGCTCGCCGGTGGCCTCGCTCTGGCAGTTCGCGCAGGTGCAGCGGATGCGCAGCTCGCGCGCGCCCCACACATCCTCGTCGCCGCCCTCCTCCCAGACGAAGCGAACCTCGGGCTTACCGAGGCCGATGATCTCGAGCGGCATGGGCATCGCCCGAGCTATAGCAGATGGCGATACGCACGGTGCGCGTGGAGCACCCGGTACACGTGCACCTGAGACCTCGTCACCTTGAAGAAGACGAGATGGGGCCCGGCGATGACGAAGCGCAGTCCGCGTCCGACGAGCGCCGGGTCTCGCGGCTGGGCTCCGCGCGCGGCGAGCTCTCCGAGGCTCGCGATTCGGTCGAGTAGTCGGTCGAAGTACTCGTCAGCTCGATCGCCGTACTCTCGCGCGAGCGTCTCGTAGATCTGCTGGAGGTCTCGTTCGGCCCGCCGAAGG
Organism: Myxococcales bacterium; assembly: GCA_016794545.1. Lineage (GTDB taxonomy): Bacteria > Myxococcota_A > Polyangia > Haliangiales > Haliangiaceae > JABFXX01. The sequence goes on from JAEUJX010000154.1 coordinate 4,202, forward strand.
ACCTTGATCGCACGCTTCATCGTCGCGCGCGGCGCTTGATTCGACGTCGCACCGTCTCGAGGCTGGCGCCACGATCGCCAGCCCTCACATCGGCCTCCGCCTCGTCGAGCAGGCGATACAGCTCGATCTGGGCCTGCATTCGCTCGTAGGCCGCCACGCTCATCAACACGAGATCACCCTCGCCATTCTTCGTGATGAAGATCGGCTCGCCCGAGTCGTGGCAGATGTCGGACAGCTCCTTCGCCTTGTTCCGGAGGTCGGAGATGGGCTTGATGACCGGCATCCCTCGAAGCCTATCAGAATCATGATATGAGGCAACGGTCGTGTCGCCGCCTCCCCGCCAGCGCCAGCGCCAGCGCCGCTCGCTCTCGATGCCTCGCTCGCCCGGCAAGGTGATCGCCGACGGACCGCGCGAGCTCGCCGAGCCGCTCGTCGACGCGTTGAAGGCCGCCGTCGAGCACCACGACGTCGCCGAGACGCTCACGCACCCGTTCCACTCGTACCCCGCGCGCCTCCACCCCGCGACCGCCCGCGGCCTCGCCGAGCTGCTCGCCGGCCGCGCCCCGCGCGACTCGCTGATGGTCGATCCGTTCTGCGGCTCGGGCACCACGCTCGTCGAGGCGCGCGCGGCCGGCCTGCGCGCCGTCGGCACCGACCTCAACCCGCTCGCCGTCCTCGTCGCGCGCGCGAAGACCTGGACCGTCCCGCCCAAGCGCCGCAACCAGCTGCGCGACACCGGCACGGTGATCGCCGGCCAGGCGCTCGAGGCCGGCAAGGCCGCGCGGCGTTCGGGCGCCGAGCCCGCTCCGATGCGGAAGCCGAAGGGCTTCGATCCCAACGCGCGTAACCGCAAGCTCGCCGCCTGGTTCGCGCCGCACGTGCGCCGCGAGCTCGAGCTGATCGCCTCGCTGATCGACGAGCTCCGCGCCGACGACCCCGAGCTCGCCGACATCGTCACCGCCTGCCTGTCGGCGATCCTCTACAAGGTCTCCTC
>JAEUJX010000248.1 GCA_016794545.1 Myxococcales bacterium
GTGTCGGCGCAGGGCGGCGTGCGCCGCCTCGATGTCATCCTCGGCACGCCGACGGAGATCGCGACGCTGACGGCGGGAGATCAGCTGCTCACCCTCGTGAACCCCGAGCAGCGCGAGGTCGTGGTCCGCGTCGAGCGCGCGGGCGATCGCGCGTTCGCGTTGACCGCGGCGCGCGTGATGGCGTGCCAGACGTTCCGCGATCTGTTCCCGGACCAGCAGCTCGCGCCGGGCCGCCTGATGGCGGTCACGCAGGCGACCCTGCTCGTCGCGCAGGTCGACGACGCGCAGACCTTGTTCCGTGACCTCGGGGACAGCAAGGCGTTCCCGGTCGCGACGCGGTTCTACGAGCTCGTGAGCTCGCTCGCGAAGGAGTACGGCGGCGGGCTCATCAAGATCTTCGGGGGCCTGGCGATCGCCGGGTTCGAGCGGCCGCTGCCGGCGGTCGAGGCCGCGCTCGCCCTCCAGTCGGCGCTCGACAAGGACCTCGTGACCAGCGGGCTGCGCGCCCGGATCGCGGTGCACCGCGGTCCGATGATGGCACTCACGCAGGCGGGGCGGCTCGACTACTTCGGCCAGAATGTCGAGATCGCGCTCGCGGTCGCGGCCGCGACCCCGCCCCTCGTGGTGGGGCTCACGCAGGCCGTGTGTCAGGACGAGAGTGTCACCGAGCGCCTCGCGACCACGCCGGATCAGGCGGGCATGCAGCCGCTGTCCGCCGGCGGCTGGGTGCTCCACGTGAGGAGCCGGCGCGCCGATGCGCGCGCCCTGCCGGCCGCCAGTGTCGGGACCGCCGCGACGATCGTGCAATGAGCCGCGCTACGGCTCGCGCCGCGCGGGGAGCTGCGCGGTCGGCCGGTTGCGCTCGTCGTCCTTCACCACGAACCGGCGCTGCCCGGCGTCGCGCCACCAGTCGGCCCAGCGGCTCGCTGCCGCCTCGCGCTCCTTGCGCGGCAGATCGTGGTGGTAGCCGAAGTACTCGCCGGTGAGGCGGCGGAGGTCGTTGATCGCGCCCTCGCGGATCGCATCCTCCTTGTGGCCGAGCCCCTCGATCAACCACTCGATGCGGTGACGCCCGCGCGCGGTGTCGTACCACTTGCGCCACTTGCGCTCGCTCGTGCCGAAGTCCTGCGCGGTGAGCGCGACCAGGGCGCGGCGCGCGTGGGTGCCGGCGCTGTCGCTGCGCTCGATCGCGCCGATCAGATCGACGACGGCCTCGGTGTCACCGAGCTCGGTGAGCGCGCTCGCGGCGGCGGCCACGACCTCCGCATCCGAGCTGTGCAGCGCGCGCCGGGCGCGCACGAGCGCGGTACCGAGGTCCTGCACCGGGTAGCCCGCGAGCGCCTCGATCGCGCACGCGCGGATGCCGAAGTCCTGGTCGAACAGGCGCTCGGCGAGCGCGAACACGGCCGTACGCGGCCGCAGCTCCATCGCGCACACCGTCGCGTAGAACCGCACGTCGCGCGGCGCGGCGGCCATCTTGTCGATCAGCAGATCCGACGCGAACGAGCCCATGCGGATCACGAGCTCGAGCAGGCCGCCGTACTGCGCGGCGCGGAGCGGCCGGCCCGTGACGGCGAACCGATCCACGCGCAGCTTGCCCGGGAACCGCTTCATCAGCTCGCCGAGCGCCTCGGGGGCGCGCTCGACCGCCTCGGACAGCGCTTCCTCGGCGTGGCCCTCGCGCGCGTTCTCGATCTCGTCGATCAGCGTCGCGATCGGCCGGGGTGGATCCGCCGTGATCGAGACCTCGACCGGCTCCTCCGGCAACGCGGGCGCCTTGACCGGCGCGGGTGCGGCCCACGCACCGTCGGCCTTCACCGCCTTCGCGGCCTTCGTCACCTTCCGCGTGTCGAGCGCGTCGGCGTCGATCTCGACGACGCCGGTCGACCTCTCCGGCGCGCGGTAGCCGGCCGACTTGCTCTTCACGATCAGCCGGCCGAGCGCCTCCGACGCGGTGTTCGCCATCGGCAGCAGCTCGGTGACGTCGGCCAGCCGGAGATCCGAGTGCACGCGGTGCGCGACGACGATCGCGACGACGCGGTCGCGCAGCACGACCGGCATCAGCAGCGCGGACGGTGGCATCGTCCCGCCGAGCCGCAGCGCCATCGCGTCGATGCCCGGATCGCCCGACACGATCGGCCCGATGTGCGGCTGGTGGCTGGAGACGACCGCGCGCCACGGCGACACGGAGTCGAGCGGGATCAGGACCGTGTTGACCGCGGCGACGTCGAGGCCGGGCTCGGCGATCGCGACGCGGCCGATCGCGGCGCCACCCTGCACGGTGAGCAGGCCGGCCCAGCGCGCGCGCAGCCGGGCGGCGCGGAGCAGCGTGAGGAACACCGTGTCGCGGTCCTCCGCGTGTGCGAGCAGCTCGCGCGCGGCGACGACGGGCAGCGGTGCGTCGCGGCCGTGTGTGTCGATCGGCGCCGTCGACGGGCGCTTCATCGCGCGCGACCTGTCGCTCGGCCGCCGCGTGCGCCCGCTGTCGCTGATCGCCTTCGGCACGCCGGCGCTCGGCGACACCTGCGGCGTCACGAAGCTCACCACCGGCGGTGCCACGTCCATCACCAGGGAAGGGATCTCCGCGATCTCGCGTTTCGGCGGCGTCCCGATCGTCTTCGCGATCGGCTGCGACGGCTGCTTCTTCAGCACCGGCAGCCCCGGGTCGGTCTGCCGCGGGGCACGCACGCCGAGCAGCGTGTTGCGCTTCTCGCGGCCGCTGTCGGTGAGCGACGGCAGGTCCGGCGCGGCGGAGCTCGCGGGCGGTGCCGTCATCGGCATCGTCGGGGCGGCGTTGTCGACGCGCCCCGGCGGCGTGTCCATCCGCGTCGTCTGGTCGGAGAGCGCGGGGGTCTTCTCCGTGATGTCGCCGCTGACGACCACGCCGGGCGCAGCGCTGGCGTCGACGATCACGCTCTTCGATCGCCCGACCGGCGTCGTCGACGCGTCGACGTCGAGCGCGCGCGCGAGCGTGGTGTACCGCGCGGGCGCGTCGAGCTCGTACGCCCGCGCGAACACCAGGTGCCAGCGATACTCCGGTGAGATCAGCGGCTGGAGCGGCCGGTCGAGCTGATCGGCGAGGTCCTCGAGGCGCTCGATCTCGAGCGGCGAGCACACGAGGATCCGCACGGTCTCGCCGGAGAGGGCGAGCGGCACGGCGCGGTACTGCTCGGCCATCTCGCGCGAGATCAGCTTCACGGCCTCGGGGCTGATCTCCTGGCCCTCGTCGCGCTCGGCCGGCGGGAGCCCCGAGGCGAGCGCGAGGTACTGCGTCAGGCGCTCCTCGGGGACCAGGTTCATCTCGAGCAGGATCGTGTCGAGCGCGCCGCCATAGATGACCTGGCGCTGGAACGCCTTCTCCATGCGCTTCACGCCGACGAGGCCGTCGCGGACCAGCAGCGAGCTCAGGCGCGATGGCATCGCGGCCGCCTCATGCCCGGATCACGTAGGTTCCCGCGATCCAGTCCTGGAGACCGCGCTTCTCGCTATCGAACCCCATCCACAGGAAGCCGAGGAACAGCGTCGCGACGCTCGCGAGGTAGCCGCCGCAGCGTGCCACGCAGCGCGCCGGCGATGGCCGGTCGCCGTAGACGTCGATGATCTTCATCTTGAGGAGCCGCATGCCGAGCGTGCGTCCGACGACGATCTGGAACACCAGGAGGTACGTGAGCCCGATCGCGAGGAACATCACCATGCCCATGACGAGCGCGGGATCCGTCGCGAGCACGAGATCGATCCACATGTCGATGTCGAGGACCTTGAGGTTCGATGGCGGCAGGTGGACCCCGGCGATCTTCGAGACGATCAGCGTCACGAGCAGCGCCGCGGGGATCACGATCGCGAGATCGATCGTGGCCGCGAGCAATCGCTTCCAGAACCCGACGACGTACACGCTCGGGGCCTCGCGGCGGCCCGGCGGCACGCTCGGCGCGGGCGTGCGATCGACGCGCGGCTTCTCGGCGGCGGTCGCGGCCGGCGGCGTCTTGTCGGTGCGGAGCGCCTCGGTGCGCGGCGTCGGACGGACCGGCACCGGCTCGCTGGGAGTCTCGGTGCTCGCGCGCAGCGGCATCGCGAGCTTGCCGCTCGGCGAGGACGGCTTCTTCACCTCGGCGGGCTCGGGCTCGATCGCCGGAGCGGACGGCTTCTTCACCTGGACCGTCGCGGGCTCCTTGTCGAACACCGCGGTCGGTCCCTCGAAGACCTTCGTCGGCATCTCGGTCTCGGCGCGAGGCGCGGACGTCGCGGGCGCGCGGAGCGGCTCGGCGCCCATCCTGTCGGTCGTCGCCTGCGGCTGACCTTTCGGGGCCGCGCCGTACTTCGCCGTGGTGTCGGGATCGACGGTCGGCGCGGAGTCGAGGAACGTCGGCGCGCGCGGCGTGGGCTCGGTGGTCTCCGGCTCGGCCGCGGTTGGGCCGACCGTCCCCGGCTCGCGCTCGTCGGTCATCGTGAAATGAATAACGCGCCGGTGGCGTTCAACGCAAATCCTTGTCAGTGCTGGGATTACCAAGTTTGCACGGCCCGGCGGGCTGCACGGCCGGACCGGGTCCGGCGGTCGCGAGTGGGGTAACGTGCGCGGTCATGATCCGGCCCATCGCGGTGCTCTGTGCGACCCTCCTCCTCGTCGCCTGCTCGTCGAAGAAGGACGCCGGCGGATCGCAGCAGGGCCCCGGCTCCGGCTCCGGCTCCGCGGGTGGCTCCGGCTCCGCCGCCGGGTCGGGGAGCGGCTCCGCCACCGGCCCGGGGTCGGCGGCGACCGCCGGCACGGGGTCGGGTTCGGCGGCCGAGGTCGCTCCCGAGGTCATCCCGGCGACGGCTCCGGCGCGGCGGCTGTGGTCGCACCAGCTCGCGACGATCGAGGAGTTCGAGGCGTACTCCAAGGAGCTCGGCGGGGAGCGGTTCGCGAAGTTCGTGATCGACCTGCGGAGCGACGCCATCTACTACTTCGACGTCGACGTCTACAAGGTGCACAAGGACTTCGTCTTCCAGGAGCTCTACAAGAAGCCGAAGACGAAGGAAGCGGTGCGGGTGTTCGACCGGAACTACACGGCGAACAAGGTCGACTTCATGATGTGCTACCTCGTCCACCACATCGCACAGGACGTGTGGACGTTCGCGTTCTGGGACGGCGATCTCGCGACGCCCGAGCACGTCACGCGCGCCTACAAGCGCATGAAGGAGACGTTCTTCAACGGCGCGCTCGTCAAGTACCGGCCCGACTCGAGCTACCAGGAGGCGGTCGCGCGGAAGCTCGTCGGGGTCCCGTTCATCCTGAACGACCAGCTCTACAAGCAGGCCGAGTACGTCGCGTTCAACGAGGGCACCGCGGTCGGCAAGCTCCGGCTCGTGCCGCCGAACGTCGCCGAGCACGACCTCACGTTCGCTCCCGACGAGATCGTGGTGCTGACCACGCCGCTCGCGGACATCACGCCGGTCTCGGGCATCATCAGCGAGCAGTTCAGCACGCCGCTGTCGCACGTCTCGCTGCGCGCGAAGGCGTGGCGCATCCCGAACATCGGGCTCAAGGGCGCGCGCGAGAAGCTCGCCGCGCTCGACGGCAAGCAGGTCTGGTTCGAGGCCAAGGGCGGTACGTACACGCTGCGCGCGGCCACCGCCGAGGAGGTCGCCGCGAGGAAGACCAAGGAGACCAAGGCCGTCGATCTGCCCGTCGCTGATCTCGAGCACGGCGAGCTGTGGACGCTCGACGCGATGCGGATGAAGGACATCGTGAAGTTCGGTGCGAAGTCCGTGAACCTCGGCGAGATCGTGAACGCGAAGCTCACCGGCTTCGACGTGCCGCCCGGCTTCGGCATCCCGTACCGCTACTACGCGCAGCACATGGCGAAGCAC
>JAEUJX010000250.1 GCA_016794545.1 Myxococcales bacterium
TCGGCGACAAGGTCACGGCGGGCCAGCTGCTCGCCGAGATCGACACGCCGGAGATCGACGCGCAGCTCGCGCAGGCGCGCGCGCAGCTCGCGGTGGCGCGCGCGGCCGTGACGCAGGCGAAGGCGCAGCGCGACTACTCGAAGTCGTCGAGCGCGCGCATGACCGGCCTCTCGGATCAGCAGCTCGTCTCGAAGGCGCAGGTCGAGCAGACGCAGGCGCAGGCACAGACCGACGAGGCCATCGTGACCTCCGCGACCTCCAACGTCGCCGCGCAGGAGGCGAACGTGCGGCGGCTGCTCGATCTCCAGGCGTTCGCGAGGGTCGTCGCACCATTCGCGGGGACGGTCACGCAGCGCTCGGTCGATCGCGGGGCGCTGGTGCGCGACGGTGCGACGACGCCGATGTTCACGGTGGCCGCGACGGATCCGGTGCGGATCTTCGTCGACGTCCCGCAGTCCGTCGCGCCGAGCGTCAAGCCCGGGACCTCGGCGACGGTGACGGTGCGCGAGTACGCGGGCAGGAAGTTCGAGGGCAAGGTGACGCGGGCGGCCGGAGCGCTCGATCCCGACCTCCACACGATGCCGACCGAGGTCCAGGTCCCGAACGCGGACGGCGCGCTCCTCGCCGGCATGTACGTGCAGGTCGCGATCAACCTGACCGTCCCGCACCGCGTGCTCGAGCTGCCGGCGACCGCGCTCTACAACGATGCTCGGGGGCTCCGCGTCGCGACGGTGGACGCGCAGAACAAGGCGAAGCTCGTGCCGATCACGATCGAGCGGGACACCGGCGCGACCGTGCAGATCTCGACCGGTCTGACCGGCGACGAGCGAGTCATCAAGATCGCCGTGCCGGCGCTGGTTGACGGCGATTCGGTCGAAGTCGCCGCGCCGCCCTGAGGTAGTGTCGCCGCGATGGCGACGATCGAGGTGAACGGGACGCGGCTGTACTACGTGGATACGGGGCCGGGGACGAGCGGCGAGACCATCGCGTTCTCCCACGGCCTGCTGTGGGGCACCGAGCTGTTCGCGGCGCAGATCGAGGCGCTGCGGAAGACCTACCGGTGCATCGCGTGGGACCACCGCGGGCAGGGCCAGAGCGATCCGGACCTGACACGCGAGTGCATCGGCATCGAGCTGGTCTGGCAGGACGCGGTCGCGTTGCTGGAGGCGCTGAAGCCGGGCCCCGTCCACTTCTGCGGCCTGTCGATGGGCGGCTTCGTGGGGATGCGGATGGCCGCGCGGCGGCCGGATCTCGTGAAGTCGCTGATGCTGCTCGAGACGTCGTCGGAGCGAGAGCCGGTCGAAAATCTGAAGAAGTACCGGCTGATGATCGCGGCCGTGAAGCTGCTCGGCACGTGGGCGGTGAAGAAGCAGCTGCTGCCGATCATGATGGGTAGCTCGATCCTCGGCGACGCGTCTCGCAGGGCCGAGGTCGCGCGCTACGCGGATCTGATGGCGCGGCGAAAGGACGTCTGGCGCGCGTGCAACGGCGTCATCGATCGGGGCGGCATTCACGCAGAACTGTCGCGCATCACGTGCCCGACGCTGGTCGTCGTCGGTGACGAGGACGTCGCGACGGTGCCGGCGAAGGCGGAGACGATCGCGTCGGCGATCCGCGGCGCGAAGCTCGTGCGGATCCCCCGTGCGGGACACTCGTCTCCCGTGGAGGAGCCGCGCGCTGTGACAGAGGCGCTCACCGCGTTTCTGTCCTCACGCTCGAGCTGACGCACCGCTGCGTGTCAGCGTCGACGAAGCTCGGTACGCTCACCAGAGCGAGTCGTAATGGCCGGGATCCTGATCGTCGACGAGAGTCTGACCGTGCGGACGGACCTGAGCGAGGCACTCGAAGCTTCGGGGTTCAGGTCCATCGCGTGCGCCACGGTCGCCGACGCGCGCGTCGTGCTGCGCGCGCAAGCGATCGAGCTGGTGATCCTCGATGCGACGCTGCCGGATGGCGACGGCCTCGAGCTGCTGGAGCAGATCCGCACCGATCCGACGCTCTGCGCGCTGCCCGTGCTGGTGCTGTCCTTGCAGGCGCAGGTCAAGGACCGCGTGCGCGCGCTGCGCGCCGGTGCGAACGACTTCGTCGGCAAGCCGTACGACGTCACGCAGATCATCGCGCGGATCCGCGCGCTGATCGGCGGGCCGCAGGTCCGCGATCTGGTCCTGGTGATCGACGACGATGCCGCGTACCGCGGCCAGCTCGCGGACGCGCTCGCCGCCGCCGGGTTCGCCGTCGCGACCGCGCCGGGCGGTGCGCCCGGCCTCCAGCTCGCGGCGACCGCGCGGCCCACCGCGATCACGGTCGGCGCCGTGATGCCCGATGTCGATGGCACGAGCGTGATCCGCCGGCTCCGGCTCGATCCCGCGCTGCGCATCACGCCGTGCGTGGTGCTCGCGCCGGCCGGCGAGGGCCGCGCCGAGGCGAGGGACGCGGAAGCGCGCGCGCTCGAGGCCGGCGCCGACGGCTACATCTCGAAGAAGGACGCCGCGATCGTGATCGCGCGCATCAAGGCCCTGTTGCGCACCGTCACGCCGATCCGTGTCGAGGCGACCAGCGTGCTCGCGCCCAAGCGGATCCTCGCGGTCGACGACGATCCGGACTTCCTCGGCATGCTCGGCGATCGGCTGCGCAAGCGCGGGTACGACGTCGTCCGCGCGACCTCGGGCGAGGAGGCGTTGCAGCTGCTCGAGGTCCAGACCGTCGACTGCATCCTCCTCGATCGCGCGATGGCGGGCCTCAGCGGCATCGAGACCTGCAAGCGCCTCAAGGCGACCCTCTCGGTCCGCGACACGCCCCTGATCATGCTGACCGCGACGGAGTCGCGCGACGCGCAGCTCGAGGCGCTCGGCGCGGGCTGCGACGACTTCGTGTCGAAGGGCGCGGGCTTCGAGGTGCTGACCGGCCGTGTCCAGGCGCTGATCCGGCGCCGTCAGGTCGAGGACGAGCAGCGCGCGGTGCGCACGAAGCTCCTGCGCGCGGAGCTCGAGGCGAGCGAGTGCCGCACGGCGCGCGACCGGGCCGAGACGCGGGCGGTGCGCGCCGCGGAGCTCGAGCGCACGAACCAGGAGCTGGTGCGCACGAACCACGAGCTCGAGGCGTTCGCGTACTCGATCTGCCACGACCTGCGCGGGCCGCTGCGCACCATCGGTGCGTTCACCCACGCGCTGGTCGAGGACCTCGGGGATGACCTCGATCCGCGCGCGCTCGCGCACCTGCGCAAGGTGCTGGCCGGCAGCACGCGGATGGGCGAGCTGATCGACGCGTTGCTCGAGCTGTCGCGCGTCAGTCGCGCTCCGCTCGGGAGGCACCCCGTGAACCTGTCGTCTCTCGCAGCCGCGTCGCTCGACGAGCTCGCGCGGCGCGACCCGGCGCGCCCGCTGAACGCCGTGGTCGAGCCGAACCTCGTCGTCGAGGCGGATGGCCGGCTGATCCGGATCGCCGTGGAGACCCTGCTCGACAACGCGTGGAAGCTGACGCGGCGCCAGGACCCGGCGCGGATCGAGATCGGCGTCGATCACCGGTGTGGCGAGGCCGTGTACTTCGTCCGCGACAACGGTGAGGGCTTCGATCTGTCGCACCCGGGTGCCGCGTTTTGCGGCACGGGCATCGGTCTGGCGACCGTGAGGCGCATCGTCGAGCGCCACGGTGGCCGCGTGTGGGCGGAGCGCGCCCCCCAGCACGGCGCGCAGGTGCTGTTCACGCTGCCCGCCGCGTGATTCACCGTGAACTAACCGTGAAACGTTGTCGCCCGCTCGAGCAAGGGGATATCGTCAAAGACCAAGGGGCAGGGGTTGAGCCACTCGTCGTCAGTCAGTCTGCGACTCCTCGTGGCGGAGGACTCGGAAGCGGATTTCGAGATCCTCGTCCGCGAGCTGCGCCGTGGCGGGTACGAGGTCACGGCGTCGCGGGTCGCGTCCCGGGCGGAGCTCGAGGTCGCGCTGCAGGCGCGGTGGGACCTCGTGATCTCCGACTGGACGATGCCCGGCTTCGGCGGCCAGACCGTGCTCGAGGCACTCGCCGCGCGCCAGCTGCTGACGCCGTGCATCGTGGTCTCGGGCACGATCGGCGAGGAGCCTGCGGTCGAGGCGCTGCGCGCGGGCGCGGTCGACTTCCTGTCCAAGGACAAGCCGAAGCGGTTCGTGCCCGCCGTGCAGCGCGCGCTGCGCGAGGCGAACGAGCGGCGCGAGTCGGCGGAGATGCGCGAGGCGAGCCGCCTCAAGAGCGAGTTCCTGGCGAACATGTCCCACGAGCTGCGCACGCCACTGAACGCGATCATCGGGTTCGCGGAGCTGCTCCACGACGGCGCGGTCGATCCCTCGATGCCCGAGTTCCGCGAGTTCCTGGGCGACATCCTGACGAGTGGCCGGCACCTGCTCCAGCTGATCAACGACATCCTCGACCTCGCGAAGGTCGAGGCCGGGCGCCTCGAGCTGCGGCCCGAGCCGGCCGACCTCGGCAAGATCCTCGGGGAGGTCACGTCGACCTTGCGCACCACGGCCGCCGCGAAGCAGATCGCGATGACGATCGAGGTCGATCCCGCGCTCGATGACCTGCGGCTCGATCCGAGCCGGCTCAAGCAGGTCGTCTACAACTTCGCGTCGAACGCGCTCAAGTTCACGCCGAGCGGCGGTCGCGTGACGATCCGCGCGCGCGCGCTGGAGGGCGACCGGTTCCGCCTCGAGGTCGAGGACACCGGCATCGGCATCGCCGACGCGGACCTGCCGCGGTTGTTCGTGCAGTTCGAACAGCTCGCGAGCGGCAAGGCGAAGCGGCACCAGGGGACGGGGCTCGGGCTCGCGCTGACCAAGCGGCTCGTCGAGGCGCACGGTGGCACCGTCGGCGTGACGAGCGCGATGGGGAAGGGCAGCACGTTCCACGCGGACCTCCCGCGCAAGATCGAGGCGGCGTGATGTCCGGCGAGAGGATCCTCATCGTCGACGACAACGCCACGAACCTGAAGCTGGTGGCCTACCTGATGTCGGCGAACGGCTACGAGGTGACGACGGCGCAGGACGCCGAGACGGCGCTCGCCGCGATCGCGAAGAGCCCGCCGCGCCTGATCCTGATGGACCTGCAGCTGCCGGGCATCGACGGGCTCGAGTTGACGAGGAAGCTGAAGGCCGACCCGGCGACGAAGGACATCCTTGTCGTGGCAGTCACCGCCTACGCGATGAAGGGTGACGAGGCCAAGGCGCGCGCTGCGGGCTGCGACGGGTACATCACGAAGCCGATCGACACGCGGGAGCTGCCTCGGGAGATCGAGCGCCAGCTGCGAGGGGACAGGGCATGACCGGGCGCGCCGCGTACAAGATCCTCGTCGTCGAGGACAACGCGGCGACCCGCCGGAGCGTCGCGAAGGCCCTCGCGCGCAAGGGGCACGACGTGCTCGAGGCGCCCGACGGCAAGACCGCGCGCGAGCTCATGCGCGCCGAGCAGCCCCGGGTCGTCCTCCAGGATCTCATGCTCCCCGACGCCGACGGGTTCGAGCTGGTCGGGGAGCTCCGGCGTCTCGCCACGGGGACCGACGTCTCGATCCTCGCGTTCTCGGGCTTCGTGACGGAGGGCGATGACGTGCGTGCGTCGAGCGTCGGGTTCGACGACATCATCGCGAAGCCGATCGCGCCGAGCCGGCTCGTGCCGCTGATCGAAGCGCACCTGCCGATCGCGGTGACGAGATCGGAGCGGATCGGCGTGGGGCGCCACGTCGTGCTCGCCGACGACGATCCGATGCAGCTCAAGCTCGCGTCGTTCCGCCTCGCACGGCTCGGCTTCCAGATCGAAGCGGTGCCCGACGGCAAGGCCGCGCTCGACGCCGTGCGCCGCAAGGTGCCCGACGTCGTGATCTCCGACGTGATGATGCCGGAGCTCGATGGATTCGGCCTCGCGATGGCGATCCGCACCGATCCGGAGCTGAAGCGGATCCCGGTCTTGCTCGTGACGTCGAGCTACGTGGATCCGGCCGACCGCGAGCTCGCGCGCCGCGCCGGCGCGAATGACCTGTTGCCGCGCACGCCGGAGCTCGTCGAGGTGATCGACGCGATCGGCGCGACGCTCCAGAGCACGCGCGACCAGCCCGCACCGCTGCCGCCCGAGGACCTCGGGGACCTCGAGAAGGAGCACAGCCAGCGCGTATTCCGGCAGCTCGAGCGCCAGGTCATGCTCAACGCCGGCCTCGCGAAGCGCTGCTCGGTGCTCTCGTCCGAGCTCACGGTGCTCACCGGCATCTCCGATGCGGTGCTGAAGCACCAGGACGTCGAGAGTGCTCTCGACGAGGCCCTGGCGGCGTGCTTCGACGCCGGTGGCATCGCGGTCGGAGCGCTCTACACGAAGGGGACCGACGGCGACCTCCGCGTCCGCTCGGTCGGCACCGGGCACGCGCTGGCGTCCGCGGACGATCTCGCGAGCCTGTTCGGCCACGAGGAGCTGCTCCACCTGGTCCTGCGCGAGGGGCACACGGTCTACCTGGCGGCGGAGCGCGTCGCCAGCGACCGCGAACGGGAGCTGCTGTCGCGGGTGCACGCGCAGGCGATGCTGCTGGTCCCGCTCCTCGACACCGAGCATCCGGTGGGCGCGCTCCTCATGGTCACGCGCGGCCGCGAGCTCGACCAGACCGACTGGACCGCGTTCGCGCGCGGCGTCGCGAATCAGATCGCGAACGTGCTGAAGCTCGCGCGCGCGTACGAGGAGCGCGAGGTCGCGGAGCGCAGGGCACGCGAGCACGCGGCGCTGCTCGACGCGATGTTCGCGAGCGCGCCCGACTACGTGATGCACATCGACCTCGACGGCACGATCCGGTTCATCAACCGCGACGCGCGCGGAGTCGCGGCGTCCGACTGGACGGGCAGGAGCGTGTGGGCGATCCAGACGGGCGAGTATCAGAGCCTGCTCAAGGACGCGCTCGACCAGATGCTCGTCAGCGGGCAGCCCCAGGGCTTCGAGGGGCCGGTGCGGCGTCCCGACGGCACGACGATCTGGTACTCGACCCGCCTCGGCCCGGTGAAGGAGCACGGCAAGCTGACCGGCGCGGTGATCGTGTCGCGCGACATCTCCGATCGCAAGGCGACCGAGCTGCACCTGATGGTCGCGGATCGGATGGCGTCGGTCGGGACGCTGGCTGCCGGCGTGGCGCACGAGATCAACAACCCGCTCGCCTCGGTGATCGCGAACCTCGACATGGCCGTCCAGGACATCGCCGCGCTCGCCCAGAAGATCCCGCTGCCGCCGGACCTCGCCGACGAGCTCGCGGACGCGCGCGCGGCAGCGGACCGTGTTCGCGACATCGTGCGCGACCTCAAGATCTTCTCGCGCGCCGAGGAGGAGCGGCAGGGCGCGGTCGACGTGGTCAACGTGCTCGAGTCGACGCTCCGCATGGCGTGGAACGAGCTCCGCCACCGCGCGAAGCTGGTGAAGAAGTACGAGGCCGTGCCGATGGTGGAGGCCAACGAGTCGCGGCTGGGTCAGGTGTTCCTGAATCTCATCATCAACGCGGCCCACGCGATCCCGATGGGGAACTACGACCAGAACCGGATCACGATCTCGACGGCGACCGACGCGCTCGGCCGCGTGGTCGTCTCGATCGCCGACACCGGCACCGGTATCCCCGACGACGTGCGCGCGCGGCTGTTCACGCCGTTCTTCACCACCAAGCCGGTCGGCGTCGGCACCGGGCTCGGGCTCGCGATCTCGCACCGGATCATCTCGAACCTGGGCGGCACCATCGAGCTCACCACCGAGGTCGGGCGCGGCACCGAGTTCGTCGTCACGCTCCCGGTCGCGAAGAGTGCGCCCGTCGGGCGGGGGAACCAGCGCATCACGGTGCCGCCGCCTGCGCGGCGCGGCCACGTGCTCGTGATCGATGACGAGGAGACGCTCGGCTCGGCGATCCGGCGCTACCTGAGCCACCACCACGACGTCGTCGCGGTGACGAGCGGTGGTGCCGCCCTCGAGCTGTTCGAGAAGGGCGGCCGCTACGACGTGATCCTGTGCGACCTGATGATGCCGCAGATGACCGGCATGGAGCTCTACGCCGAGGTGCAGCACCGGTTCCCGGAGCTCGCCGACAAGATCATCTTCCTCACCGGCGGCGCGTTCACCGCGTCGGCGCGCGACTTCCTGTCGACGATCGCGAACCGCCACCTCGAGAAGCCGTTCGACCTGCAGGCGCTCCGCCGGCTGATCAACACGATCGTGAGCTAGGTCTTCGCCGGGATGAACGTCATCGCGCGCTCGGCGAGCGCGGTGATCGTGAGCGACGGGTTGACGCCGAGGTTCGCGCCGACCGCCGCCCCGTCGATGACGTAGAGGCCGGTGTAGCCGAACACGCGGTGCTGCGCGTCGATCACGCCGGTCGATGCGTCCTTGCCCATCACGCAGCCGCCGATGCAGTGCGCGGTCATCGGCAGGTCGAACAGGATCTCGCTCGTCGAGGTGATCGGGATCCCGCCGAACTTCGCGGCGGCCTTCTCGGCGAACACGTTCGCCGCGGGGATGTTCGTCGGGATCCGTTCGCCGGCGGAGCACAGCAGGCGGGTGAACGGCCAGAACCAGCGGCGGCGCAGCTGGAACCGCAGCGTCGCGTCGATGGTCTGCATCACGAGGAAGATCAGCGTCTGGCGCGCGAAGCCGAACGGCCACGCGGCGCGAAAGAACCTGATCGGGTGGCGGAACATCGACCCCAGCCAGATGAAGATCCGGCGCCAGCCCTTGCCGCCGACGAGCAGCGTGGCGAGCAGGCCGAGGATGTCGCTGCCCTTCGAGTAGCGCGTCGCCTCGATGTGCGTGAACTGATCGATGTGGATGCCGGAGCCGATCGCGATGCCCTGCGACATGTCGAGGGTCTTGCCCGGGAACCTCACGCCGATCAGCGACTCGGAGTTCGTGCGGACGTCGAAGCCGAGGCGGTCGGAGACGTTCGGCAGCGACCCCTTCAGCTTCATGCGCATGAGCAGATCCATCGTGCCGAGCGCGGACGCGGACAGCACGACGTGCTTCGCGGTGATCGTCCGGCGGTTCTTGAACAGCCACGCGGTCGAGCGCTCGACGGTGAGACGGTACCCATCCGAGCCGTCGGCGGCGCCGATCGGCACGATGTCGACGACGCGGGTCTCGGCGATCACCTGCGCGCCGCGCTTCTCGGCGAAGTAGAGGTAGTTCTTGTCGAGCGTGTTCTTCGCGTTGAACCGGCAGCCGACCATGCACCCGCCGCAGCCGGTGCACGCGTTGCGCGGCGGGCCCTCTCCGCCGAAGTACGGATCGGGGTGCGGCGCGCCTGGCTGGTCGCCGTCCTGGCCGAAGTAGACCGCGACGTCGGTCTGGTAGAACGTGTGGCCGACACCCTGGTCGTCGGCCATCTTGCGCAGCATCGTGTCGGCGTCGCGCAGGATCGGGTTCTTCGTGACGCCGAGCATCCGCTGGGCCGTCGCGTAGTGACGCGGCATCTCGGCCTGCCACTCGGCGAGCCCCTCCCACGAGCCCGAGGCCCACACGGTCTCGGGCGGCAC
>JAEUJX010000359.1 GCA_016794545.1 Myxococcales bacterium
TGGATCGCGACGCGCGACCTGGATCCGGCCGCGCCCGTGCGGGCCCTCGATCTCGGCTGCGGGCTCGGCAGCGTGCTGCTGATGGTGGCGTGGCGGCTGCCGGGCGCCGACGTGACCGGCGTCGAGGCGCAGGCCGATCGCGCGGCGATGGGCCGGCGCTCGATCGCGTACGACGGCGTCGAGGCGCGCTGCCGGATCCTCGACGGCGATCTCCGTGACGTCGCGCTCGACGGCACGTTCGCCCTGATCACCGGCACGCCGCCGTACTTCCCGATCGGCACGGGCACCGAGTCCGCGAAGACGCACGCGGCACCGGCGCGGTTCGAGCACCGCGGCGGCGTCGAGGACTACCTGGCGGCGGCCCGGCGCTTCGCCGCACCGGGCGCACGCATCGCGGTCTGCACGTCGGCGCTGGAGCGCGAGCGCGTCACCGCCGCGGTACGCGCGCTCGGCCTCGGGCATCGCGAGCACTGGGAGATCGTTCCCCGCGCGGGCAAGCCGGCGCTGGTCGATGTCGACGTGCTGGGGCCATCGGGCGACCCCGTCCCAGCGAGGCACGAGCTGGTCGTGCGCGATCGCGAGAGCCGGTGGACGCCCGAGTTCCAGCGCGTTCGCGCGGACCTCGGGATGCCGGCGACCCCGCCGCCGGCGAAATAATTTCGGGTTTCAGTCGGTGTGCGGCAACGCGAGAACATCGCAGTCACTGCACAATTTCACGTCGGTGCGTCGCGCCGGTGGCACCGCTGCAAGCTGCTGCGTAGGCAGTTTCTCGCCGCACTGCGTGCAGCGCGCCTCTGGTGGCTGCACCAGCGGCCCATTCGTCGGTCTCGTGTCGATCGCGGGTTCCATTCCCTGAAGTGGTGCCAGGCACGTGCCACCCGTTGCCGACACGCGTCATCGCCGGGCCTGTGGCAGCTTGTCGCGCGTCAGTCGACGTGGCGCGCCGCACGCCGGTAGCCGAGCTTCGTGACCTTGTTCCGCCAGATCGCGATCCCGAGCCGCTCGGTCGTCACGTTCGCCTCCCCCTCGACGTCGTGCCACCGCGCGCCGAGCTCCGCGCGCGTGAGGTAGCCGCGGCTGCCCTGGAGCCACGGGTCCTCGACGTAGATCACGTCGTCGTCGTAGCCGATCGCGACGACGTAGTGGCCCTCCTCCCAGGCCTGCAGCATCAGGATCACCGGCCGGCCCTTGTCGAGGCACCTCTCGAGCTGCCGGAGCGTCATCGGCCGGTGCTCGGTGACCTCGAGGCCGAGCGCCTTCGCCGCGGTCGTGATGTGGATCGGATCCGCGCCGCTCGCCGGCATCTCCATCAGGCGCTCGTAGTCTGCCTCGTCCTCGGGGCCGACGCCGAAGTAGGCGCAGATCGCCTGCAGCGCCGACGCGCCACACGTGTAGTCCGTCCTCTGCGCCACGTTCGGCAGCTCGACCTTGATCGCCTTCCGCGGGATGCGCCGGTGCATCGCGGCGTCATACCGCGACTCGTCAGTGCGAGTGCGACTTGCCGTAGGTGCTCGCGCCGTACCAGTCGATCACGACGACGGGCTCGTCGCCGACGACCCACGCGTCGTGGCCGCTCGGGAGCGCGGTGACGTCGCCGGGGCCGGCGATCAGCTCGGTGCCGTCGTCCATCTTGATCGCGAGGCGACCCGACACGTGATACTGGAAGTGCGGCGCCTCGCAGCTCGCGGACTTCGCGATCGCCTTCACGTCCTCCGACCAGCGCCAGCCGGGCTGAAACACCAGCCGCCCGACCGAGCCGCCGCCGATGTTGAGGATGTCGGCCTTGCCGCGCGGGAACTCTCGGACCTCGTCGGGGGTCGAAAACGTCTTGTGCTCGCTCTTCTTGCTCATCGTGTCCTCCATGCCCGATAGGCGTACGGCCGGACCGAACAATTGTTCCGTCAGGGGCGGGCCTCGAGGACCTGATGGAAGGCGGTGGTCGTGGCGCGGCGGAACCGCGACCAGCCGCCGCCGACGACCTGCTCGCGCAGCGCCGACGCGCCGACCTGGGCGCCGAGCGCCGCGCCCCCGCGGGCGAGCGCGTTCGGCACCGAGACGAACGTCGAGCACGAGTAGAACATGCGGCCGATCGCGTGGTGGTTGAGCTCGGGGCGGTCCGCCGCGAACGGCTCGACGAGCAGCCACGTGCCGTCCGGGGCGATCGCCCCGCGTGCGTGGCGCGCTGCCGCGGCCGGATCCTCGAGGCCGTGGAAGCTGTCGAACTGCGCGATCAGATCGTAGTCGGTGCCCGTGAAGTCCGCCGCGCGCGCGACCTCGAAGGTGACGCGATCGGCGACGCCCGCCTCGTCGGCGTGGCGCCGGGCGGCCGCGACCGATCCGGGGCGCGAGTCGAACCCGATGAACGTCGACGCGGGGAACGCCCGCGCCATGATCACGGTCGACGCTCCGGCGCCGCACCCGACGTCCGCGACGCGGGCGCCGCGCTCGAGCTTGCCGACGACACCCTCGAGCGCCGGCAGCCACGACGAGACGAGCCGGCCGAGGTACTCGGAGCGCAGGAACCGCTCGGTGCCCTCGAACAGGTCGGGGTGGTGGCGGTCCCAGTCGAGCCCCGCGCCGCTGCGGAAGTTCGCCGCGATCTTCGGCGCCGCCGCCCACATCGCCGCCGTGATCTGGAAGATGCCCGGCACGAACGCGGCACTCTCGCTGTCGGCCAGGGCGACCGCTTGCTCGGGCTCGAGCTGGTACCGGCCATCGCGGTACGTGACGTAGCCGCCCGCGGCCATCGTGTCGAGCCACTCGCGGATATAGCGCTCGTGGGTCTCGGTGCGCGCGGCGAGCTCGGCGGGGCTCAGGGGACCATCGGCGTGCGCGAGCGCCTGCCACAGCCCGAGCTGGTCGCCGATCAACACGAGCGCGGCACTCATCGCGCTGCCGACCTCGCGGACGACCTTGTCGAGGAACGCCTCGAGCTTGCGCTTGTCGACGCGCCGGGACATCTACTTCTTCGCCGCCTTCTTCGCCCCGGCGACGATCTGATCGACCTCCTTGCGGAACTGGTCCTCGTCGACGAGCGAGCCGTTCAGCACGGTGCTCCAGTGGCGCGTGAGTGCGGCCATCGCGATCGCCTCCTTGATCTCCTGCTCGGTCGCACCGTTGAGCTTCGCGGCCTCGGTGTGGAACGCGATGCAGTACGTACACGGGATCTGCGACGCGACCGCGAGCCCGATCAGCTCCTTGCTCTTGCCGTCGAGCGGTGTCGCGGGGTTCAGCTGCACGCCCTTGAACTCGCGCCACGCGGCCGCGATGCCCTGCTCGGGGAACTTCTTCATGAACGCCGGCACGCGGCCGAGCACGTGCTCCATGTCCTCGTAGGCGGACGCGGCGTCGACCACCGGCCCCGGCGCCATCTTGGAGGTCGGGCGCTGCACGTAGTCGAGCACCTTCGCGAGCTCGGTCTTGAACTCGCCGAGATCGATCTGCGAGCCGTTCAGCACGGTGCTCCAGTGGCGCGTGATCGCGGCCATCGCGATCGCGTCCTTGACCTGGCCGTCGTTCGCCCCACCGAGCCGCGCGAACTGCGTGTGGAAGTACACGCAGTAGCGGCACGGCACCTGCGCCGCGACCGCGAGGCCGATCAGCTCCTTCTGCTTCATCGACAGCGCGGTCTTCGGGTTCATCTGGACGGTCTTGAGCTCGTCCCAGGCGGCGGCGATGCCCTCCTCCGGGAACGCCTTCAGGAACGTGGGCACCAGCCCGAGCGTCTTCTGCATGTCCTGGTAGGCCGCCCTGGCTTCCGCGCTCGGTTCGGCGCGAGCGGTGCCCAGAGTGAGGACGAGGGTCGTGGCGAGCAGGGTCAAGGTCGTGAGAATCCGCATGTCTTCCTCCTGACCTGGAAGGCGTGCGGTCCCGCGGAACACTTGTACGGTCATGGGTCGGGCATGACCTGACAACGTGACTTCCGGCGGATTTCGCGGGACTGCGCGGCTTGGCACCGTCGTCCTCGATGACGCCCTCCCGGAACCTGCTTCGCGCCGCCCTCGTGGTCTGGGCGCTCCTGGTACAACCCCAGCCGCCCGCGGCGCGCCCCACCCCGCCGGCGCTCCAGGCGGTGGCCCGATGACGAACGAATCGATCGAGCGGTTCGCACGCCCGAGCACGGCGCTCGGCATGGCGGTCGTCGTGATCTCGGTGTTCGGCTGGAGCGTGCTGATGGTGCCCGAGACGCGCGTCGCGATGACGCTGCTCGGTGCCGCGTACCTCGCCATCAGCACGCTCGGCTGGCTGTGGGCCGAGCCGCGCGGCGGCCGCGCGATCGCGCTGTGGCTCGGCGTGCTGCTCGTGCTGACCGCGGTGACGCTGTACATCACGTACCTCAACGCGTTCCTGCTCGCGATGCCGCTGATCGGCTTCCCCGCGATCTACGGCGGCCTGCGCTGGGGCATCGCGATGACGGTGTTCTTCTTGCTGTTCGCGATCGCGTGCAACGTGCACTGGGGCGCGAGCGCGATCGACGTCTACGCGCGCAGTACGGGCTTCTTGCCGGGCGCGGTGTTCGTCGTCATTACCGGCCTCCTGATCGGCCGCGAGCGCGGGGCGCGCGCCCAGATCCGCCGCTATGCCGCGCAGGTCGAGGAGCTCGCGACCACGCGGGAGCGCAACCGGATCGCGCGCGACATCCACGACAGCGTCGGGCACTATCTGACCGTGGTGAACGTGCAGATCGAGGCCGCGCGCGCGATCGTCGCGAAGGACCCGGCGGCCTCGAGCGAGTGCCTCGTGCGCGCACAGGACTTCGCGAAGGAAGGCCTGTCCGAGCTGCGCCGCTCGGTCTCCATGCTGCGCGCCGGCGGCGTCGAGCAGCGGCCGTTCGGCCTCGCGCTCGCCGAGCTCGTCGAGGACAGCCGCGCGCGCGGGCTCGAGACCGCGCTCGTCGTCGAGGGCACGCCACGCCCGCTCACGCCCGCCGTCGAGTTCACCCTGTTCCGCGCGGCGCAGGAGGCGTTCACCAACGTCACGCGCCACGCCAGCGCCACCCGCGTGGACTGCACGCTGCGCTACGGCGCGCGCGACGTCACGATGCGCATCGCCGACGATGGTGTGGGCACAGCCTCCACGCCCGACGGCGGCTTCGGCCTCGTCGGCCTGCGCGAGCGCGCGCAGCTCCTCGGCGGCTCGGTGACCGTCACGACCGCCGCCGGCAAGGGCTTCACGCTCGAGGTCAGCGTTCCGACGTGACGGCCGTCCGCGTGCTCCTCGTCGACGACCAGTCGCTGTTCCGCGCGGGACTGCGCACGCTCCTGTCCACGCGCGCCGAGCTCGAGGTCGTCGGCGGCGCGGAGAACGGCCAGGCCGCCCTGGAGCTCGCGGCGGCCACGCGGCCCGACGTCGTGCTCATGGATCTGAAGTTGCCGGTGCTCGACGGCGTCGCCGCGACGCGCCGGCTGCGCGTGCAGCACCCCGACATCCGCATCGTCGCGCTCACCACGTTCGAGGACGACGAGCTCGTCTTCGAGTGCCTGCGCGCCGGCGCCGTCGGCTACCTCCTGAAGGACGCGCCGATCGATCGCCTGGTCGAGGCGGTGCTCGCCGCCGCGCGCGGCGAGTCGGTCCTCCAGCCCTCGGTCGCGTCGAAGGTGCTCGCCGAGCTGTCGCGCCTCGCGAGCGCCGCCCCCGCCGCGAACGAGCTGTCGAAGCTGTCCGAGCGCGAACGCGACGTGCTGCGCCTGATCGCGCGCGGCGCCTCGAACAAGGAGATCGCGGCCGCGCTGTTCCTCGCCGAGGGCACGGTGAAGAACCACGTCACGAGCATCCTCGACAAGCTCGAGGTCGGCGACCGCACGCAGGCCGCGCTGCGCGCCCGCGAGCTCGGCCTGACCTGACGCTTCCGGCAGCGCGGTGGCAGCGGATCGCGAGCGTCGCGTGGCATGCACCGCGCATTCTGCGCGCATCGGGAGCGCGCTCGCGCCTGATCTGCGCGCCGAGGTCGCGAGGCACTCGGCGCGCGCGATGCAAGGCGACCTGACATGCAACTCACCTCATCGGCGTTTCGAAACGGGGGAGAGATCCCCGTGAAGCACACAGCGGAGGGGATCGACGTCTCGCCTCCGCTGGCGTGGACGGATGTCCCGCGCGGGACGCGGAGTCTCGCCTTGATCGTCGACGACCCGGACGCTCCGGATCCCGACGCCCCCGCGACCACGTGGGTGCACTGGGTGCTCTCGGACCTGTCGCCCGAACGCGATCATCTGCACGAGAACCTGGGCCGCCCCGCGGTCGGCCAGGTCGGACTGAATGACTGGCACCGTGCGGCCTGGGGCGGTCCCGCCCCGCCGATCGGTCGTCACCGGTACCACTTCAAGCTCTACGCGCTCGACTGCGTGCTCGGGTTGTCACGACCGACGAAAGCGGAGCTCGAGCGCGCGATGGCCGGGCACGTACTCTCCGAGGCGACGCTGATCGGCACGTATCGGCGATCGCAGCAGACGCAGCGGCATGGCTGATGCAAACGGTCGCGGATCATGAGCACCGATCATCTCTCCGCATGGGACGAAGTGCGCCGGCTCGCCGACGAGGTCGAGGTCCAGACGCACCTCGCGAGCATGGATGCACGCGACCGCTGGCGCGAGATCCAGCCGCGCCTCGAAGGCCTCGAGCAGGCGATCGTTCATTCGGGCGAGCACACCGGCGACGTGGTCATCGCCGAGCTGCGCGCGGTTCGCGACGCCTTGCGTGGACTGCGCGACGAGCTGGTCCTGCAGGCGCGCGGCGACTTCGCGCACGGCTGGTGATGCGAAACCGCGGCTACAGCGCGTCGTAGAACGGCTTCCAGAAGTCGCAGCGCTGCGTCCGGATGCCGTCCAACGTCGCCGTCGTGGTATCGAACACGAGCGTCGGATCGGTGGGCGCATACACCGGCCACGCCGGAGAGCCGGCCGGATCGCCGGTGCGCGCGAACCGCGACCAGTAGCCCATCATCGTCGCCGACAGCGCGAGGTCGGCGGCCGTCGGCGTGTACGGCGTGCCGCTCGGCGTCTCGACGCCGTCGAACGTGCCGAACACGAACGGCACGTCGAGGCCGTGGACCGCGCCGAGCGGTGTGGCGCGGTACTGGAAGAAGTAGCGGTAGACGGGCGCGGTCTGGCCGCGATCGGCGGCGCGCGCGATCTCGCGCGACGGGCAGACGAACCGCGCGTCGGTCGTGAGGCGGACGTAGGCGGCGCGCGGGGTGGGGAACGCGCTCGCCGGATACTGCTGGAGCGCCATGTCGGCGATCGCCATCGGCAGCTGCATGCGCACGAGCTGCTCGTACTGGGCCTCGGTCATGATCGGCGGCGCCGAGTTGCCGGTCTCGTCGGCGTTCGCTCCGACGATGAACGGCACGTGCGAGTGGCCGCCCGCGCCGATCACGTCGGCCGGCTGCGCGGTCTGGACGATGCCGTCGATCATCGGCTGGTAGGCGCCCGACGAGAGGCCGGAGATGTCGGAGGCGTTCGCGCGGATGATCGTCTCGGCGGGCAGCGCGCGGAAGCACGCGACGTCCCCGGCCGCGCAACCGACCGTCGCCGCGACCGTCGCGGCCGTCATCTCGGCGTTCGCGCGCGTGGGCAGGCCCTTGCACGAGCCGCTCGCCATGATCGCGCGGTGGAACAGGCCCTTCGCCGCGGGCGAGGCGACGAGCGAGCACACGTCGCGCGCCCCGGCGGACTCGCCGAAGATCGTGACGTTCGCGGGATCGCCGCCGAACGCCGCGATGTTGTCCTTGACCCATCCGAGCGCGGCGACCTGATCGAGGAGCCCGAAGTTGCCCGCACCCTCCCCGCCGAGCGCGAGGAAACCGAGCTGACCGAGGCGATAGTTCGCGGTCACGACGATCACGTCGCCGGCTTCGGCGAGGCGGCGGCCGTCGTAGATCGGATAGACCGCCGAGCCGATCGAGTTGCCGCCGCCGTGGATCCACACCATCACGGGTCGGGGCGTCGTCGCCGGCGCCGAGGGCGCCCACAGGTTGAGGTGCAGGCAGTCCTCGTCGCCGACGTACGCCCCCGCGTCGAGCTGGGGGCAGGCGGGCCCGAGCGCGGTCGCATCGAGCTCGTCGGCGGCACACGCGGCGGGCTGGGGTGGCGCATAACGGAGCTCGCCGGTCGGCGGCGCGGCGAACGGCACCTTCTTGTAGGCGAACGTCTGGTTCACGGCGACGCCGCGCACGAGCCCGCTCGTCGTCATCACCGTCTCGGCCGGCGCGCCCGGAGCGGGAAGGCACGACGGGCCGGCATCCGGCGACGGGGCGTCGTCGCCGCCGCTTCCGCCGCACGCCGCGAGGATGATCAGGAGCCCTGCGTGTCTGGTCATGCCCGCCTCACCAGCAACCATCATACCGCCGCGGTGGAACCTCGGTGTTCCGCCGTTTTCCGCGACGCCGTGCGCGCGCTGGAACCTGGACGTACCGATCCGGGGTCGGATGTCGGATTTCGCGACGTCGTGCTCCGCAACACGGATATGCTGGGGCGATGATTCGTCACCTGCTGGTCCTGACGGGGACGTGGTCGACCATCCTGGGCGTCGCCGCCGCCGACGTGGACAGCGAACAGAAGGCGTGCGAACGCGACGACGGCAGCGCGTGCGTCGCGCTCGCGATGCGCCACGTCAAGGGCGACGGAGTCCCGAAGAACGTCGCGCTGGCAAAGCAGCTCGCGCTGAAGGCGTGTGCGAAGAAGACGGCGCGCGGCTGCACCGTCGCGGGCTTGCTCGTGCAGGCCACCGACCAGGCCGACGCCGCGCGGGTGGTCGCGCTCCTCGAGCAAGGCTGCGCGCTCGGTGACGGCTCCGCCTGCAACGACCTCGGAACGATCTGGGCCAGTGGCAAGCCCGGCTCGACCGGCGTCGACTTCACGAAGTCGAGCAAGCTCTACCTTCGCGCCTGCACGCTGAAGGACGCGGTCGGCTGCTTCAACGCCGGTAACGTCTACCGACTCGGCGAAGGCGCGAAGCTCGACCTGAAGACGGCCGCGGTGCACTTCCAGCGCGCCTGCGATCTCGGCAGCTCGAGCGGCTGCAGCGCGATCGGGACTGCGTATGCGACGGGCGCGGGCGTCGAGAAGGATTCCGCGAAGGCGCTCGCGCTCTACGAGAGGGCGTGCACGCTCGGCGCGGACAAGGCGTGCGAGGCCGTCGCCGCCTCGAAGGCCGCCTCGAAGCGGTAGCGATTACCGTCCGCGCAGCCCGGCATCGGCCTGCTCGAACAGCTGATCGAGCCGACTCTTTCCCGGGTGCCGGCGCGGGAACCGCCGCACGACCCGGCGCAGCGCAGGGGTCGTGCGCCCGAGCGCCCACGCGATCAGCCGATCACCGACCGAGGTCTCGCCGTGCGCCGCGAGCTCGCGCGCACGGGCGGCGTAGCCGGCCGGCGCGACGATGTGGTTGATCTGGTGCGGCGTCGCGATCGGATGCGTGTAGGCGACCGATGCCGACGCGCCGGCGGCACGTGCCGCCGCATGGGCCACCGGATCATCGATCTCGCGAGCCGCCGCGAACGCTGCCAGAGCGGCCCGGCGGAGCTCCGCCGTGCGCTTGCCGCCGCGTGCGAACCTGCGCGCCGCCTCGATCGCCGCACGCGGGCGCAGGTCGCGGGGCGCGATCGCCTCGAACAAGACGAGCGACCGCGCCGCGCACGCGGCGGCCCAGCGCGCGAGCAGGCGCAGCTCGGCGTCACTCAGCACGACCGCGCGCGGACGTTTCGCGGTCACGGGTTCCAGTGCTTGTGCGCCGGGTGGCTGGCGGGAACGGCGATGAACGTGCCGCTCGCCGTCGCGCAGACCTTGCCGCGCGCCTCGAGCGTGCCCTCGATCTCGGCGCGCGTGTCGACCAGCTCGATCGCGCGCGCGCGCACGATGATCGGCCCATCGACCGGCGTCGGCCGCGTGAGCTTGACCTCGTAGCGCGCGGTCACCGTGAGCGGCGGCTTGGCGGCGCCGTCGCGGCGCATCAGCGACCACAGCGCGCACCAGTTCATGTGGCAATCGAGCAGCGCGCCGATGATGCCGCCGTTCAGCACGCCCTCGAACGCCTGGTGGTGCGGCGCCGGTGTCCACGTGCACACGAGCGCGTCACCGTCGGGATGACTCTTGATCCGGAGGCCCTGGTCGTTGACGGGGCCGCAACCGAAGCAGATGCCGTGCGGCGAGTAGAGATCCTGGAGCGCGCCACTCATCACGAGCGACGGTACACCGGTGCTCAGGGTGCGAACAGCGCGACGAACCGGTCGGGCTTCTTGATCTCCTCGGCCGCGAGCTTCGCGAGCCCCTCGTCGCGCAGCGCGCGGCCCTCGTCGCCGCCGAGGAGCTCGCCGAGCCGGATCCGGCTGACCGCCGCGTAGAGGCCGACCTCCGCGGCATCGCACGCGGTCACGGCCGCGCGGAAGTGGCGCGCGGCGCCGTCGGTGTCGCCGCGCGCGGAGCACAGGCCGCCGCGGCGCACGGCCGTGATCGCCTTCATCCACGGCAGACCTTCCTTGGCCAGCTTCTCGATGTGGCGCTGGGCGGCGACGAGCTGGTGCTCGCGCTCGCTGCCGGTGGTGACCGTCGCGGCCGCGAGCGCGGTGCGGACCTGGAGCTCGTTGACCTCGAAGCGCACGATCTGGATCTTCGTGAGGAGCGAGCGCGACATCGGCTCGTACGCCTCGACGACGCGCCGGCGCGCCGAGAGCACGTCGCCCGCGTACATGTCGAACAGCGCGTTCGACATCATCCGGTTCCAGTGCTGGATCTGGTAGCCGCGGAGCGACCAGCGATCGGACACGCTCGTGATCACGGCGCGCCCCGAGGCGATGTCGTCGTTCGCGATCCAGTTCATCGTCGAGTTGGAGGCCCACACCGTCGAGAGCGCGTAGAGGTTGCCCTGCTGCTCGGCCTCGCGGAGGCGCAGCGGCAACAGCTCGCCGAGCTTCTTCAGCGAGCCGTGATAGACGAGCGCCCACTTGCTGAGCGCGTGGACCGTGTCGCGCTCCCACACGACGTTCGCGCAGTTACCGCCGAACCACTCGTCGGCCCGCTCGGCGTGTTCGTAAGCGAGGCGCCAGGCACCGCCGAAGTACGCGATGTAGCCGCGCGCGAGCTCGAGCCAGCCGCGCAGGTACGGATCCTCGAGCTCCTTGCCGCCGGTCGCCCCCGCGACGAGACGTTCGGCGCGCTCGGCGTCGCCCGAGGCCGCGGTGTGACAGGCCTCGAGGAACAGCGCGCGCCGCACGCGCAGCGCCTCGCCCGCGTCGAGCGCCAGCAACAGATTCAGCGCCTGGAACGACGCGCCGTGGATCCAGTCGGTCATCGACAGACCACAGGCCGCGGTCCACACGATGTCGAGCCGCGCGAGCTCCTCGCGGGGCACCTGGCTCGTGTCGCGCGGGGTGTAGCGGATGCCGCGCAGCTTGAGACGGGCGCGGCGCCAGAGCAGCGAGGCGAGCGCGCGCCGCGGCGTGGCCGGCATCGCCACGCCGACCGAGGTGAGCAAGCGGTCGAGGACGTCCCGGCCCTCGTCGATGAGGCCCGCGCGCAGGAGCTCGTGCGCCGCCTTCTGCTCGAGCTCGAGCGCGTCGGCGGCGACCTTCGACTCGCGCGCGAGGGCGAGGAACACGTCGGCGGCCTCGCGCCCGCGGCCGGCGTTCGCGTACGCCTCGCCGAGCTTGCTGCGCACCGGCGCGGCCAGGTCGGGCGCGAGCGAGAGACAACGTTCGTAGAGCTTGACCGCGCGATCGAACGCGAACGCCTCGTTCGCGCGATCGCCGGCGCGCAGGTAGAGCGCCGCCGCGCGCGCCGGCTCGCCGGCCTGCTCCCAGTGCACGCCGACGAGCATCGGCTGGGACTCCGCGTCGGTCGCCTCGAGCGCGATCGCGAGACGGCGGTGCAGCTCCGCCTTGCGCTCCGCGGATCGCTCGACGACCGCGCGCCGCGTGCGGTCGTGATACGGCTCGACGGAGTCGCGCCGCGCGCGCACGGGACGGAGCAGCGTCGCGGTCTGCAGGTAACCGACGAGCGGCAGCACCTTGCCCGGCGTCACGTCGCGCGCGCGCGCGACGACGTCGAGCGGCAGCGGCTGCCCGGCGGTCGCGACGAGCTCGAGCACCTCGCGCTCCGCCGGCTGGAGCGCGTCGATGCGCGCGGCGAGGACGTCGTCGAGGCGCACGTCGTCGCGCACGCTCGCGCCCTCGCCGCCGAGCGCGGAGTGCCGGACGAGCTCGGCGA
>JAEUJX010000371.1 GCA_016794545.1 Myxococcales bacterium
CGCGGCGAACGACGCCGACGTGGCCGCCGTGAAGAAGCTCCGCAGCCGCGGGGTGAAGGTCACGATCCTGACCGGCCGGCTTTACTCCGGCACGCGGGAGTCGGCCGAGCTCCTCGGCATCGACGGGCCCGTTGGGTGCGCCGACGGCAGCCACATCGTCAACGTCAAGAACGACAAGACGCTGCTGCACCACGGCATTCGCGGGCGAGCGGCGGACCGCCTGCGCGCGAGCCTCGAGCGCAACGACCTCGTCGCCTTCCTCTTCGCCGAGGACGCGATCGTCCACGACGAGCGCGGCGCCGACTTCCTGCCCTACGTGCGAACGTGGTCGACCGACCTCCGCTATGCACACCGCGTGACCGAGCACGCCCTCTGGGACTCCGACGGCGGCATGACCGCGGTCGTCGCGCTCGGCAAGGAGGCGAACATCGGCCGAACCGTGGCGGACATCCAGCGCGACGCGACCGAGTCGATGCAGGTCGCGATGTTCCCTTTCCGTCGCGAGAAGGAGCACTGGGGCATGGTCGCGCGCGCGTCGGGCGGCACGAAGGGCACCGCGCTGAAGTGGGTCTCCGATCACTACGGCATCGACATCTCGGAGACGGTCTGCGTCGGCGACTGGCTGAACGACCTGCCGATGATGGCCTGCGCTGGGCGCTCCTTCGCGATGGGCCAGGCCCCGCCCGAGGTGAAGACCGCCGCCACGGACGTGCTCGAATCGACGATCGACGCTGGCGGCGCCATTGCCGAGGCGATCGCGCGCGCGTTCGGCAGGATCTAGCTCGCAGGACGAGTAAACTGGCCGCGATGGCCTCGCCCGCGCACGACGGAAAGCGCCTCGACCTCGCGAGCGCCGCGCTCGGCACACGCCTGCGCATCGTCGGCGCTCGGCTCGACGCCGCCGACGCCGCGTGGCTCGCCGCGGTCGGCCTCCACGAGGGCGAGGAGGTCGTCGTCCTCCGCCGCGCGATCGCGGCGGGGCCTCTCCACGTCCGGACGGGCTCCGGTGGCGAGTTCGCGGTCGCGCGAGAGCTCGCGGTCCGCCTCGACGTCTTGGTCATCGAGGGTGCCCCATGAGCACGGCGTGCACCGTCGCGCTCGTGGGCCGCCCGAACTCGGGCAAGTCCTCGCTCTACAACCGCCTCACCGGGGGCAACGCCCGCGTCGGCAACTACCCCGGCATCACGGTCGACGTGCTCGAGGCTGCGATCACGCTGCCCTCCGGCGCGAGCGCGACGCTGGCCGACCTGCCCGGTCTCTACTCGGTCGAGGCGACGGTCGCGAGCGACACCGACGAAGGCGTCGCGCGGAGGTTCATCGACCAACTGCGCGAGCAGACGGAGGGGGCGCCGGGCACTACCGGCCGCTTTCTCGTGGTCCAGGTGATCGATCCGACACGGCTCGCGCTCGGGCTCCGGCTCACCCGCGAGCTCGTGAGCGCAGGGCTCCCGATGATCGTCGTGCTGACGCACAAGGACGTGCTCGCCTCGGAGGGCCGCGAGGTCGACGTTGCCGGCCTCGAGCAGGTCCTCGGCGTGCCGGTGGTGCTCGTCAGCGCCCGCGATCCCGGATGCAAGGAGCTCCTCCTCGCCGCGGTCGACGCACGCGTCGGCGATCGCGCCCCCGCCGTCACCCGCGCGGCCGCCTTCGATCCGGCTGCGCTCGCGCGCGAGGTCGTCCGCGACGTCGCCTCGAACGCCGCGACGCTGCGCCGGCGAAAGCTCACCGAGCGACTCGACGCGGTGCTCCTCCATCCGCTCGTCGGACCGGTGCTCTTCATCGGCCTGATGGCCCTGGTTTTCGCAGCGGTATTCCTCGTCGCCGATCCGGTGAGCAGCGCGTTCGACAAGCTGGTCGCGCTCGCACGCGGTGGCCTCGAGCGCGGTCTCGGAAAGGGCCTCGCCTCCTCGTTCCTCGCCGACGGGCTCCTCGCCGGCGCCGGCACCGTGCTCGCGTTCATGCCCCAGATCGTCATCCTGACGGTGGCCCTCGAGCTGCTCGAGGCAAGCGGCTATCTCGCGCGCGGCGCGTTCCTCGTCGACCGCCTGCTCCGCGTCCTCGGCCTGAGCGGCCGGAGCTTCCTCCCGCTCCTGATGGGCCACGCGTGCGCGGTCCCGGCGATCCAGGCCACACGCGTCGTCCGCGATCCGCGCGAGCGACTCACGACGATCCTCGTGCTTCCGCTCATGACGTGCTCCGCACGGCTGCCGACGTACGGGCTCGTGCTCGCGACGTTCTTCTCGGGCCGTTCGGCGCTCTTCCGCGCATGCATCTTCGTCGGCCTCTACTTCTCCGGCATCTTCGCGGCGCTGATCGCGTCCTGGGTGCTGCGTCGCACCGCGACGAAGGGCAAGACGCTGCCGCTCGTCCTCGAGATGCCGGCGTACCGTGTCCCGCAGGCGAGCGTCGTCGCGCGCAAGGCATGGCGTGCGTCCCGCCGCTTCCTCCGCGACGTCGGGACAACGATCCTCGCGGCGAGCGCCGTGCTCTGGGTGCTGCTCACCGTTCCGATGCCGGGCGTGCAGCGCCCCCCCGACGCGCCGGCGATCGAGTCGAGCATCGCCGCCACCGTCGGCCGCACGGTGGAGCCAATCACGCGACCGGCGGGATTCGATTGGCGCATCGACGTGGGGCTCATCGGGTCGTTCGGCGCGCGCGAGCTCATGGTCGCGACGATGGGCATCGTGTTCGGCGTCGAAGACGCGGGCGACGACGCCGCTCCCCTCGCCCAGAAGCTGCGCGAGGCGAAGAGGCCCGACGGCTCGCCGGTCTACGGAACCCGCACCGGGCTCGCGCTGCTCGCGTTCTTCGTTCTCGCCTGTCAGTGCATGAGCACGCTCGCGGCGATCCGACGCGAGACCTCGGGCTGGCGCTGGCCCGCCTTCGTCCTCGTCTACACCTACGCGGTGGGCTACGCCGCTGCCGTGGTCGTCTACCAGGTCGCCGGAGCCCTCGGCTTCTCATGACGCAAGACCGAGGGCTCGAACGCGCGACCCGCTCGGGCCCCGGCCTGCGGCTCCAGATCGTGCTCGCCCTCGCGGGCGTCATCCTCGTCGCGTACGTTCCGCTCTTCTTCGCGATCGCCCAGGTCACGCGCGGCACCTCCCTCGCCTACCGTGAGGACGGCGCGCGGAGCCTCGGTCGCGCGGTGGCAGCACACGTGGCGGGCGTTCGCCTGACCGATCCGACCGCGCTCGATCGCACGATCGCCTCGCACGTGGGCGAGGGCGGCGCGCTGGCGATCGCGGTCTACGGGCAGAACGGCGAGGTGACGGCGCAGAGCGGGCCGGCAGCGGAGCTCGCGCTCCTGCGCTCCCCGGCGCGGCCGTACGGCGAGGCTGCGACGCGCGTCGCGTCCTCCTCCGGCCGCGCGATGGACGTCGTCCTGCCGAGCGGCTCGGACGGCGCGGTGCTCGTGCGCGTCCGCGCCGAGGACGATCCGGCCCGCACGGCGCAGCTCGTGCGCGGTATCGCGCTCTACATGTCCGTGTTCGCGCTGGCGCTCCTCGTCTTCGCGTACATCGTG
>JAEUJX010000409.1 GCA_016794545.1 Myxococcales bacterium
CCGCCGAGCCCGAGCCGGCCGCGGAGCCCGTGCCGGCGCCCGCCGCCGAACCCGCGCCCGAGCCCGCCGCCGAGCCCGAGCCTGCACCCGAGCCCGCTGCCGATCCGGCCGCCGATCCCGCGCCCGCCGCCGATCCCGCGCCGGAGCCCGCATCGGTCGGCGGCTTCGGGGGCGCGGGCCGCTTCTCGATCGTCGTGTCGATGCCCCACCAGTAGTTGTCGGCACCCATGCGGTGCTCGAGCTTCACGTGCTTGCTCTCGCTCTTGAGCTCGATCGAGAGCAGCTCGTTGTCGGTCTTGTCCCACAGGACCACGGAGCCCATGTCGGGCGCCGCGGTCTTGTCGCGCGTCCAGGTGCGGTAGCCGTAGACGAGCATCACCGCCAGCAGGACGCCGTGAATGATCGCGCCTCTCATGACTTCACCTCGGTGGGCTGCGGCCGGCGGCGTCGGGCCCAGGTCCCGACGAGGCCGAACACCAGGACCATCAGCGGCCCCGCGACCACGGTCAGCGTGAACCACTTCGCGTCCTGATCCTTCGTGTGCTTGATCGGCTTGTCGTCCTCGCTGACGGCCTCGCCGACGAACTGCTCCTCGCCGCCGAGCCAGCGCACGCTGTCGTCGAGCAGCGGGCCCGAGACGAGCACGACCGCGGCGCGGCCGAGGCTCGACACGAGCGCGTCGGCGAACAGGTCGGCGTCGGCGAACACGAGCACGCGCCAGCCGTCCTTGTCCTTGCCGTCCTTGTCCTTCAGCTTCGGGCCCTCGACGGCCGCGGCGAGGTTCCAGCGCTGCCGCTTCTCCATGCCGGCGTCGAAGTTGAAGTTGTTGTTGTAGTCCATGAACGCGGACTCCATGGACCGGATGGTGATCGTCTTGGTCGGCGGCGTGCCGGCGGCCGTGACGTCCTCGAGCGCGCCCGAGTCGATCAGCACGAGGCCCTTGTCGACGGAGCGCGACAGCGCGGTGGTCGACGCGTGCGCCGAGAACTGCGTGGTGATCGCGAACCGCCGATCGGCCGGCGTCCCGCGCTGCGGGAGGAACGCCTGGTCGTCCGTCAGATCGGCCGGGATGAACTTGAGCCCGAGCTTGGCCTCGAGCGGCCCCATCGACGGCTCCGCCTTCGGATCGAGCGCGATCATCAGGCGGCCGCCCTTGTCGAGGTAGCGGCCGAGCGCGTCCCACTCGGCGGGCTGCAGCGGGATCGTCGGCGCCATCATGATGACGAGCGTCGCGTCGTCGGGCACGTCCTTCGCGAGATCGATGAGCCCGAGGTCCTTGACCTCGTAGTTGAGCTCGCCGAGCCGCTTCTTGAACACCGTCGTGCGGCGCTCGGGCACGCGGCCCTTCATGTCGGGCGGGATCGAGTCGGGGTCGTTCATCTCGCCGTGACCGGTCATCACGTACGCCTTGCGCTTGTCGCGCACGAGCTTCATGAGGACCGTGTTGATCTCGCGGTCGAAGTTGCGCAGCTTGCCCGCGCCCTTCCGCGCCTTCTCGATGTCGGTGTCGATCTCGAGGTTCTGCGACTTCTCGTTGTCGCCGGAGCCGCGCACGAGGACGATCACGCCGTCCTTCGTCACCTTGTACTTGCCGGCGAGCTCGGCCGCGACGAACCGGTCGTGGCGCTCGATCGTCAGCTTGCCGCCCGAGGACGACGCGAGCGACTCGAAGTAGTCCTGGACCTGATCGCGCACCGCGTTCGGGTCCGGGAAGAACAGCAGCACGCGGATCGGATCGGAGCTCGCCGCGACGATCTTCTGCGTCGACTCGCCGGGCGCAGCGGTCTTGAAGTAGCTGACGTCGCGCTGGACGTTGCGCTGCGACGCGACCTGGCAGGTCACCATCAGGAGCGACGCGGCGAGCGCGATCGACAGCCCGGACCAGCCGACCTCGCGGACGCGGCTGTACTCGACGCCGGCGTCCTGCACGTCGCTGGTGACGCCGATCTCGAAGTTCGTGCGCAGCGCGCTCCCGAGCGACAGCTCGATCATCAGCACCGGCACGATCGACGCGATGGTCACGATCCCGTAGAGCACGGTCATCGCGCCGAGCCAGTGCGCCGTGCCGGACTCCGAGAACGCGAGCTTCTGCGTCGCGAAGTTCGTGGTCAGCGCGTACAGGAACAGGCCGGCGATCGTGCCGACGTGGCACATCAGCAGCGTGCGCTCGACCTTGCGGCGAGCGCCCGTCGAGCCGAACGTGCTCCACGCCCGGACGCCGGTCGCGCCGAGCACGAGCACGATGCCGAGCATCGTCATCACGTAACGCATCGAGCCCGTGTGGGCGAACAGGCGCTCGCCCATGAACACGAGCACCAGGCCGATCCCCAGGATGAGGGACAGCCACCAGGGGGTAGCGGTTCTCATTGCCATCGCTTCGCCTCCAGCGTCTTCACCGCGAGGAGCAGGAAGAAGTAGATCACCGCCAGGTAGTAGACGACGTCCTTCAGGTTCAGGACGCCACGCATGAAGCTGTTCTGGAAGTGGATCCACCACAGGTCCAGCTCCTGAAGCACCTCGCGCACCGGCGAGTCGAGCTTCTTCGCGAACATGTAGAGGAAGCACATGATGAACACGATCGCGGCGCCCGCGAGCGCCGCGATGATCTGGTTCTTCGCGAGCGAGCTGCCGAAGATGCCGATCGACAGCGCGGCGCCGCCGAGCAGGAGCAGGCCGAGGTAACCGACGAGCACCTGCGCGAACGTGATCTTGCCGTTCACCTTGATGAGGAGCGGCATGTAGAACGACAGCGCGAGCAGGATCGCGAGGAACGTCAGCGCGGCGAAGAACTTGCCGAGCACGATCTGCACGTCGCGCACCGGTGACGTGGTGAGCAGCACGATCGAGTGAGTCTGCCGCTCCTCCGCGATCAGCCGGAACGAGAGCAAGATGCCCGCGAACAGCGCGACGCCGCTCGAGAAGTAGAAGAAGCGCTCGAGGACGATCGCGGAGAGCTGCTCGCCCTGCATCGCGTACGCCTGAAACAGAATTCCGTCCGCGAGCAGGAGCACCGCCGCGATCACCCACGGGAAGTAGGAGCGCAGGTAGGCGCCGAGCTCGCGGCGATAGATGATGCTAGTTGCTGCCATCGGCTCCTCCGACGAGGCGGATGAAGGTGTTCTCGAGCTCGCTCCGTCCGTAGTCGAGCTTCAGGAGATCGAGCTTGGCGTCGACGACCGCGCGGCTCACCTCGGCCCGGCAGTCCTTGTTCGTCGTCAGCGAGAACTGGAGGCCGCCGCCCTGCTCGAACGGCTCGCCGACGGCCTTCACGCCGTCGACCGCCTCGAGCACGGTGCGGATCTTCGCCTTCGGATCGTCGCCGGCCGGCGGGCGCACCGTGACGGTGACCTGCCGGATCTCGCTCTCGCTCGCCGCGAGCTCGTGCTCGCTGCCCGAGCCGAGCAGCTTGCCCTTGCCGAGCACGAGCAGCCGATCACAGGTCTGGCTGATCTCGGTCAGGATGTGACTCGAGATCATCACCGTGTGGTTCTGCTTGAGGTCGTGGATGAGGTTGCGCATCTCGACGATCTGCACCGGGTCCAGACCGCGGGTCGGCTCGTCGAGGATGAGGAACTTCGGCTGGTGGATGATCGCCTGCGCGACCCCGACACGCTGCCGGAAGCCGTGCGAGAGCGTCCCGATCACGTCCTCGCTCACCTCGCCGAGGTCGGTGATGTCGAGGACGTCCGGGATCCGCCGCTTCACCTGCGAGCGCGACATGCCGCGCAGCTCGCCGGAGAACGACAGATAGTCGAGGACCGTCATGTCCTGGTAGAGCGGTGGGTGCTCGGGCAGAAAGCCGATCCGCTTCCGGACCTCGTGCGCGTCGTTGACCGCGTCGACACCTCCGACCTCGACGCTCCCGCCGCTCGGCCGGAGGTCGCATGCCAGGATGCGCAACGCGGTCGTCTTGCCCGCGCCATTGAGTCCGAGGAAGCCGACCGTCTCGCCGTCGTTGATCTCGAACGAGACCGGGCCGAGCGCGCGTTTGCCGCCGTAGAACTTGGACAGATTCGTTGCTCGAATCATTCGACCTCGTGCGCCGCAGGGGCGCGGAATCGCTGGGCTTTGGTAAAACGGGGTTCCGGTCGTGTCAAGGCGCTGCGCGCCCACAAACCAGGCCACCGCCTGCTCTTGTTCCCGGCCCCCCAAAAATGTTTCGCAGTGCAAAGCACCGGGATTTGCCGGCACGCGCGCTGCAAACTCGAGCGACATGACGACGATGAGGCTCGCGTCGATCGCCGCGCTCTGCGCCGCGACCATCGGTTGCACCGTGGGTGAGTCCACCCGGCCCGCGTATCCCGGTCCGTCGGCGGAGCCATCCTGGTACGCGTCCGGCCCACCGGGCGGCGCGATCGATCCGGGCTGGGGCTACGCCGAAGGCGAAGGATCGTACGAGGGTAGCTACCCGCCGTCCGGAGACGATCCGGCCGGGTACGGGCAGCCGTCGGCGGATCCGGCGGATCCGAACTACGCGCTCGGCGAGCTCACCGAGGCCGAGATGCAGGCCGCGCTCGAGCCGTACGGCGAGTGGGTCGAGGATCCGGTCTACGGCTGGATCTGGATTCCGTACACCACAGTGGTGGGCGCGGAGTTCACGCCCTACGACTCCGGCGGCGAGTGGGTCTACACCGATGACTACGGCTGGTCGTTCGACTCCGACTACCAGTGGGGCTGGGTCGCGTTCCACTTCGGTAACTGGATGATGTACGAGGACTCGACGTGGGGCTGGGTTCCGGGCAGCACGTGGGGCCCGCACTGGTGTGACTGGCGGGCGGGCGGCGACACCGTCGGCTGGCGCCCGACGCCGCCGAACATCCGCGATCACCGCACGGGTCGGTTCGGCGGCGGCTGGCGTCCGTCGGGCAACGGACCGGCGAACACGCGACCCGGCCGCGGCCGTCCGCACGGCGGCCACAAGGATCCGGACACCACGTGGACGTTCACCACGAAGGCCGAGCTCGGCATGCGCAAGCGGCCCACCGCGTTCGCGCAGTCCG
>JAEUJX010000435.1 GCA_016794545.1 Myxococcales bacterium
CAACATCGAGGTGGTGGCCGCGCGCCACGCGGTGCCGCTCGTCGACGCGTGGGACGCGTTCGTCGCCGCGGTACGCGCGCGGCTGGCCTGACCCGCGCGCGATCAGGACGTGCGCGGCGATCAGAACGCCGGCTTCACCGCGTGCGTGCGCAGCGGCGTCTTCACGATCGTCGAGCGCACGAGGAACGGCGCCGGGTCGATGTAGTGCGTGTCGCGGACGTCGCCCTTGGCGCCGAGCTGGTTCGGCAGCTCGAGCGAGAAGTGGCAGTGCGGCGGCGTGTTGCCGACGGCGGTGGCGCCGAGCGTGCCGACGTACTGGCCGCCGCCGACGCGGTTGCCGGGCTGGAGGTCCGGGGCGATCGCGTCCATGTGCATGTACGCGGTCAGCGTGCCGTCATCGTGCTGGATGCGGACGTAGCGGCCGGAACGGCCGTCGGCGCCGTTCTCGCTGTGCTCGACGCGGACGATGACGCCGTCGGCGACGGCGACGAGCGCGCGGCCGCGCGGGCCGTCGAGATCGATGCCGCAGTGGCCGGCGCCGCACTCGGGGCGGCCGACGACGCCGTCGCGCGCGGAGCCGAACTTGCGCGACGCGAGCTCGGGCATCAGCTCGGCGGACGCGGTGACGGGGTGGATCCAGCCCTTCAGCGACGGATAGACCGAGTCGAGGTTCCAGCCGTCGAGCGTGGGCATCGGATAGCGCACCTCGAGCGCGGTCTCGATGTGCGGAGGGCGCGGCGGGACGGCCTCGGCGACGGTCGCGGTGAGCGCGGCGGCGGGCTTCTCGGTGGTCGCGAGCTCGACGTTCGCGAGCGCGGGCGGTGGAGGCGCTGCGCGACCGAGCGTCACGTGCGCGGCGACGAGGCCGAGCGCGGCGGACGCGGAGACCGCGATCGCCATCGCGCGCCTGGGTGCGCGCGCGGGCAACGGCGGTGAGGCGGCGATCTCCGACGAGGAATCCTCGACGGGCGAGTCCTTGAGCGCGAAGCAGTCGCGGTGCCACAGCTCGACCGCACCACTCGGCGTGACGAACGGTCGACCTTCGTGAAGCGCGACCGCGTGCGTGCAGCGCGGGCACCCGGGTACCACCATGCGATCGATGCTAGCGCACGATCGTGTCAGGGCGCGCCCTACATCGTCGGATCAGGCGCGGGAGCGATCGCGGCTCACTTCAGGCCGGGCTTGCGCATGATCGCGAGGTGGTTGGTGTGCTCCTTGGTGCCGTCGTAGTAGCCGAACCGGAAGCCGAGCTTCCGCTGCGGCTGCGCGGCGAACTCGGTGCGCCAGTCCTTCGCGATCTGGTTGCCGGCACCGATGTGGGGGATCTGGAACGCCCCGTAGGTCTCGTACTCGAAGCCCTTCGCCTTGCCGTACTTGGGCGGAACTCCCGTCGCGTCGGAGACCATCCACTGCACGTGGTCGATGAGGTAGTTGCGGATCGTCGAGAACGAGTCCCACGACAGGAGGTAGCTCGCCGCCTTCGTCATGCCGGCGACGTCGCCCTTCTGCTCGAGGTGCTTGAGCACGCGCGGGTCCTTCTTCAGGTGATCGTTGTCGAGGTTGACCTGGAGGTGGCGATAGACCTGGATGCGCCCGCCGGGCTTCCGGAACTGGATCTCGGCGTTCGCGAAGATCCGGTTGCGGAAGTCGGGCGAGCCGCTCGTGGGATCCGGCGCCTTCGCGACGTCGTCGGCGGTGAGGTACTTGATGTTCCCGTCCGCATCGAGCTTGAAGTAGCGCAGCGCGACGACCTCGTAGCCGTGCACGTCGAGCGCCGACAGCCCGAAGATCAGCTGCGTCGGCAGCAGGCCGCCGCGCATCGCGTCGATCATGTTCAGCGTGTTCGAGAAGTTCACGCGGTAGAGGAACCGCAGCTCGTACTCGATGGTGCGCAGCGCCTTCGCGAGCGACGGCGGGCCCTTGGCCTGGATCACCGGATCGGTGTCGTAGTTGCCGTCGTCGGCGCGCTCCGGCGGCGCGTTACCGACCGCCTTGCTCTTCGCCGGCTTCGCGGGCGCGGCCGGTGCGGGCACGGCGTCCTTCTTGCCGACGGGCGCCGGCGGCGACTTCAGCTTCGCGAGCGCCTCGAGCGTGCGCGGATCACCGGCGGGCTCGAGCGACATCGTCGTGATCTCGTCCGCGTCGGGGAACACGGTGAGTGCCGTCGACAGGTCACCGCCCGCGAACGGGTAGACGACCTTCTTCGGCACGTTCGCGGGCACGTGCGCCGCGAACCACGGCCTCGCCCGGTCGACCCACGCCATCCGGTACTCGGCCTGGGTCTTGTCGACGATCGCGCAGTGCTGCTTGACCTGTTGCTTGTTGAACTGCGCGGGGACCTCGCCGCCTCCACACGCTCCGATGGTCAGGAGCACCTTCCCGGTCGGCGTGAAGTCGTGGCCGCCGGCGGCAGGCGTGGAGTCCGAGTATGCCGGGCGTGCGAGCATGGCGGCCAGCAACGGGAGCAGGACGAGGCGGCGCATGGGGCTTGGACTATGCAACGAAACGGGGGGGCCAGATATTCAGAATCGCTGCTCGATCACCTCCAGGGACGCGGCCTCCGCGTCGCGCTGGAGCGTGATCACGGCCCGGGCGCGTGCCCCGGCCAGCAGCTCCCCGAGCTGTGCGGTGCTCGTCACGTGACGACCGTCGATCGCGAGCACGTGATCGCCGGCGCGCAGGCCGAGCGACGGCACCGGCGCCTCGAGCCGCAGCGAGGCGACGCGCTCGTTCACGACGATCGGCGTGAGGCGTGCGGCGGCGAGCGGGACGAGCGCGGCGGACAGCGACGTCGCGGTCAGCCGGGAGCCGTTCGCGCAGGCGACGATCGGCGGCGCCAGCACCGGGCACACGAGCGCCGCACGCGGCCTGTCCTCCGGCGCCTCGAGGATCGCGAGCGCGGCACGCACGGCGGAGGCGAGATCCACCTCGACCGGGCCGGCGAGGCGCGCAATCACCTGTGGTCCGTCGTGAGACACCGCGATCCGATCCGCCAGCGCCACGGTCGCGTTCGTGCGTGCGAGCTTGTCGACCACACCGCGCACCTTCTGCTCGGCGAGCGCCGACGCCTCCTCGGGGACGTCGATCGCGAGCCAGCCCTCGAGCGGATCGATCCCGGCCGTCGCGATGACGCGCGCTCCGGGCAGGAGCACCTCGGCCGCGAGCGGCGCCTGCAGCAGAGATGGGCGGGCCCGCGCGTGTGCGGCGTCGTCGAGCACGGACGGCGCACCCGGCGCGGCGGGCCGCGCGGCGCCGAGCGTCGCCGCCCACACGCTGTCGGCGAGCCTCGAGAGCGCGGGGCACGTCACGGCCGCGCGGGTCGCGATGACGACCACGAGATCGCCCTGTGCGCCGATGCCGAGCGCGGCGTGATCGCCCGCCAGCGCCGCGTCGATCACGCAGCCAAACCGCGCGGGCCAGCGCGGGCGCAGCACGTCGACCACGGCGCGCATCCGCGGCGCGGCCAGCACGGCCCCGTCGGCGGCGACCACCACCCGCGCATCCGCCGGGATCCTCTCGAGGACCCGCTGGCGCGGCGGGGCGGGGCGCCCGTGGCACGCCGCGAGGGCGGCGATCACCAGCAGGGCGCGTGAGGACACCCTGGGAGCTGTAGCAGAACCACGGGGACCAAACGGCGCTAAGGTCTTGCCATGGCGCCGGTCAACGACTCGAAGATCCGCGACATCCTCTCGTCATCGCCGACCATCGCCGTCGTCGGCATCCACGTGGAGCCGGAGAAGGCCGCGTTCTACGTCCCCGAGTACCTCCACGACGAGGGCTACCGGATCATCGGCGTCAACCCGGCGTACGCGGGCCGGGAGCTGTTCGGCGAGACGGTGCGCTCGACGCTGGCCGAGATCGGCGAGCCTATCGACCTGGTCGACGTGTTCCGCCGCTCCGACGCCGTCATGGGGCACGTCGAGGACATCCTCGCGATGAAGCCGCGGCCGAAGGTGGTGTGGATGCAGCTCGGCATCAAGAACGAGGACGCCGCGAGGATCCTCGAGGCCGCGGGGATCACCGTCATCCAGAATCGCTGCACGCTCGCCGACCACCAGCGACTCGGGCTGGGGGCGCCGGGTGAGCGCCCGCGCTCGGCCGCCACCGACGGCGAGTAGCCGGATTCCAGTGCCTTGGGCTGGCACGCCCGATGCTCCGGCTACCGTCATATGCTGGACTCCATTACCGCGCAGGGCCTGATCAAGCCGCACATGCCGGTCGTGTGCTCGGAGAACGGTCAGTTCGCGACCGTCGACCACCTCGAGGGCACCGACCTCATCAAGCTGACCAAGGACGAGAACGGCCAGCACCACTACATCCCGCTCGCGTGGGTCACCTCGGTGGACGACAAGGTCCACGTCGATCGCCCGGGCAAGCGGGCGATGGCCGAGTGGACCACCACTCCCACCGCGAAGGCGTGATGACCATGGCGGCGGTACTGAACCTGGACATCCGCAACACGACCGACGCGACGCGCGGTCTCCCGCTCCCGATGCGCGTCCTGCACCGCAAGAGCGAGCTCGAGGACGCGCTGGCCGACCTCGGCCCCCGCGACGTGCTCCTGCGCACCGCGATCGAGACCGCGCTCACGACCGTGTACACGCTCCTGACCGGCGACTTCGCCCACCCGAGCGACGTCGTCGCGCGCGAGATGAACCGCTGGCTCGAGCGCCACAAGCACCTGGCCCAAGAAATCACCCGCGCCCAGCGCCGCTAGCTGGTACCGGCGCGGTAAAAATCCCGCGTGCGAGTTCTGATCCAGCATCGAAGCCGCTATCTCTACCCGAGCCCCGCGTTGCTCGGGCCGCAGGTGATCCGGCTCCGGCCGGCGGATCACACGCGCGCTCGGATCGAGAGCTACACGCTCGCGATCGATCTGCACGCCGCCTCCACCCCCGAGCACCGGGTCCACTGGCAGCGCGATCCGCACGGCAATCACGTCGCGCGCGTGACGTTCAAGGCCGGGCAGCGCGTGTCGGCGCTCGACCTGACCGTCGAGCTCGCGGCCGACATCGCACCGGTGAACCCGTTCGACTTCTTCCTCGACGATCGCGCGCAGCAGGTGCCGTTCTCGT
The DNA here is from genome assembly GCA_016794545.1 of Myxococcales bacterium. Lineage (GTDB taxonomy): Bacteria > Myxococcota_A > Polyangia > Haliangiales > Haliangiaceae > JABFXX01. The sequence goes on from JAEUJX010000435.1 coordinate 5,076, forward strand.
ATCGCGAGGCAGCGGAGGGGCTCGACCACGAGCTCGCGCCGTACCTCGACACCGCGGACCCCGCGTTCCGCATGGGGCCGAAGGCGACCGCCCTCCTCGAGTCGATCCCGTGGGGCGGTCACACCACCGATGCGCTGGTCAGGCTCAACAGCGCGGTGAACCGCGCGATCGCGTACGTGATCCGCGACGAGGCCGGCGTGTGGACTCCCGAGGAGACGCTCGGCCACGGGCGCGGCAGCTGCCGCGACGCGGCGGTCCTGCTCGTCGCGCTGATGCGCGCGCGTGGCATCGCGGCGCGGTTCGTGTCGGGCTACCTCGTGCAGCTCACCGACGAGGGCATGATCCCCGACGAGCCGAAGGGCGTGTCGCGCGACGTCGTCGATCTGCACGCGTGGGCCGAGGCGTACCTCCCGGGCGCGGGCTGGATCGGCTTCGACGCGACCAGCGGCCTGCTCTGCGGCGAGGGCCACATCCCGCTCGCCGCCACCGCCTCGCCGCTGCACGCCGCGCCGCTCGAGGGCACGAGCGAGCTCGCCGCGAGCGAGGTGTCGTTCGGGACGAGCATCCAGCGGCTCGGCCACGAGGCGCGGCCGACGGCGCCCTACACCGACGACGTGTGGCAGAAGCTGCTCGCCGGCGGAGACCGCGCCGATGCCGCGCTGTCGCTCGCGGGTCACGACGTGTGGATCGGCGGCGAGCCGACGTTCGTCGCGCGCGAGGGCCAGGCGCGCGAGGAGTGGCAGGGCGGGGCGCTCGGGCCGGACAAGTGGCAGCGCGGGCGCGCCCTCGCCGATGCCCTGCGCGACCGGCTCGCACCGGGCGGCGTGGTGCTGTACCGGCAGGGCAAGTCGTATCCGGGCGAGAGCTTGCCGCGCTGGGCGCTCGACATCATCGCCCGGCGAGATGGGCACGCGATCTGGCCGCCGCGGACGCTGATCGACGCGCCGACGGCGCAGGCCGCGCGCGAGGTCGGCGAGATCATCGCGTCCGCGCTCGGCGTGACCGCGGAGCTGCACCCCGCGTACGAGGACCCGTGGGAGGTCATCCGCGCCGAGGCGAGCCTGCCCGTCGGGATCGATCCGCGCTCCGCGGGCCTCGACGATCCGGAGGAGCGGCGCCGGCTCGCGACGATCCTCGATCGCGGCGCGGGGAGCGTCGTCGGCTACGTGCTGCCGCTCGCGCGCGGGACCGAGGGCTGGGTGACGGACCGCTGGACGTTCCGCCGCGAGCACCTGTTTCTGCTCGCCGGCGACAGCTCGATCGGCTACCGGTTGCCGCTCGGCGCGCTGCCGCCCGGCGCCGCGCCGCCGCTGTGGGCGGAGGCGCCCGGGTTCGCCGATCCGCGCCGCGACGCGCCCGACGAGGCGCAGACCGGCCGCGTGACGAGGACGGCGCCGGGCGCGCGCGTTCCGCCCGTCGAGCCCGGCGTCGGCCTGCGGACGGCGCTCGCGATCGAGCCGCGCGACGGTCAGCTGTGGGTGTTCGTGCCGCCGGTGCCGCGGTTCGACGACTTCTGCGCGCTGCTCGCGGCGCTCGACACGGCGCGCGAGCGCACCGGCTACGCGCTCCACGTCGAGGGCTATGCGCCGCCGCCGTCGCCGCAGCGGCTGCGCTTCGCCGTCACGCCGGATCCGGGCGTGCTCGAGGTCAACCTCCCGCCGCTGGCGTCGAGCCGCGAGGCGGCCGAGCTGCACGGCCAGGTGTTCGAGGCCGCGCTCGCCTCGGGGCTCACCGCCGAGCGCTACCTGCTCGATGGCCGCGCGGCCGGGTCGGGCGGCGGCAATCACATCACGATCGGCGGCGCCAGCGCCGAGACCTCGCCGTGGCTGCGCGATCCGTCGCTGATCGCGAGCCTCGTGACGTTCCTCCAGCACCACCCGGCGCTGTCGTACGCGTTCACCGGGATGTTCGTCGGGCCCACCTCGCAGGCCCCGCGCGTCGACGAGGCGCGCCACGACGCGCTGTACGAGCTCGAGGTCGCACTGCCGCGTCTCCACGATCGCGCGTCGCCACCGCCGCCGTGGCAGGTCGATGCCCTGCTGCGTCACCTCCTCGTCGATGTCGCCGGCTCCACCCACCGCGCCGAGATCTCGATCGACAAGCTCGCCGATCCGCAGACGCCGTTCGGGCGGCAGGGGCTCGTCGAGCTGCGCGCGTTCGAGATGCCGCCGCACCCGCGGATGCTCTCGGCGCAGGCGATCCTGATCCGCTCGCTCGTCGCGTCGTTCGCAGCGCAGCCGTACCAGCACGGCCTCGTGCGCTGGGGCCAGGAGCTGCACGACAAGTACCTCCTGCCGTACTGGATGTGGCGCGACCTCGAGGACGTGCTCGCGCACCTCGCGGCCGCCGGCGTCGCGTTGCCCGCGGAGGCGTACCGGCCGTTCATCGAGCTGCGCTGCCCGCTGGTCGGCGTGCTCGAGGCCGGCGACGCGCGCGTCGAGGTGCGCAACGCGATCGAGCCGTGGCACGTGCTCGGCGAGGAGGCGACGCAGGCCGGCACGTCACGCTACGTCGACTCGTCGATGGAGCGGATCGAGCTGCGCTCGCACGGGCTCGATCCCGAGCGCTACGTCGTCGCGGTCAACGGCTTCGCGGCGCCGCTCCGGCCCACGCAGGGCCGCGACGTGCGCGTCGGCGGCGTGCGGTTCCGGGCGTGGTGCCCGCCGCACGCGCTGCACCCGCACCTCGGCATCCACCACCCGCTGAAGATCGACATCATCGACACGTGGGCGAAGCGCGGCGTCGCCGCGGGCTCGTATCACGTGTGGCACCCCGAGGGCCGCGCGTTCGACGCGCCGCCGCTCACGCGCGTCGAGGCCGCGGCGCGCCGGTCGCAGCGGTTCCGGCTCGAGGGGCCGACGCTGGCGCCGCAGCGCCCGCGCGCCGCCGCACCGCACGCGGATCAACCGTTCACGCTCGACCTGCGGCGCCTCGATGCCGGAGCGCCGATGCCGCGCGCGGAGGACTGGACCACGACATGAAGAGGTACGACGACCTCGACGCTTCCTTCGAGCTGCACGACGAGCTCCTGGCTCGGCGCGGGGTCGACGTGTGGATCGGAGGCGAGCCGACGTTCACGCGGCCCGACTCGCTCGATGCCGCGTGGCTGTCGGCGGCCGAGGGCGACGACAAGCTCGCGCGCGCCCACGCGCTCGCGGTCGCGTTCGCGGATGCGCATCCCGGGGCCGCGGTGTCGCGCGTCGTCGGGCGCCAGTACCCCGACGAGCGCGCGCCACGGTTCGCGTTCGGCGTGCGCTGGCGCGAGGGCGCCACCACCGGCGGCGCGCGGTGCGCCGCGGATGCGGAGCCGCTCGTGCCGCCGACGGAGATCCACGGCGATCACTGGCTCAGCGTCACGCCGGATCCCGGCGTGATCGAGGTGAACATGGCGCCCGCTCGGAGCGCGACCGCGTTCGTCGCCCAGGCGCGGCACGTGTGGGCCGCGGCCGCGGCCGCCGGGCTCGCGCCCCGGCGGTTCCGGTTCAATGGCGACATCACCGACTCCGGCGGCGGCGGCCAGCTCTCGCTCGGCGGCGCGCGGCCCGAGACCAGCCCGTTCGTGCGCTACCCGCACGTGCTGCCCGCGCTGATCCGCTACCTCAACAACCACCCGTCGCTGTCGTACTGGTTCGCGAACGAGTGCGTGGGCTCGGCCTCGCAGGGCCCGCGCCCCGACGAGGGCACGCGCGAGCGCTGGGACGAGCTCGACGTCACGCTGACCTGGCTCGAGCAGCTCGCCGATCGCGGCGAGCTGCCGCCCGAGCAGCTGTGGCACGCGCTCGGCCCGCTGCTCGTCGACAGCTCGGGCAACAGCCACCGCGCCGAGCTGAACGTCGAGAAGCTGTGGAACCCGCACATCCCGATCCACGGCGTGCGCCACGGCAAGATGGGCATCATCGAGCTGCGCTCGATCCGCATGCCCGAGCGCCCGAGCATGCTCGGCGCGGTCGCCGCGCTGTTCCGCTCGATCGTCGCGCGGCTCGTCGTCTCGCACTATCGCGAGCCGCTGATCGACTGGCACGACGAGCTCCACGATCGGTTCGCGCTGCCGGCCGCGCTCCACCGCGATCTCCGGCAGGTGCTCGGCGACCTCGACGAGCACGGCCTCGGCATCCCCGCGCAGCTCCGCGGCGAGCTCGAGGCCTGGCGCACGCCCGGCATCACCTGCCGCCTGGGCGACGCGCAGCTCGTCCTCCGCCCCGCGCTCGAGTTCTGGCCGCTCGTCGGCGACGTCGCCTCGCAGGAGCGCTCCACCGCGCGCATCGTCGACGCCTCGACGCAGCGCTGGGAGATCTCGGTCGACGGCGCGGGTCCCGACAAGGTCGCGATCGGCGGCAAGTGGGCGCACCTCCGCTCGCTCGGCGACGGCACGCGCGCGGTCGGCATCCGCCGCCGCATCTACACGCCATCGCCGGGCCTCCACCCCGGCCTCCCCGCGCAGGATCCGCTCGTCGTCGAGTGGTCGCACGCCGGCAAGGCCCAGACGATCGAGCTGTGGGCCTGGCGCCCCGAGGGCGGCCCCTACGCCGGCCTCCCCGTCGACGAGTCCGACGCGCTCGCCCGGCGCCAGGAGCGCATCCGCGTCACCACGCACGCCGACGAGTTGGTCGTCGCCGGTCACTGGGGCGAGTCGCGCCCGTTCACGATCGATCTGCGAGCAGCCGCCGATCGCTGACCTTGCGCTTCGCCACCAGCGTCTCGACGACGAACTCTCGGAGGAGCTTCGCCTCGCGCTGGCACATCGTCACGATCCGCACGCCGGTCGAGAACCAGAAGTTCGGCAGGCCCAGCTCGCTCTGGCCCGGCCGTGGCGTGAGCCGCGCCGAGGCGACGACCCCGTGCGCCCACACGACCTCGTCGATGCCCGGCAGCTCGATCTCGAGCTGGACGTCGCGGGACGCCGTCCGCGCGTCGAACATCCGCTCCAGCCGGAGGCCGGTGGTCGACAGATCCACGACGGTCGCGTGCTGGACGTTGTCGTTGCCGACGACGCCGCACATGGCGTCGATCGAGACGCGGGGGGCCTGGCGGCGGAGGTCGAGGAGGTTCACGAAAAAAATTGTATCGCCCGGTGGCCGACCGCCGAAAAAAGCCGCACTGCCAGACAGAGGGACGGTCTCAACTTGCGCAACATGAGGCGCGGAACCCCGCGAAATCACGTGGGTGCGGGGGACGGACTCAACATCCGAGCGTGGCCTCTTCGAGCGAACGCAGCGCGCGTCGAGCGACGCAGCGCTCTTCGAGCGGGCTCGGGGGATCTCGTGGCGTGCGCGACATGTGCAGGTGATTTCGCGCCCCTGTACGTGGACGCCCACACCTCGCAACAGGGCGATCCTCGTCGGCGTATGGGATAATTCGGGGCTCATGGTTCCTTCGCCGGCACAGCTGGGTGTCCGGTTCGCACCGGGAACGATGCTGGGGCGCTACGAGCTCCTGGCGACCATCGGTGTGGGCGGGATGGCCAGCGTGATCCTCGCGCGGCAGAAGGGACCGGCCGGCTTCGAGAAGGCGGTGGTGATCAAGCTGATCCATCCGCACATGGCCGAGGACTCGATCGCCGTGAACATGCTGCTGGACGAGGCGAAGGTCGCCGCGCAGCTCGATCACCAGAACATCGTACACACCTACGAGCTCGGCGAGGCGCACGGCACCTACTACATCGTCATGGAGTACCTCGCCGGCGAGTCGCTCGGGCAGGTGTTGAAGGAAGGGCAGAAGCAGGGCGTCGCGCTGCCGCCGATGGTCGGCGCGAAGGTCGTGGCCGACGCCGCGGAGGGCCTGCACTACGCGCACGAGCTGGCCGACTTTTCGGGCGCGCCGCTCGGCATCGTGCACCGCGACGTATCGCCCGGGAACATCGTCGTCCAGTACAACGGCGCCGTGAAGGTCGTGGACTTCGGCATCGCGAAGGCCCAGGGCCGCGTGACGTCGACCCAGGACGGCGAGCTCAAGGGCAAGTACGGCTACATGTCGCCCGAGCAGATCAAGAACGAGCCGATGGATCGCCGCAGCGACGTGTTCTCGCTCGGCGTCGTGCTCTGGGAGTCGCTCGCGCGTCGCCGGCTGTTCCAGGCCGACAACGTCGCCGCGATCCTGATGCAGATCCTGCAGGGCGATCGCACGCCGCCGTCGTCGTTCGACGCCGAGATCCCGCACGCGCTCGACGCCGTCGCGCTGCGCGCGCTCGCGCCCGACCCGCGCGATCGGTTCCAGACCGTCGCCGAGATGAAGCAGGCGATCGACGACGCGATCTGGCGCGCGCGCATCGGCCCCGCCGAGGTGGCGGCGCACATGCAGCGCCTGTTCAGGGAGCGCATGGAGACGCGCAAGGCGCTCCTGTCGCGCGCGACCCACGAGCTGCTCTCGCCCGGCGACTACGAGGTGCTCGGCACCGCGTTCCGCGATCCGGCGAGCCAGCCGAGCCGGCCCGCCTCGGTCGGGGCCGACGAGGGCATGGACACCGTGCCGCTCGCGAAGCCCGCGCCGCTGACGCCGCAGCCGGCGTGGCAGACCCCTCACCCGCCGGCGCCGCGCCCTCAGCCGTCGATCCCGCAGACGCCGCTGCCGCGCGCGCACACGCCGCAACCGCCCGCGCCGTCGTGGCAGAACCTGCCGCCGCCGAGGGTGCAGCGCTCCTCGCTGCCGGGCTGGACCCAGGCGGACACCGGCCGCACGCTCGCACCGGCGTCGCACCCGTCGGCGCCCGGAATGGAGCCGCCGCCGGAGAAGCGCGGCCCCGTGATCGCGATCCTCGTCGCGGGTGCGCTGCTCGGCATCGGCCTCGGGCTGTTCGTCGGCCTGCGCGGCAGCGGCGACGACGACAACCAGACTCCAGCGCCGCCCCGGGCGGTGACCGATCGGGCAGGCGAGCCGCCGAGCGATCCGCCGGCGCCAGCGCCAGCGGTGAGGCCGGTGCCCAGCGTCTCGGAGGCGATGCAGACGCCGCAGCCGACGGTGACGCCGATCCCGCCGGAGCGCGCGCCGACCGTCGCGCAGGTCAACCCACCGTCCGCGGCGCCTCCGCCCGCGCAGGACACGCCGGCGCCCGCCCCCGACAGTCCGGTGCGCGGGGAGGACCGGCCCGCACCGAGGAAGCCGGCGCCGGTCGCCACGAAGCCGGTGCCACCACCCGACGACGACGACGAACCGCAGACCAAGCCCGCACCGAAGTCCGGCGCCACCGAGGCCCAGCTCTACCAGAAGGGCACCGACGCGTACCTCGCGGGCGACTTCGGCACCGCGGAGCGCACGTTCAAGGCGGCGCTCGCACAGAACCGCGGCTACGCGCCGGCGTATCGCGGCCTCGGCTTCGTCTACCAGCGGCAGGGCCAGACCACGAAGGCGCTGCAGGCGCTGCGCACGTACCTGAAGCTCGCGCCGGGCGCGGCCGACGGCGCCGCGATCCGCAAGCGCATCCAGCAGCTCGGGGGCGCGTAGTGCGGCTCGTCGCGCTCGCGTGCGCGCTCGCGCTGCCGGTCGTCGCGCGCGCCGACTCGTCGGTCGTGTTCCCGCTCTCCGCCACCGGGAAGCTGCCGGCCGCGCTCGGCAAGGCGCCCGAGAAGATGACCGACGCGCTCGCGAGGGCGATCGACGCCGACGTCGGCGCGGCGCCGATCGAGGATGCGGCGGGCCTGCTCGGCTGCGACCCCGAGGCGACCACGTGCATCGAGGCGGTGTCGAGGTCGGTCAAGGCCACGCGCATCGTGTTCGGCTCGATCACGGCGGACGCCGGCGGCGGCGTGAAGGTCACGCTGACGCGGTTCGATCCGGGACCGGATCGCCAGCAGCGCACGTTCGAGCTGTCGAGCCGCTCCGCCGACGCGCTCGCCGAGGAGCTCGTGCGCGTCTCCGCGCCGCTGTTCGGCGGCGAGGAGGCTCCGGACCCGCGCCCCGATCCGGTCGTCGTTCCGCCGAAAGACGATCCGCCGAAGGTCGACGCGCCGGCCGGCTCGATCAGCAACACGACGTGGGCCGTGCTCGGCGGTGGCGCGATCGCGACGACGTTCGGCGTCGTCTTCCTCGTGCAGGCGTCGAGCATCGCCGATGACGTGCGCGCCGCGCCGCGCGACACCCCGCAGGACTTCGAGCGGCTGACCGCGCTCGAGGACAAGGGCCAGCTGCGCCAGCGCCTCGGCATCGCGTTCACCGCGTTCGGCGTGGTCGGCCTCGGCTACGGCGTGTATCGCCTGCTCCAGGAGCGGAAGGCGCACCCGGTCGATCGGACCGCGCTCCGCGTGACTCCGGTGCCGCTCGACGGCGGCGCGGCGCTGGTGTTGACGATGGGGGTGCCGTGAAGCTCGGCCTCGCCGCGATCCTGTTCGCCGCGTGCTCGTTCCCCACGCCGTCGGAGCAGTACGCCTGCCGGACGAACGACGACTGCGAGACCGGCCGCGTCTGCACGCTCGGCTACTGCGTCGTCGGGAATGGCGGTGATGGCAGCGTGCCCGCGATCGATGCCCCCGACATCGACTCCGGCCCCGACTGCTCCTCGTTCACGTCGCGCCACTTCGACGCGTGCATGATCCCGGCGCCGTCGGGCGATCTCGATCTGACGAGCGGCATCTACACGCTCGACACCACCGCCGCATCGCTCACGCCGCCGGGCGGCGCCGCGGTGGCGCTGCCGAACCGCGTGACGGCGAGCGGGCTCGTGGTCTCCGTCGGGCGGCTCCACGTCGCCGCCGGCGCCACGCTGCGCGTCGTCGGCGCGAACGCGCTGATCGTCGCCTCGTGGAGCAGGATCGAGATCGAGGGCACGATCGACGCGTCGAGCGGTGGCACGCCCACGACGAAGGGCGCGGGCGCGAACCCGACCGCGTGCGCGACCCACGCGGCGGTCGCCGGCGGCAACAACAGCGGCGGCGCGGGCGGCGGCGGCGGCGGCGGCGACCAGGGCGCCGGCGGCCGCGGTGGCAACGGCGACGTTGGCGCGGGCGGCAACGGCGGGACCGCGATCCCCGCACCGCTCCTCGCGGGCGGCTGCGGCGGCGCCGCCGGTGGGACCGGCAGCTCCGCGGGCGGCGCGGGCGGTGATGGCGGGGGCGCGGTGCAGCTCACCGCACGCATGGGGACGACGATCGCGGGCACGGCGCGGATCCACGCGGGCGGCGCCGGCGGCAAGCCGGGCGTCCAGAACAGCGACGG
>JAEUJX010000443.1 GCA_016794545.1 Myxococcales bacterium
GCGCCGAGATCATGAGCCCCGTCGGGCCCGCGCGCATGCCGCAGTCGCGCCGCGCGGCGCGCTACGGCCCGGTCGCCACCGCCCCGACGGCGATCACGGGCTCGGGCAGGACGAGCCGCCGCAGCGTCACGTCGTCGAACCACACCGCCGCGAGCGCGTTCCACGCGTCGACGCCGACGTCGCCAGGCAGGTTGCTCGCTCCGACGTCCGCGAACCCCGACACCGGTACGGCGCGCACCCCGTTGATGTCGACGGCCATCCGCGACTCGTACGCGTAGAACGTCACCCGGATCCAGGTGTCCGCGATCGCCATGGGCGAGGTCGGCGGGGGCGGCACGACCTCGGTGTAGTTGGCGTTGATCGTGCTCGCGATGTTCCACCGCTCGGACGTCCCCGGTCCGACGGGTTGCAGGTTGGTCTGCCACACGCTGCCAGCACGGCCGCGCAGGAACACCGAGATGTCGAGGCCCGTGAGGTTGTCGATGTTGCACCAGACGTCCCACGCGACGTTCGACTCGTTGACCGCGGAGACGCTGCCACCACGGCTCGCCTGGGTCGTGGGCGGCGTCGCGAGCGCGCGCGTGCCGCCGTGCGCCCGCGCCGTCGACACCGCGACGCCGGTGCCGAACGACCACGCCGCCGTGGAGCCCTCGAAGCCATCGGCGAACAGCCACACCGCGGCGGGGCTCGCCGGCGCCGCGGTCGCCGCCAGGTTGCCGTAGTACACCCAGAACCGCAGCACGGTCCCCGCGCTCACCGCGGTCGTGTTCGCGCGGAACCACAGCTTCGTCGACGCGCCGCCCCACGCCGAGCCGGTGTCGAGCACGCGATCGACCGGCGTCCCGTCATCGCGCACGATCCGCACGTCCTCGCCGCTCGCGAGCGACTGCCCCGTCAGCACGAGTGCCCTGTGGTCGATCGTGATCGCGACGGTGTAGCCCGCCGGCATCCCGTTCGATCCCACCGTCACGTCGAGCGGCCGGCGCTTCGGCCACGCCGGGTTCCACCAGTTGCTCGGCCCATCCGGCAGCGCGCCGTCGATCGCCGCATCGATCATCACCGCCGGCGCATCGACCGACGCATCCACGTCGCCGCTGGCCCCCTCGGGCAGGCACACCTCGGCTCCCGCCTTCACCACGCACTCCTGGCCCGCTGGGCAGCGCGCCGGCGACCCGGCCGGCGCGCACGCGAGCCCGATCGGCGCCGTCGGCGAATAGCATCCGACGAGCGCCGCGAGCCCCACGCCGAGGACCGGGCCGCGCATGCTCCCAGTCTATCGCTCGACGATGTCGATGTGGGTCCCGTTTCGTCCCGCCCGACGAACGCGGCATCTACGGTGGGCCCGCCCACGCATCCTGCACGTCCCCATGCCCCCTCGAATCTCGGAGTACCAACGATGCACACCGAGCATCCGCGAGGCGTCCGCGGCTACGGCGTCGGCTCTCTGGTCTCCGTGCTCTCGGCCTGCGCGAGCTTCGCCTCGACCTCGCGCAGGTGCTCGGGTGGCATTCCCTCGCGCATCTCGCGGAGCTGCGCGCGCGCCTCGCGCACTGTCATCTTCGACTTCGCGATCTCGATGCAGATGAGGCACATACCAGGACTGTAGCAGGGCGCTCGCTCGACGCGCACGGTCGGCGCTCGCGCCCAGGGAGCGCCCTCAGTTGAAGCCGTCGTCTCCGCCCTGGAGGTACCGCGCGAACACCGTCTTCTGCCCGATCACCCCGAAGTCGACGACCACCTTCTGGTCCTTGCCCGCGCCGGTCACCGCGACCACGCGGCCCGCACCGAGCGTCCCGTGGATCACCGTGGCGCCGACCGCGAAGCCGCCCGCCGGGCGGTAATCGTCGTCGGTCACGCGGTACACCGGCTCGTCGGACTGGTACTCGGAGCGCTGATCGAACTCGTTGGGGGCCGCGCGCAGCTTGCGCGGCCGGCCGGCGAAGTTGCCGTCGACGATCCGCGGCGCCGGCGGCGTGTTCGGCTGCGACCGCGGCCGGCGCGGCTGGGCCAGACAGCCCGGCGGCAGGTCGTCGAGGAAGCGCGACGGGCTCTGCAGGCGAATCTCGCCCCACGTGCGGCGCGTGCGCGCGTGGGTCATCACGAGCCGCTCGCGGGCGCGGGTGATCGCGACGTACGCGAGGCGGCGCTCCTCCTCGAGCGCGGCGTCCTCGTTCTGGCCCTCGCGCTCGCGCAGGGAGGGGAACAGGCCGTCCTCGAGACCGGAGAGGAAGACCAGCGGCCACTCGAGCCCCTTCGCGATGTGGATCGTCATGAGGACGACCTGCTCGTTCGCGGTCTGGTCGCCCGCGGACGACAGGGCGATCCGCTCGAGGAACTCCTC
>JAEUJX010000514.1 GCA_016794545.1 Myxococcales bacterium
ACGCCGACGCGGGCGCCGACCGCCGGGCCGCCGCCCGAGAAGTCGACCTTGCCCGACACCGCGCGCATCTCCTCGCCGTTGCCGGTGCGGTAGACCGTGTCGACATCCGCACCATCGCGGCCCACGACGAAGTCGTAGCTCTGGAGGACGCCCTTCCCCGGGTCCATCTTGAGGAAGAACTTGTCCTTCTGGAGGATGTCGAGGATCGACGAGTTGCCGTCGAGGAAGATCGACACGCCGGCGACGACCGCTTGCGCGTGCTCCACGCCCGCCTCGGCGTGGCGCGGGACGATGCCGTACGCCACGCCCGGGCCCTGGTAGAGCACGTAGTCGATCGGCTGCGGCCGCGACAGCGCGGTGAGCTGCGAGATGTCGGCGCGCTGGAACCCGGCCGAGTTCGTCCAGCCCTCGGTGAAGCCGCCGGTGTCGGCGAGCGTGCCGAGCGGGCTCGCGATCTTGTCCTTGCCGTCGTTGAACAGCGAGTGATGGACCTGCAGGCTCGTCGAGCCGGGCGCGAGGACATACGTCGACGCGCACAGCACGCCGTCCTGGATGTCGGGATCCACCGTCGGATCGACGGGCAGGACGCCGATGCCCTTGAGGTTCAGGAAGTCGTCGGCCTCGGCCTTGCCGATCGCGCGGATCACGGCGACGCCGCCCTTGCTGCCGTCGCGGACGATCTCGATCCGGTCGGGGGCACACGTGCGGCCGAGCATGTAGATCAGGCCGAGCTCGCCGAAGTGATCCTCGACGATCTGCTTGGTGCCATCGGTCAGCACCGCATCGACGATGTTGCCGCCCTGAGGCACCACGCCGATCACGCGCGTCGGTGCCTGGATGATGAACGTGACCTTGTCGTTCTTCATGAAGAAGTCCCCGACCAGGCCGCTCTGCGCGGGACCCGTCACCAGCTGCGACGCATCCGTCACCTCGCCCGCGAACACCTCCTGCGCGCCGCCGGTCTCCTTCGGGAGCTCGGGGTAGTAGTCCTCGAGCCCACCGCCGTCATCTCCGCACGCGGAGAGCACGATCGCAGCGGCGAGCCATACGTGGCGAATCCGTCCCATCCGCCGATGGTAAGCGAAGCACCGCCGACACCGAAGGGGCGAAGTGTCGCGCATGTGCGCGGAACCACGCTGCCTGCGCCCCTTGCCGGGACGGTCGAAACGCGCTCGAATGCGCGCCATGTCCCGGACCGTCAAGTGCGCGAAGCTCGGAGAGGTGCTCCCCGCGCTGCCCTACAAGCCGTTCAACGACGCGCTCGGGCAGCGCATCTACGACACGATCTCCGCCCAGGCGTGGCAGCAGTGGATCGAGCACTCCAAGAAGATCGTGAACGAGTACCGCCTCGACCTGACGCAGAAGAAGGCGCACGACGTCCTGAAGGAGCAGTGCGAGGCCTTCCTGTTCGGTGACGGCGGCGTGAACCCACCCGATTACGTTCCCGAGAAGCACTGAGGCCCGGTCCGCGATGCGCGCGCTCGCCCGGAGCCTGCCGCGCCTCGCCGCCCGGATCCCGTGGGTCGAGCTCGGCGAGTGGCCGACGCCGCTCGAGCCGATGACCCTGCCGGCGCGCCCGTCGGACCCGATCTGGGTCAAGCGCGAAGGCGCCTCGCACCCGCTCTACGGCGGCAACAAGATCCGCACGCTCGAGGCGTGGTTCGGTCACGCGCGCGCGCGGGGGGCGACCCGGATCTGGTCGATCGGCGCCTACGGCTCCAACCACGTCGTCGCGACGCTGCTGCACGCACCGCGCGCGAACCTCGAGGCCGGCGCGATCCTGTTCCCGCAGCCGACCAGCCCGTGGGCCGTCGAGAACTGCGGCGCGATCCTCGACACGCGGACGCCGATCGTCCGCCTGCGCTCGGTGATCGAGGTCCCGTTCGTCGGCCTCGCGATCGCGCGCCGCGATCGCCACGCCGTCGTCATGCCACCGGGCGGCGCCACCACCGTCGGCACCATCGGCGCGGTGACCGCCGCGTTCGAGCTCGCCGAGCAGATCGACGCAGGCCTCGCGCCACCGCCCGCGCGCATCGTCCTCCCGATCGGCAGCACCTGCACGACCGCCGGCCTGCTCGCCGGCCTCCACCTGGCCCACGCCGTCGCCGCGTGGCGCTGGCCGATCCCGATCGTCCACGGCGTCCGCGTCACCCCCTGGCCCGTCACCTCGCGCACGCGGATCGCGAACCTCGCGCGCGTCACGCTCGCCCGCCTCGCCGAGCTCGGCGGCCCGCGCCTCCACCTCACCCTGTTCGACCTGCTCTCGCGCCTCGTCGTCGACGGCGCGGAGCTCGGCCCCGGCTACGGCCACCCGACCTCGCGCAGCGAGCTCGCGGTCCGCACGATGCGGCCGCTGCGCCTCGACGGCGTCTACTCGGCGAAGGCCGCGGCGGCGGTCCTGCGGCTGCACCGCGAGGGCGTCGGCCCGCTCCTGTTCTGGGCCACGAAGTCCGAGACCGTGCTCGGCTCGCCGAGCCTCGACGCGCTCGGCGCGGGCCCGCGCGCGATCATCGACTGGCTGCGCTGACCTCGTCGCGGCCGCCGAACGTCGCGTCGAGCCCGCGCACGAGCTGGTCGCGCTCGGCCGCGGTCAGCCGCGCCTCGGGGTGCAGGATGAGGTAGCTGCGCGGCGGCATCTCGCCCTCGCGCACCTCCTGGGCGGCCTCGTCGGCCTCGTCCTGCGGGCGCCCCCACTCGGAGAAGTTGAGGACGCGGCGGCCCTCGTCGACGTGGTTCTGGACCAGCCACGAGGCCGGCGCCACGTGCGAGTACCAGGGCCAGCTCGTCTCGTTCGAGTGGCAGTCGAAGCAGGCTCGCTGGGCGAGCGCGCGGGTGGCCGGGCTGTCCCAGCGGGGCTCCGCGGCGACCGGGGGATTGGTGTGGGCGCGCCCGTAGGGCACGAGCTGCGCGAGCAGCACGAGCGCGAGCAGGGCGAGGGACGAGACGATCAGCACGGACTTCCAGCGCGGTCGGGACATGGCGGTACTCCTTGTGCCCCAGCGATGGGGCGCGGAGCCGCCGGCGTCCATCGCACGGACGTGCGATGCGCGATATCCCGAGCCATCTCGCGGGGGTAGCGCTGCCGCTACTTCACGAACTGCGCGGCATCCGACGCGGTCGGCTTGCTCGCCTTCGGCGCGGCCGGCTCGTTCAGGCTCTTCTTGCGGGAGCGCTCGGCGCGCTGCTCCTGGTCCTTCTCGCGCGCGTTGTCGATGTACGCGAGGCACTCCCGGACGGAGCGATCGGTCGCGACGTTCTGGCGGTAGTACGCGAAGTCGCGGTTCGCGAGGACCACCGCGATGCTCGCGGCGCCCTGGCAGTCGCCCGCGCGGACCTTCGCGACGATCGCCATGTGCTGCTCCCGCGACCAGGCCAGCTGCGAATCGTTGGCGGCCTTGTCCTCGGCCGGTGCGATCGCGCGCGGCTTCTCCGCCGGCGGCGTCGTCGGCCGAGCGGGCGTCTTCGCCGGAGGCGTCTTCGCCGGCGTGGTCGTCGCGGTCTTGGCCGGAGGCGGCGGCGCCGGGGCCTTCGGCGGCGCCGCGTTGCCGCGCGGCGCCGTCGTCGTCGGCGACTGCGTCACCGTCTTGGTCTGCGTCTCGCCGGTCCTGGTGTCGGCGGGCTTGGGCTCGGGCTTCGCATCGGCCTTGACGTTGCCGGCCACCTTGCCGCTGTTCGCGGGCGGCTGCGCGTAGCCCTGGCGCGGCGCGGTCGCCGCACCGCCGGTGCTCGGGGCGCCACCCCCGGCGGAGCCGGGAGTCATGCTCGGCGCGCTCGGACCTGGCGTGACAGCGTTGACGTTCTCCTTCGCGAGATCGTCTTCGTAGTCATAGACGCGGCCGGCGGGATCCGGCGCACCGTCGAGATCCTTCGGAGCCGCCTGCGGCGCGGGGCGCACCTCGAGGTACGCGCCGCTCGGGCCGGCCGCGGAGCCGGTGCCCTTCGCGGCGGGTGCCTTGCTCTTCGCGCCGGTCGCCGACGCGACGGTCGCCTCGTCGCGCGCGGACTGCAGCTTCTTCTCGTCCTGCTGCTTCGCGAGCTCCGCCTTCACCGCCTCCTTCTGGCGGCGCAGGTCGTCGAGCTCCTGCTCCTCCGCCTGCGCGAGGACGCCGGCGTCGGCGAGCCCGCGCGTTGCCGCGGTGTCGGCGGTGCCTTCGACGAGGTCGACGCGATACTGGTCGTTGCCATCGCCGCCCATGGCGGGCGCCTGCTGTTCGGCGGCGGCGATCGTGTCCGCGTTCGCGGCGCTGCCGCTGCCCAGCTGCGCGCCGGCGCTGGCCGGCGAGCCCGCGCGCTCGCTCGCGACCTGCGAGCTCGACGGAGCGGTGCTCTCCGCGAAGTGATCGCCCTTGCGGTTGTTGACGAGCGTGGTCACGCCGAGCACGACGACGAGCATCGCGGCGGCGGCCATCGCGGGATGCGCCATGAACGCCTTCGCGAGCCGCGCGAACCAGCCCTCACGCTCCTCCTGCTGCTTCGGCGCGCGGCGCGCGGCCTCCTGCAGGATCACCGTGGTGATCGACGGCGGCGGGTCGACCTGGACCTGGAGGATCCGGCTCTCGCGCACCGCGTCTCGCGTGGAGGTCAGCGTGGCGAGCGCGGTCTTGTCCGCGGGGTGCGCCTCGAAGTGGGCGGCCAGGCGCGACTCCTCGGAGGGAGTCAGCTCCCCGTAGAGGGCGCTGATCAGCAGCGCATCGATTTCCTGGCGTTCCAGCATCTGGCCGTGCGTCCTTATACTACCCGTTGTACTCGACGAACGACGAGCGGACGAGGGCGGGGAGCCCAGCGATTGCGCCTACTTCGCGCTTCGCGGATGGCTCGGGTCGTCGCCGGTTTGTCGTTCGTTGATTACAGACGCAGGACGGTGGCCAAGGATCTAACGTGGTGCTGAATATGCACTACGGTGCGTGTCGCACCCGATAACGGCTCGAAATCGCTTCAGTCCTGATTGGGCTCGCACGACCAGTTGATCGAGTCGATCGCCCACGAATCATCGCCGCAGACCGACGCGCTGGCCTGCGCCGACCCCGTGCCGGCGCTCACGAGGGAGAGCTTCGACGAGCCGGGGTGCACCGCGCGGCGCTTCTTCGACTGCGGCGCGCAGACGACGCGCCACGACATCCGGCAGTCGACCGGCACGGTGCAGCTGTTGGTGATCGAGAGCTCGACGGTCTCGTCGTCCTTGTCGGTCTGA
Source organism: Myxococcales bacterium (assembly GCA_016794545.1). Classification (GTDB taxonomy): domain Bacteria; phylum Myxococcota_A; class Polyangia; order Haliangiales; family Haliangiaceae; genus JABFXX01. Next base: position 5,192 of record JAEUJX010000514.1, read on the forward strand.
CCGAACGACGTGCAGCTCGCGATCGTGCGCTTGGTCGAACGATCGGCGGTCGCCGCGGGAACGAGGATCATGATGGCGAGGGCGCACGTCGCCCATCGCGCCCAGGTCGTGGAACGCATGGCAAGCCTCCGGTATCCGGACGCTCCCTCGCGTCCGGTGCCCGGCCGCGCGCCGCGATCGCCCCGCCGAGCTGGCGTGGCGACGAGCGAGCGCTGCGTCGGGTTCACGGCATGAGACAGCGCGCGCCGTGGTCGGTTCCGGAATTGTGGGCCGAGCAAAGCAGGCCGAGCGAAGGCCGCCAACTTCTTCGCGTCCGGACCGGCGGCGGGGGCATGATGCGCGCATGTCAGGTCCACTCAGCGTCTTCCGCGACAACGTGCTCTCCGGCCACGTGGCGCTCGTCACGGGCGGCGGCACGGGCATCTGCCGCGGGATCGCCGCCGCGTACGCGCGCCTCGGCGCCGATGTCTGCATCGTCAGCAGGAAGCAGGACGTGCTCGACGCCGCCGCGCGCGAGCTGTCCGAGCAGTCCGGCCGGACCGTGATCGGCGTCGCCGCCGATGTCCGGAACCCGGACGCCATCGCGGCCGCGATCCGGACGACGATCGATCGCTTCGGCAAGCTCGACACGGTCGTCAACGGCGCGGCCGGCAACTTCCTCGCGCCGGCCGCGGCGCTGTCGCCGAACGGGTTCAAGACCGTGATCGACATCGATCTGCTCGGCACGTTCAACACGTCGCGCGCGGCGTTCGAGGCGCTGAGCGCGTCCGGCGACGCGCTGATCCTCAACATCAGCGCGACGCTCCACTACCACGGCACGCCGCTTCAGGTTCACGCCTCGGCCGCGAAGGCCGGCGTCGACGCGGTGACGAAGAACCTCGCCGTCGAGTGGGGCCGCTTCCGGATCCGCGTGTGCGGCATCGCGCCGGGGCCGATCGCCGAGACGGAAGGGATGAAGCGCCTGGCGCCCGGCGAGGTCACCGAGAAGATGGCCGCGGCGATCCCCGCGGCGCGGTTCGGCACGATCGAGGAGATCGCCGCCGCCGCCGTCTACCTGAGGAGCCCCGCCGCCGGGTACGTCACCGGTCACGTGCTCGTCGTCGACGGCGGCCACTGCGTCGCGACGCCGCCGCTCGGGATGGCCTTCCCCACGTGACCGCTCGCGCCCGCCGGACCGCGGAAGCGCGCGGCGAGACCCGTGGCCGATCGCCCGGCCGCGGCTCGCCCGAGCGCCCGAGCAAGCCGGCGCGTGTACGCGCATCCGCCGCCCGTCGCCGCGCGAGCGAGCCCCACGAGGTCGCGACGGCGCTCGTGCTCGCGGCCGACCAAGCATCACCGAGGCCACGCCGGCGCTCGCCCTCGCTGGCCGAGATCGCCGCCGAGCTGCGGGCGCCGACGGACGCCCCGCGCCGAGCATTCGAAGAGCTCGCGGCGGAGCTCGCGAAGCCGCGGAAGCGTGCACGCTCGCGCTCGCTTTCGGAGGTGGCGGCGCAGCTCCGCGCGCCCGAGCGGAACGTGGTCGACGCCCAGCCGCTCGACATCGCCCTACCCGCGCGCCCGGTCTCGGTCGAGCTGATCGCGGGACGCGCGCACTACGAGCGCGTGATCGCCGCGATCATGGGCGCGCACACCAGCGTGTGGATCGCGACCGCGAACGTGAAGGGCATGATGGTCGAGGCCGCGCCGGGCCGTGCACGCAAGCGGCGCGGCCGCGAGCCGTACGTCTCCGTGCTCGAGCGTCTCGACGAGCTCGCCGGGCGCGGCGTCGAGCTGCGCCTGCTCCACGCCGAGATCCCGTCGCGCCCGTTCCGCGAGGAGATCGCGAAGCACCCGCGCCTGCTCGGCGGCGCGCTCGAGCTCGCGCGCTGTCCGCGCGTCCACCTGAAGGCGGTGATCGTCGACGGCGCCCTGCTCTACCTCGGCAGCGCGAACTGGACCGGCGCCGGGCTCGGTGCGAAGGGCTCGGGCAAGCGCAACTTCGAGCTCGGCATCGTGACCGACGACGCGCCGCTGCTCGATCAGGTGCAGGCGATGTTCGACCGGATCTGGACCGGCGGCGAGTGCGCGGGCTGCAAGCTCCGCGACGAGTGCCCCGGGCCGCGCGACGAGTGACGAGCTCTCACGTCGTTGCTTTCGGCAACGCGGCTTTGGATTCCCCTGCGCGGCGCGTTCGACTACAACGGACGCGTGACCGATCACGCGCAGCTCGACCGGGACCTCACGCGGCTGACCGACGCGCTGTGGGGCGCGGTGACCACGCTCGGCGGTGCCGCCGCGCGCGAGCTGTGCCGCCGGCTCGGCGAGAGCTCGACCGAGCTGCGCGCGGGCACGCTCGCCGGAGGCCGCCGTGCCTTCGGCGACGAGGTCGCGAAGCTCGCCGACCCGGAGCTCGAGCAGGTCTCCCGCGCGTACGCGCTGTGGTGCCACCTCCGGAACGTCGCCGAGGAGCGGCAGCGCCTGCGGGTGTTGCGGACGCGCGGCGATCGCGCGCCGGATGGGCTCGCCGCCGCGATCGACGAGATCATCGACGCGGGCGCGAGCGCCGACGAGCTGCGCGCCGTGTTCGACAAGGCGCTCGTGATGCCGGTGCTGACCGCGCATCCCACCGAGGCGCGGCGGCGCACGTCGCTCGATCACCTCGCGCGGCTCGGCTCGATCCTCGACGAGATCGACGCGACCGGCCGCTCGCGCGCGAAGGCGCAGCTCGCCGCGGAGGTGCTCGCGTTCCACGCCACCGAGGACGCGCGTGCGCGCCGGCCCACGCCGATCGACGAGGTCGAGAACTCGCTCGAGGTGTTCCGGCGCTCGCTGCTCGACGTGACGCCGCGGATCTACCGCACCATCGAGGACCGCCTCGCGAAGCGGTTCGGCAGCCCGTGGCGCCTGCCGTCGTTCTTTCGCTGGGGCACGTGGGTCGGCGGCGATCGCGACGGCAACCCGAACGTCACGGCGGCCGTCACGCGCGGCGCGTTCGCGCGGCAGCGCGCGGCGGTGATCAACCGCTACCTCGACGACGTCGCGGCGCTCGGCCGCTCGCTCAGCGTGTCCGCGCTGCGCGCCCGCGGCGACGTGGCCGAGCTCGAGGCGTCGCTCGAGCGCGACCGCGAGCGGCTGCCCGAGGTCGCGGCCCGCGCGCGACCGCGGACGGCGCACGAGCCGTGGCGCGAGAAGCTCTGGTACATGCAGGCGCGCCTGCGCGCGACGCTGCAGCACTTCGACGAGGGCTACATCGACGCCGAGGTCTATCACGACGAGCTCGAGCTGCTCGAGCGCACGCTGCGCGCGGCGGGTCTCGGCGCCGTCGCGGACCAGGAGCTGCGCGATGCGCTCCGCCGCGTCGACGTGTTCGGCTTTCACCTCGCGTCGCTCGACGTGCGGCAGCACTCCGGCGTGCACGACAAGGTCGTCGCGGAGCTGCTCGCGCGGGGCGGGCGCGGCGGCTACCTCGAGCAGGACGAGGCCGGCCGCCGGCGCATGCTCGGCGAGGTGCTCGCGCACCCGATCACGCCCGAGCGCGACTGGGACGGCGTGTCGCCCGAGGGCCAGGAGGCGCTCGAGACGCTCGAGGTCATCGGCCGCGCGCGCCGCGAGCTCGGGCCACGCGCGTGCGAGCGCTACGTGACCAGCTTCACGCGCGAGGTCTCGGATCTGCTCGAGGTGGTGTTCCTCGCGCGCGCCGCGGGCCTCGCACCCGGCGAGCTGCGCCCGGTGCCACTGCTCGAGCAGCTCGAGGACCTCGAGCGCGCCCGCCAGATCGCGAGCGACATGCTCGCGCAGCCGACGCTGCGCGCCGAGCTCGGCGGAGATCTCGAGATCATGGTCGGCTACTCCGACTCGGGGAAGCAGGTCGGCTACGTCGCCGCGCAGGTCGCGCTGCGGCGCGCGCAGGTCGAGCTCGCCGAGGAGGCGCAGAAGGAAGGCGTCGCGCTCACGCTGTTCCACGGGCGGGGCGGCGCGCTCGGCCGCGGCGGCGGTCCGGAGAGCGATTCGATCCGCGCGCAGCCGCCGGGCACGGTGCGCGGCCGCATCCGCGTCACCGAGCAGGGCGAGACCGTCACCGCGCGCTACGCGCAGCCCGAGATCGCCGAGCGCGATCTCGAGCTGACCCTCGCCGCCGTGTTGCAGGCGACGTGCGATCGCGGCCCGCGCGACGCGGTCGACGCACCCGACACCGCGCCCGCGCTCCACCGCGCTGCCGAGGCCGCCCGCGCCGCGTACCTCCGGCTGACCTCCGACGAGGACCTGCTCGCGCGGTACACCGTCGCGGCCACGCCGATCCAGGACGTCGCGCACCTGCCGCTCGGGTCGCGGCCCGCGTCGCGCGCGCCGAAGATCACGCTCGAGTCGCTGCGCGCGATCCCGTGGGTGTTCTCGTGGACGCAGTCGCGCCACGGCATCCCGGGCTGGTTCGGCGTCGGCACCGCGATCGAGCAGCTCGCGAAGGAGCTCGGCGCCGAGGGCGTGCGCGGCCTGTGCGAGCAGTCGCGGTTCTTCCGCGCGCTGATCCGCAACTGCGAGCTGTCGCTGGTGCGCTCCGACATCGATGTCGCGCGCGAGTACGCGCGGCTCGCCGACCCGGACGCGGCCGCGCTGTTCGATCAGATCGCGGCCGAGCACGCGCGCACCGTCGCCGCGCTGCGCGACACGCTCGGCATGACCGAGCCGCTCGCGGCCCGGCCGTACCTCGCCGCGTCGGTCGCGCGCCGCAATCCGCTGATCGACGTGCTCTCGCACATCCAGATCGAGGCGCTGCGCCGCCGCCGCGCGGGCGCCGCCGATGCCGATACGCTCGGCCGCGCGGTGTTCACGACGATCGGCGGCATCGCCGCGGGCCTGCAGACCGCCGGCTAAGCCAGGCAGCAAGCCACCGTAACTACACCCGTATTCTTCACGTGTAACCTCCGCGCCGCCGTCGTTCACTATCTAGGCACGTGGTGATGGCTGCTGCCTACGTCGAGGACGTCCTGCTGGTCGACCGGTGCCTGACCGGCGAGCCGGCGGCGACCCGCGAGCTGTTCCGGCGCCACAAGAACCGCGTGCACGCGTGCCTGTTCCGCGTGCTCGGGACGAACCGCGACATGGACGACCTCCTCCAGGAGGCGTTCCTCCAGGTGTTCCAGTCGTTGAAGGGCTGGCGTGCGGAGGCGAGCCTCGCGACGTGGATCGATCGCGTCAGCGTCCGCGTCGCGTATCGCTACCTCTCGCAGCGCGGCCGCCGCGTCCAGACCGACGTCCTCGAGGACGACGACGCGCTGCCCGGGCCCGAGCAGTCGGGCTCGCGGCGGCAGCTCGCGCGCGATGGCGTGAAGCGGCTCTACGCGGTGCTCGACGAGCTGTCGCCCGCGGCGCGGCTCGCGTTCACGCTGCACGAGATCGACGGCCGCTCGCTCGCGGAGACCGCGCAGCTCGTCGGGTCGAGCGTGACCGCGACGAAGCTGCGCGTGTGGCGCGCGCGCAAGAAGATCGAGGCGGTCGCAGCGCAGGATCCGGTGCTCGCCGAGTTCCTCGAGCCGGGCGCCGGCGCGAGCGCCGAGATCATCCCGTTCGACCAGGAGGCCCCGTGAAGCTCGTCGGACGCGTCCACGTCGAGCCGCTCGACGACGAGCGGATGACGAACATCGAGCGCCGCATCGTCGCCGGGGCGGCCGAGGCCGCCGCCCGCCCCGCGCCGGCGCGCACGCCGTGGCGGGTGCTCGCGTTCGCGGGCGCGGCGATGGCCGCGATGGCGGCGGGCGTGATCGGCTGGAAGCTGCGCGGCGCGCCCGAGCAGGCGCAGCCCGCGGTCGATCCGCGCGTCGCGCTGTCGACCGTTGCGAAGGGCGGCACGCTGTCGATCGGCGACGCGACGATCCAGAGCGACCCGGGTGCGGTGTACGTGGTGACGAGACCCGAGGGCGGCGTGCTCGTCGAGCTGTCGAAGGGGCGCGTCGAGCTCGAGGTCGCGAAGCGCGAGAACCGGCCGCCGCTCGTCGTG
>JAEUJX010000521.1 GCA_016794545.1 Myxococcales bacterium
TGCGGCGCGGCGAGCTGCCGTACGCCAGCTCGTTCACGTCCGTGGGCCACGCGACGATCGCGACGGGCGCGCTGCCGCGCGTGCACGGCATCGTCGGCAACCAGTGGTGGCGGCGCGCCGAGCAGCGCGACCGCGGTGCCGAGTTCGATCCGGCGGCGCCGCTCCTGCCCGTGGTCCCGCTCGACACGCCGCTGCCCGCCTCCGCCGGCGCCTCCGCGCGGATGCTGCGCGTGCCCGGCGTCGCCGATGCGGCTCGCGCCGCGCACACGAGCGCGCGCACGATCGCGATCGGCCTCAAGGCCCGCGCCGCCTGCCTCGTCGCCGGCCAGAAGCCGGAGCTCGCCGTGTGGTTCGACGCCGCGGCCGGCGGCATGACGACGAGCACCGCGTACGCGCAGGTCGCGCCACCGTGGCTCGTCGCGCTCGCGAAGGACAAGCCGGCCGCGCGTTTCATCCAGCAGACGTGGACGGCGCGCGACCCGGTGCTCTACGCGCGCCACACCGGGATCGCGGACGCCGCGCCGGGCGAGGGCAGCCTGCACGGGATCGGCGTCGCGTTCCCGCACCTCGTCCACGACTTCGAGGAGCTCGTGCACACGCCGTTCGCCGACGAGCTCGTCCTCGACGCGGCGGTCGCCGCGCTCGACGCGATGCAGCTCGGCGCCGACGACGTTCCGGATCTCCTCGCGATCAGCCTGAACGCGCACGACTACGCCGGCCACAACTGGGGCCCGGACTCCTGGGAGGTGCTCGACCTCACGCTGCGCCTCGATGCCGCGCTCGGCCAGCTGTTCGACACCCTCGATCGCCGCCTGGGCGCCGATGGCTGGGCCGCCGTGCTGACGAGCGATCACGGCGCGACGCCGGTCGTCGAGCGATCGCCCGTCAAGGGCGCGAAGCGCTTCTCGCCGAGCGAGATCAAGAAGGAGGGTGGGCCCCTGATCGCGACGATCAGCGCGAACCAGGCGTACTTCTCCGCCGCGTGGGCCGCGCTGCCTCCGGCGGCGCGTGATTCCGCGCGCACCGCGGCCGCCGATGCGATCCGCGCCCGCTATCCCGAGCTCGACGTGTTCGACACCGCCGACACCAGCGCGTGCGGCGAGCCCGATCTCGCGGGCGCGGTGTGCCGCGGCACCGTGCCCGGCGAGTCTGGCGAGCTCTACCTCGCGCCGCGTCGTGGGTTCGTGCTCTCCGAGTACCCGACCGGAACGCACCACGACGCACCGAACCCCGACAACCGCGAGGTCCCGATCCTCGTGCGCGTGCCCGGCCTCGTGCCGGTGACGATCGAGCGCGCGTCGCTCCTCCAGGTCGCGCCGACGGTCGCGGCCCTGCTCGGGGTCCCCGCGCCAGCCGCGGCTACCGAGCCGCCGCTGTTCTCGATCGCTCCGACACGAGCGCGGCCTTGAAGAACGCCGAGCTCTCGGCCAGCGTCGCGACGTAGTCGCGCACGTCGTCGCGCGCGCGCTCCGGCAGCTTCGCGAACGGCACGACGTGCTCGTCGGGCACGTAGCGGAACGTGAAGTTCACGCGGCGCGTGCGGAACCCGGCGATCGCCGGCGGCAGGTCGAGGTCGTGCTTGTCCTCGACGCGCTGGACCCGGTGCAGCAGATCGTCCTTCCAGCGCGGGCCGCCGAAGATCTGCAGCGATCGATCCTCGAGCCACTGCGTGCGCACCGGCGGTGCCTCCCGGTCGCCGCGCCGCACGAACTGGAAGCGCGCGCGCTCGCCGAGCGACAGCGACGCGACGGGCCCCGGCTCGAAGTCGCGGTGCTCGCCGACGCGCGCGGCGTCGGTCGCCTTGTCGCCCTCGATCCGGTCGCCATAGAAGTTCACGAGGCAGGTGTTGAGGTGCCACCTCCGAGGCACCTGCGGCGGCGGGAACCCGGCGCGCACCTTCTTCTCGATCTGCGCGACCAGCCGCGCGAGCACGGGCGGGAACGGCTCCGCGGCGACCGCGACGTCGAACGTCCGCCGCGGGGGCTCGTAGTAGCCGAGGCAGGCGAACTGCCAGTTGCCGAGCCAGTACACGGGGCGGAGCAGGGGGCGCTGCTGCTTGCCGGACGGCGGTGGCCGCCGGGTCGAGTACCGCTGCTCCCAGAGCGGTCGCAACGTCGCGAGCCAGCTCAGGATCTCGGCGCGGGCCCCCGCGTCGATGAACCCCGGCTCGTAGACGTAGGACCGGTCGATCACCCGGGAGCTTCTAGCACGACGCAACCCGCGCGCGCCCCGGTCGATAGGCCGCTCATGTCGAGCTGGCTGTTCCGTCCCCAGTGCGCCGCCTGCGCGGCCCCCTCCGCGATCCTGTGCGAACCGTGCGCCGGCACGCTCGTCGACCTCGGCCCCGCGTGCCCGCGCTGCGCGGACCCGAGTGGCGGTCCCGCGCTGTGCGCGCGTTGCCGCGCGTCTCCGCCGCCGGTCGACCGTATGCTCGCGCTCTGGCAGTTCGGCGGTCAGCTCGCTGTCGCGATCCGCCGGCTCAAGTACGCGCGCGCCGTGCACGTCGCGCGCGAGCTCGCGCCGCTGTGGGCGCCGCTCGTCGGTGCGGTCGCGGTCGCGCACGACGCGCCCGTCGTCCCCGTCCCGATGCACTGGCGCCGCCGGGCACACCGCGGCTACGACCACGCCTGGCTGCTCGCGACGCAGGTCTGCGCCGAGGCGCGGATCTGCGCGCCCGAGCCGCTTCTGATCCGCCGGCGCGCCGCGCCGCCGCAGGCCTCGCTGACCGCGGAGGTCCGCCGCGCGAACCTCGAGGGCGCCTTCGAGGTCCGCGATCCCGGGCTCGTCGCGGGGCGCTCGATCGTGCTCGTCGAT
>JAEUJX010000196.1 GCA_016794545.1 Myxococcales bacterium
CTCCACACCGCGCCTCGATCTCGTCGTCCTCGACGGCCCGACGCTCGCACGCATCACGCTCCGCGAGCCCGTCGACCTCCCGTTCTCGATCCACGGGCTTCTCGACGACGCGCTCGACGTCGTCACGATCCGGCTCGCACAGATCGCCGACGATCCGAGCGCGACGCCCTGGCTGCTACGCGCGATCGTGCTGCGCGCCGAGCAGCGAGCGGTCGGCTTCATCAACTTTCACGCGCCGCCACGCGCGCGGCCCGACGGCAACATGGTCGTCGAGATCGGCTACGAGGTGCTGCCGGCCGATCGCCGCCGGGGCTACGCACGCGAGGCTGTCGGCGGCATGCTCGCGTGGGCGAAGGCGAACGGCGCCACCGTCGTCCGCGCGTGCGTGCGTCCCGACAACATCGCGTCGCGCGCGATGCTCGACGGCTACACGCAGGTCGGCGAGCAGGTCGACGACGTCGACGGGCTCGAGCTGATCTTCGAGAAGCCGCTCTCGAGCGCCGATCAAGGTCCGACCTAATTGTTGCGCGAATTGTGCAAATTTGTCCGAGATTCGGACACGGAGGCTCTCCGTTGGTGGGGGGCGCTCACCAAAGCGCACCGAGGTGAGCGTGGCGCTATGACAGTGATGTCAGATCGCGCGCGCTGGACTAGTCAGAAACGAAGTTCTTCCACTTCGTCAGGTAGTCCGCGAACACCGGCGACACCGCGCGCTCGGCGAGCTGCACGCGGGTCACGGGCGGACGCGTGACGTGCTCGTCGCGCGGCCAGTCTGGATTCAGGATGCCCGAGCGACCGAGCGCGACGACATCCGCGCCCTTCGCGAGGACGGCCTCGGCCTCGGCGCGCGTCCAGATCTTGCCGGCGGTGAAGATCGCGACGTCCGCGGGCAGCACCTCGCGAACCAGCGGCAGCGCGTGCGCGTCGGGCCGCTTCGCGGTGTTGCGCGTCACGTCCCACAGCGAGACGTGGATGAAGTCCGCGCCGTCGTCGGCGAGCCAGCGCGCGACGGCGAGGTTGTCGTCGAGATCCATGCCGCGCGCCTGCCCGAAATCCTCGAACGAGAGCCGAACGCCGACCCCGAACCGCGCCGACACCCGCGCCCGCACCGCGCGCACGCACTCGCGCACGAGCCGCGCGCGCCCGGCGAGGTCCCCGCCCCAGCCGTCGTCGCGCGGGTTCATGGTGCGCGAGAGGAACTGGGAGAGCAGGTAGCCGTGCGCCCCGTGGAGCTCGACGCCGTCGAAGCCGGCCGCCTCGGCACGCGCCGCTGCTACCGCGAACGCGTCGATGGTCCGGTGGATGTCATCCAGCGTACCGATCCGCGGCGGGGTGAAGCCCGGAGCGTCCTCGGTCCAGGTGCTCGCGCTCCAGGTCGGCGTGCCGGTCAGCGCGGGATCGGCGCGCACGCCGCCGTGGAACAGCTGGACCATGCAGGTCGCCCCGCCCTGGTGCAGCCGGGCCGCGAGCCGCGTGAGGCCGGGGAGACAGGCATCACGGTCGATGCCGAGCTCGCCGGGCCACGCCTTCCCGTCGAGCGCGACGTACGCGGCGCACGTCGCGACCAGGCCGAAGCCACCGTCGGCGCGGCGCGCGAGCCAGGTCAGCTCCTCGTCGGAGAGCAGTCCATCGGGGTGTGATTGCAGATTGGTCATCGCGGCGACCGCGACCCGGTTCGGGATCACGAGGCCGCCGCGCAGCGTCAGAGGTCGGTCCAGCACGGCCACACCCTAGCCACTGGGGACAATTGTCGCCAGCGAACGTTTCCTCGGCGTTTGTTATGTTCGCGCCCGATGAGGGCCTACTCCGTGGTCGCGGCGTTCTCGCTCGCTGTCGTGTCGTGCGGTCCGAGCATGAACGACGATCCGTACGGCGATCTCGAGACGATCGAGATCGAGCCCGCGAATGCGGTGCTCACGTACAGCGGCACACCGGTCACGCAGGACTACAAGGCGATCGGTCGCTTCAAGGACGGCTCGACGAAGGAGCTCCCCGACGCGCTGTTCTCGCTCGACGCGGCGGGCGTCGCGCTCGGCAACATCACCGCCGCGCAGTTCGAGGCGACGGGCGCGGCCGGCGGCAAGGGCGGTGTCGTCGCGCAGGCGGGCGACGTGATCGGCGCGACGAGCGTGTCGGTCATCATCCACAACGTGCACGTCGGACCGGGCGTGCCCGCCGGCGCGGAGAACAACTTCCCCGACAATCCGCCGACGAGCGCGCAGTCGCCGAGCGTGGTGTATCCGCTCGAGGGCGCGGTGATGCCGGCGAGCGTGAAGTCGCCCGACGTGCAGTGGGAGGGGTCGAACGCCGCGGGCGATCTCTACCGCGTGCGGATCACCGCCGGTCAGTTCGCGACCGTCGACACGATCCTCGCCGCGGGCCCGACGTTCAAGCTCGACAACCAGGTGTCGGATCAGGACTGGCGCATGCTCGTGCGGAGCGCGGGCACCGGACCGATCCAGTTCCACGTCGCGCACTGGAGCCAGGCGACGAGCGCGAGCGGCGCTCCGCCGCGCACGGTGAACATCGTCGAGGCGAACATCACCGGCGCGATCTACTACTGGAACCTCGGGCAGGGCGCGATGGAGCGCATCGACGAGGCTGGCCGCGCACCCGCGATCCCGAACCCGCCGGTGCGGCCCGTCGACTCGCCACCGGGCACCGGCGGCAGCCGCTGCGTCGCGTGTCACTCGGTGAGCAAGGACGGCCGCTACCTCTCGGGCTCGCTGTGGGGCGGCGCGCTCGAGGGCGCGGTGTTCGACATGTCGAACCCGCTCGTGCGCACGGCGGATCCGGCGCCGACGCTGTCGCCGGTCGTGCAGGGCCAGAGCTACACGCAGCTGTTCACCACGTTCAACCACGACGCGACGCGCCTCATGATCAACAACGGCACGGGCCTCAGCGTCGTCGATCCGGCGACGGGCGCGCCGGTGCCGACGAGCGGCACGCCGCTGCCGACCACTGGCGCGGCGCACCCGGCGTGGTCGCCCGATGGCACCGCGGTCGCGTACATCGCGAACGTCACCTCCGGCGGCGGCCCCGCGGGCTGGGCGGTCGACTACGACCGCGGCGACCTCGTCGTGATCCCGTCGGGCTCGGGCGACACGTTCGGGCCGCCGACGACGCTCGTCGCCGCGGCGGCCGTCGATCCGGCGTTCGTCGCGCCGTCGTGGCCGTCGTTCGCGCCCGACTCGCAGTGGATCGTCTACGGCGCCGGCAACAACTCGCGCGGGCAGAACGGCACCACGACCTATCCGGGCTCGCTGTTCATCGTGAACAAGGCCGGCGGCGCGACGGTGCGCCTCGACACCGCGTGCGACGGCGCGCGCCTGTGCTACCTGCCGAACTTCTCGCCCTACGGTCAGAACGACAGGTACTTCTGGGTGATCTACTACTCGTTCCGCGACTACGGAAACGCGCTCGCCGGCACCAAGGGCACGGGCCGCCGCCAGATGTGGATCACCGCGATCGACAAGAGCAAGCTCGCGCAGGGCATCGACCCGAGCGCGCCGTCGTACTGGGTGCCCGACCAGGACACGCAGACCGCGAACATGAGCGCGTTCTGGGCGCTCCCGCCCCCGATCCAGTAGCTTCCTGGATAGTCGGGCTTCCGCTCTCGCGCCTCGCAACCCCGCGACGAGGCACGGCCCCCGCGTGGCGCAGGGCTTGCTGCATCGCGGCGCACCATGCGGACGCTCGTCGCCAGCTCGCTCCTCGCCGCCCTCGCGGTCGGCTGCTCCACGGAAGGCCCGGCCCCCGAGGCCGACAACCCGTTCACGGCGGACCTGACCGACGATGGCAAGGAAGACTCCGCGTATCTGAACCCCGACGGCACCGAGGTCGAGATCGATCTCGAGGGCGACGTCGAGGGAGCCGCCGCCTACCAGATCGACGACGCACCGGCCATGCTCGGCCAGTTCGCGCTGACCTACTTCCGCAAGCAGGAGACGATGTACCTCGAGTCGGTCGCCGAGGACGCGACCGCCGACGCGCGCGCGGAGTGGCTGGTCGGCGGCCAGTGGTACACGAAGGCGAACCTGCCCGCCGGGGCCGTGCGGAAGCGCTGGCGCCTGCGCGGCCTCAACACCGTGATTCTGTATCGCACCGCGCGCACGCCGACGCTCGGCCAGACGTTCACGGCGAAGGCGCCGCTGAAGCCGTTCAGCGTCTACACCGATGCGCAGAAGACCTGCGCCGATCACGACGATCACATCGGCCTCGATCAGGGCGTGTACTGGTACCGCTGGGAGCCCGAGCAGTCGACCTGCCGGATCCCGCTCCAGGATCTGAAGGTCACGGTCAGCAAGGTGTTCCCGAAGACGACGAGCACGGTCTACCCCGAGTACGACCAGCTGCTCGCCGACAAGAAGCTCACCACGGTGATCCTGTTCGGCCAGATCGACGACGGCGCGATCACCGAGAACGAGACGGGCATGCGCAACATGCGGCAGTACGGCCGCTGGCTCACCGGTGCGCGCTTCAAGAAGGTCACAGCGACGGTCGGCGAGCGCTACGAGAAGACGCTGGCGAACGGCACGCTCGTCCAGATCGACCTCTACTCGCCCCGCGACTTCTCGGGCCTCGGCGACTACGCGCACTTCGACAACTTCCAGAAGGCGATCAAGGAGCACGAGATCGTCGTGTGGGACGGCCACTCGATGCTCGGCGCGTCGGACTTCTGGTCGCGCCCGGCGTACCCGAGCACCTACCAGATCTTCCTCTACGGCGGCTGCCTCGGCTACGAGTACTACGTGAAGCCGATCCTGAAGGCGAAGGGCGGCACGTGGGACAAGCTCGACCTGATGTCGTCGGTCGTCGAGGTCACCGCCGACGCGAACATGTTCGCCGGCCCGGCCGTCGCGAAGCTGATCTGGGGCATCGAGCACGGCAACCGCGTCTCGTGGCGCTCGATCCTGCTCACGGTCCGCCAGAACGTCGGCGACTCGACGTTCGGCGTCTCCGGCGTCCGCGACAACCGCTTCAAGCCCTGATCATCGGAGGCGCGCGGACGGCACGTCCGCCTCGGGATCCCGCGTCGGTAGCACGCGCCACGCGATGGCCGCGCCGAGCGCGCCGACGAGCCACAGGATCCCGAACCCGGCGAGCATCTGGCCCCACTGGCCGGAGCCAGTCAGCATGATCAGCACGAGCACGACGCTGCCGCCGCTGCACGCCCACACGCTGCGGACCGGCGTGACCGCCTGCGTGAGGAAGCCGGCGAGCGCGGTGCCGAACAGCACGGGGACGATGACCGCGTTCTTCGTCGCGTGCATCACCGTCATCAGCGCGAGGATGACGAGCAGGATCCCGCCGAGCAGCTGCACGTCGAGCAGCGCGCTCGCCACGCGCGTCGGCCGCGTACCGAGGTAGCGGCGCGCGAGCGCGGCGCCGCCGATCGCGGTGCCGATGACGATCGCGATCGCGAGCAGCGCGCCCGGTGCGCCACCGACGAACAGATCGACCTCGCGCGGCTCGAGGGCCCAGAATCCGACGACGATCGCGATCGCACCGAACGCGGCGCCGACCGGCTCGCGCCACGGGACGATCAGCGCGTGGCGCGCCATCGTCGCGCCGCCGACCAGGCCCGCGGACGCGAACCCGATGTGCGCGGCGTGGTCGGGCCACGCCTGCAGCACGAGCATCAGGCGCACGAACAGGTAGAAGCCACCGAGGATGGCGAGCGAACCGAGACCGACCCAGCGCCAGCGCATCGCTACTCGTCCATCGCCTGCAGCTGCTTCATCTTGGTCATGAACTTGTCCTGATCCATGCCCGCCTTGATCGTGCACTCGCCGAGCCGGCGCGCCGCCTTCTGCGCGCGGTCCTCGTCACCGCGCGCCTTGCGATTCTTGTCCGCGAGCGCGAGCAGATCGTCCACGACCTTCTCGGCGCACGCGGCGTCCGTGCAGGCGCACGCGCGATCAGCGAGCGCCTCGATGTCCTTGGTCACGTCCTTCTTGCATCCCGTGGCGAACAGACCGAGGAACAACAGCGAGAACATGATGCGCATCGCACAACACTAAACCGACGGCCGTGCTCCCGCCGCACGATGGCTACCAAAGCTGTCGTCCAGGAGCCCGCGGGGCCAGCTGTCCCCACCGCAAGTACCCGGATGCTGCGGGATCTGTTTTTTGGACTCCCGGCATGGATGGTGCTCACAGTGGTGTGCATGGTGGGTACCTCGCGGATCTGGGTCGCTCTGGTGATCGTGGCAGGTCTGGCGAGCTCGGCGACCGCCGAGAAGATCGCGGTAGCCACCGACCGCAGCGAGAGCGCCGAGACCGTCAAGCGCGTGCTCGACATCTATCTCGAGTCCGAGACCGCTCCCGCCGACCGGCGCGTCGATGTCGGTCTCGTGCGGCTCGCGAACAACACGGCCGCTGGCGAGGTCTCCGTGACGGCCGAGCTGCAGCTGTCGATCAGCGACAAGCGCGGCATCGTCTCCGTGCTCACCGGATCGTCGAAGGTGTCGGTCGCCTCGCGCGCGTATCGCGAGACGCGGCTGCCCGGCATGAAGCGCGAGGCGCTGATCGCCGCGACGGCCGCGATGGTCCCGAAGCTGCGCGCGCACCTCAAGAAGCCGCGCTGATGCGCGGCATCCTCCTCGCCGCGGTGGCGCTCGGCGCATGCGCGAAGGAGAAGGCCGCCGACGGTCCGTGCACGTGCACGCCCGCGAACACGATCCGCACCAAGAGCGTCTCGGAGGCCGCGCCGATCGACGGCGCCGCCCTGATCGGGCGCCTGCGCCGCCACCGCGACGACGTGCGCGCCGGGCGCAACCCACGGGACATCAAGGTGCAGGACGATCAGCTGCGCTTCCTCGTGGTCGAGCTGTGCCAGCCCTGCGGCGAGTGGGTCGCCGATCGGATGACCATGGAGGAGCTGTTCCCGCTCGAGCGCCTCGATCAGGCCGTCCGCGCCACCTGCATGGGCCTCGTCCTCACGGACGGCACGACCGCCTGGGGGGCCGCGCGGCCCCAAAACTGCCGGTAAATCACGGCTTTTTTGCCGCCTCCCGAGGAGCATGAGAAACTGGGGTGCCGGTGGATCCCCGACTTCAGAAGGCCATCGCCACGCCGAAGATCCAGATGCACGCGGGCGAGCTCGTGCGGCTCGCCCTCGCTGCACTCGACGATCTCAAGCGGCTGGACGAAGGACTGTACGAGCGGTTCGTGGCGAGCCGCGAAACGCACGAGGACGCGTCCGCGAAGACCGAGGGCCTGCGCAAGCTGTGGGACGCCACGTTCGCCGGCCTGAAGGAGCTGCTCTACTTCATCCAGATGCTCGAGGGCGAGCACGCGGCCAAGGACCAGGACCCGGCCAAGGACACCCCGCCCGCCGACGACGCGAGCTTCGACTTCGGCGAGCTCGAGGGCGGCGGCGCGCAGCAGGGCCACGGCGAGCTCGACTTCGCCGCGCTCGACGTCGGTGACCTGTTGAGCGGACTCGGCGAGGAGAAGACCGAAGGCGACACCGAGAAGTGGGCACGCGTGATCGACAAGGTGCTGTCGATCGAGTACGGGCTCCGGTCGCAGCAGACCGAGGGACGCCAGCGCATGGAGAACGCGCTCGAGGCCGGCGAGCTGAACCAGGTGCTCGGGCTCCTCGACGACACGTGCAGCTCCGCGAGCGAAGGCGTGCACGCGCTGATCTCGATGGTGTTCGAGACGTTCGTGCCCGACGTCAACCCGGCGACCGTCGTGCCCGGCTACCTGACATCGCTCGGCCGCGCGCTGCTCGTGCGGCGCGGTCTCGCCGAGCTGGCGGCGACGCTGACGCCGCTCAACGACGTGCTGCAGCGCGAAGAGAGCTCGCGCCACGGCGAGGTGCTCTCGCAGATCCGCGACACGCTGCGCCAGTTCGTCGGCTCGGTCGTGTGCCGCGCGATGCGGCCCGCGGATCGCTGGCAGATGGTCGAGTTCGATCGCGAGCTGCAGACGCAGCCGCCGTCGGTCGCGCGCCTCACGAGCGAGGGGCTCGTGAAGTACCTCGACTCGCTCGGCTCCATCAACCAGCGCGAGGTGCTGCTCGTCCACGACCAGCGCGCGATCGAGCAGATGCGCGAGTCGATCGCGAACGCGCGCCAGCTCGTCGACATCAGCCCGCGAACCGCGGCGGAGATGATGGAGCGCGCGTACCAGGCGGCGCAGCGGCTGCGCGGCCGACATCCCGCGACGGATCAGCTCGTGATCCAGCTCGAGCGGGTCGGTCCGACGTCGCCGACCCCGGCGCGGCCGAGCGACTTCCTCGAGAGGCTCGAGGCCGTGCTCGCCGCGAGCGGCTGAGCTACTGCCCGCCGCCGAGCCAGCTCCCGACGTCCTCGATCGCGCGCGAGCCGACGCCGATCGCGCAGCCCGCCGCCGCGGACGTCGCCGCGTCGCGCACGCTGCGCGGACGGCCGCCGTAGAGCAGCGACTGCCCCGCGCCCATCACGCACGCGGCGCCGTAGTCGCGCGCCATCTGGCCCCAGGTGCGGCGCGGAGGTCCTTCCTCGTCGGTCGGCGCCTGCGTGGCCTGACCGCCGGTGATCGTGGAGAGCGTGGCGAGATCGATGGTGTGAAACGTCTGGATGGTCATGCTCGCGGACAGCTGCAGCGCGAGTGCCACGCGACATCACGCCGCGGGGCGCGCAGCTCGTGCGCATCGTGCGCGTTCCGGCGTTGCGACTGGATCGCGCCTCACATCCCGTTCACGGATGCGCGAATCGTGATGGCTCCCCGAGCTTCTGCACCGGCCGGGACACCGCCCCACGGGGACTGTCTACCGCGAGCGACATGAGGTAGGGTCCGGCTCGTGAGCGGCCAACCCCAGCAGACGTATCTCCTCCACACCGTCGGCATCGCGATCATCCTCGTCATCATCTTGGTCGTGTTCCTGCGCTCGCAGTGGGGCTAATCGGCACACGCTGGCGCGTGTGAGCCAGCCCACCAGATCGTAGGCGGTTGCATCGATCCGCGAGCGGCGCTCCACTGGTACCGATGGGTACCGTCGCGCAGCGCCCGTGGGCCGCGACCCTCGCCGAGCTCGGGCTCGGCGGCAAGAGCGGCCAGCTCACGCTGCGCGCGAGCGGCCGCACGTACCGCGTCGCGTTCTCGCACGGCATCGTCGTCGGCGCGACCTCACCGCTGGTGGCCGACTCGGTGTCGCGCATCGCGCTCGCGCACCGGATGATCACGCCGCTCAAGGCGCAGGCGATCCTCCGCGCCCTCGGCCGTGCCGCGGTCGAGGACGTGGAGAGGTTCGCCGAGGCCACGGAGCTGCCGGGGCCGTCGGTCCAGCTGCTCAAGCGCCGCGTGATCATCCAGCGCACCGCGCGCACGTTCGAGGTCGAGGCCGGCGAGTACACGGTGGACGACACGATCGAGATCCCGGTGCTGGTCGGCGTCGAGGTCGACGTCCGTGCGGCGATCGCGTTCGGCGCGCGGAGGTATCAATCGACCGATCGGCTGGTCGCCGATCTGCGCTCGCTCGGCACGCGGTTCGCGCTGCGCCCCGATGCCGAGCCGGACCTCGCGCGGTTCGAGCTCGGCGAGGCCGCCGGCCCGGTGCTCGAGGCGCTGCGCGCGGGCACCAGCGTGCCCGACCTCGAGGCGACGCACCGCCACCTCGATCCGCGCCTCGTGATGTCGGTCCTCGTGTCGCTCGCGGCGTCGGGCGCGCTCGCGCCGTACGAGCTCGCCGGCCGCCCGCAGGATGTCTCGCTGCCGCGCGCCCCCACGCCCCGCCGTCCGACCACCACCGAGGGTCCGGCCTACGACTCCGCGCGTCTCGCGATCCCCGTCGAGCTGACCTCGCACCCCGAGCCGACGATGACCCGGGTGCCCACGCCGCGCGAGCCGACCACGACGGCAGCGACGAGCGCGCACGTCGTGAAGCGCCGCCCGCGCACGCTCCCGCGCGGCACGCCGTTTCGCGCACGGACCGATCCGTTCCTCGAGGCGCAGCCGACCGCCGCGCTATCGCCGCCGCTGTCGATCAGGGGCGTCCGCAAGCTGATCGCGTCGCGCGCGTCGCTGCTCGGCAAGGGCGTCGATCACTTCGAGTTCCTCGGCGTCTCGTACGACGCGTCGATCGCCGAGGTCCGCGCCGCGTACGTCGAGCTCGCGCGCTACCTGCGGCCGGAGCGCCTCGCCGAGCTCGGCTACCAGGACGAGCACCACGACGCGCGAACCGTGTTCGCTCAGGTACTGATCGCGTACACCGTGCTCACCGATCCCGACCGCCGCTCCGAGTACATGAAGCTCCTGGCCAGGCGCCGGATGTGAACGTTTCACGCCCGACCGGGAACCCGCGTTCACGAAACGGCGCCTGCCGCGGGTGATCCGCGCTGGCACGGACGATGCTGTGGCGAGCCGCGATGGTCTCTCGTGCCCGTGTGATGGCCGCCCTCCTGCTCGGCGCCTGCGGGGGCAGCTCGCCCCGTCCCGCCGCCTCGTACGGCGCGGCGCCGCCGCCGGAGCCGGCCCTCGAGCCCGCGGTCGCCGCGCAGCGCTGGTATCGCGCGACCACGACCTGCGCGCAGGGCCCGTGGGAGCTCGAGCTCGCCCCGAGCGGCGCGCGGTGGGGCGAGGAGATCGAGCTCCGCCTGTCGACGCCGCGCCGCATCGGGCTGCACGCCGAGCTGATCGTCGACGACGACCCGCCGCTCGCGGTCGATCGCGTGCTCGATGCGCGGGGCGGCGTCGGCGGCGCGCCCGAGAACGCGCGCTGCGTGGCCGATGCGCGCGAGCGGCTCGCGCTGGCGCGCGGCGGCGGGGGCGCGGGCGGCGGCACGCCCGGAACCCCGGCGGTGCCCGGCCGGCTCGTCGGCCCTCCGCCGGCGCGCGCGACGACGACCGCGCGACTCGAGCTCGATGAAGGCGCGGTGACGAGCTCGATCGACGTGGTGCGGATCAGCCTCCGCGACCGCCCGGTGCCCGCGAAGCGGATCCGGATCCGGTTCTGGTCGGCCGAGCCCAACGACCTCGAGGGCGTGCTGTTCGGCATCGCGCACATCGAGTGGCGGCCCAACGTGCCCGAGGGCGAGTACCTCGCGTTCCTCGAGCTCCGCGAGCGGCGGCTCCGCGAGCAGCTCGAGCGCGAGCGGCTCGAGCGCGAGCGGCTCGAGGCCGAGCGCCGCGCCCGCGTGACCGTCGTCGTGCCCGCGCCGGTGGTGACCGTGAAGGTCGATCCCGAGACCGAGCGCCGCCGCCGCGAGGCCGAGGAGCGCGGCCGGCTCGAGGCCGAGCGCCGGCTCGAGAAGCTGCGCCGCGAGGCCGAGGAGGAGCGCCGCCGTCGCGCGGTCGAGGACGAGGAGCGAGCCCGGCGGCGCGCGATCGAGGTCGCGCTCGAGATCGAGCGCCGCGCCCGGCGCGAGAAGTTCTGCGCGACGCACCACGACGATCGCGGCTGCTGGGGGCCCGGCGGCTACGCGATGCACGCCGCGTTCGAGAACCACCGGAAGGAGCGCACGACGTACTGCGCCGCGCACGCCGAGGACGCGCGCTGCTGGAGCGCCGATGAGCGCGCCCGCCGCAGGAAGGTCTGGCAGGCGCGGATCGACGACGCGCTCGCCCCGCCGCCTCCACCCGACGGCCCGCCGCCGGATCCGCTCGCCGAGGAGGTCCCGCCGAAGCTGTCCGCGAACGCCGAGTGGCGTCCCGGCTACTGGCAGTGGACCGCCGGCACGTGGGTGTGGCTCGCCGGCATGTGGCGCGTGCCCGACGAGGACATCGCGAGCGAGCAGACCACGACCGCGCCTGCGGCCCCGCCGCCGCCGCAGCCCGAGACCCCGCCGCCGCCGCCGGTCGCGGTCGCGCAGGTCGTGTGGGTGCCCGGCTTCTGGCAGTGGAGCGGCTCGACGTGGGTGTGGATCGGCGGCTCGTACCAGCTGCGCCCCGATCCGCGCACGCGGTGGCGCGCCGCCGAGTGGCAGCCGCGCGGGTCGGTGCACGTGCTCATCCCGGGCGGCTGGGTGCGGCTCGGGGGTGCGCGATGAGGGCCACGACCGCATCGCTCGTGATCGCCGCGCTGCTCTCCGGCTGCGCGACGACCTGGATCGGCACGCAGGCGACCGGCACGCAGGGCGCGTGGGACGAGAACGTCCGCGAGGTCAGCGTGCCGATGCCGGGCGTGCAGGAACGGATCAACGTGATGTTCCCGGTGACGACCACCGGGACCTTCGAGCTGCGCTGCACGACGTTCCAGCGCGCGAAGGACGTGGTCCATCACTCCGCGTATCGCTACGGCCGGCGCTGGAAGATCATGACCGGCGTCATGGCCCTCCTCGAGGGCGCGCTCGGCGCGGCGTACCTCTACGCGCGCGACGAGAAGCCCGCGCACTGGCTCTATGGTGGCTTCCTCGCCGCGGACGCGGCGGTCACCGCGGCGCTGTTCTTCATCCCGCGCAAGGACATCTACGAAAGGCGCGAGAAGCCGGTGCTCACCGAGGTGCGCGCCGACTGTCCCGACGGGACGGTGCTGTCGATCGGCATGGAGCGCTACCCCGTCGACGCCGCGGGTCGGATCGGCGAGGTCGCCGAGGCCGCGCTCGACGCGTGGATGGCCGAGCCGGTGGGCCCGCTGCAGCTCGAGGTCGCGGGCCAGGTGCGCCGCGTCGAGCTCGGCGCACCCGAGCAGTGCCTGTGGCGCCGGGCGCGCGGCGGCGACGTCTGCTACGCCGGGCTCGCGCTGCACACAGTCCTCGTATCGTTCGAGGTCCCGGTCGGCGCCCTGTCGACGGTCGCGAATGCACGTGATGCGCAGCCGATGTGATCGGTGCTCCACCTGCCAGCGTTTGCCAACGCGGTTCCTCGTCGGGCGCACCGGCGTGAACTGATGATGCGACCCATGACTCGCTTCCTGGCGTTCGCCGCTCTCGCCGTCACCG
>JAEUJX010000525.1 GCA_016794545.1 Myxococcales bacterium
TCCAGCACCTCGCCGGCATGAAGGGCAGCAAGACGATCGTCGCGATCAACAAGAACAAGGACGAGCCGATCTTCCAGGTCGCTGATTACGGAATCGTCCAGGAGTGGGAGAAGGCAGTTCCGGAGCTGATCGCCGAGATCAAGAAGCTCAAAGCCAGCCGCTAGGACGTCTGGCAGGCGCGGGAAACCGCGTTATTGTCGCCGCCATGAACAAACGGGTGTTCTTGGCGGCTTCGGTTTTTTCGGCTCTGGCGCTGACTTCGTCGACGGCGTTTGCGGAGGGTCCTGCGTGGTGCGCGAAGTACAGCGGCCGTGATGGCGGTTGGGACAAGGACATCATGACCGGCAAGGAACCGCGCTGGGTCGTCTACTACATCGTCGGCGCCTCGTGTAAGCCGGACAGCGAGACCAACTCGATGCAGAAGGAGCTCGAGTCGGCGAAGAAGAAGTGGAGCGCGAAGCTCGACATGCAGGAGCAAGACTGGGCCGACGCCGCCGAGTGGGCGTCGGAAGGCCAGGGGACCCGCATGAACACCAACCTCAAGCACGAGAAGAAGCGCGCGCGGTCCGCGATGACGCCGGGCCAGCAGTTCGCGTTCATCGACTTCGACTTCAGCGAGGACGGCGCCGCGTACGACGCCGACACGCTCGGCGACAAGCTGTCCGAGGTCGGCCGCTACGCGTACATCAAGAAGTGCATGAAGGATAAGGGCGACGAGAACGCGGCCAACTGGGCGATGTGCCAGCCCGACATCGACGCGTTCGACCCGAAGAAGTTCTCGAGCGAGCTCCGCATGGACACCGGGATCACCGGCGCCGAGCGCATGGAGATCCGCCTCCGCTACGTGACGTTCCAGGACGAGCTCAAGGAGCACGCCGCCAAGGTCAAGGAGCTGCAGGCGAAGGACGCCGGCTACGCCACGATGTTCAAGACCGCGGCGCAGGGCCGTGCGGACTTCAAGGCGAAGGCGGACCCCGAGGTCGTGAAGCTGCTCGCCGACATGGACGACGCGCGCGCGACCAACTCGCGCAAGGCGTTCGACGGTTGCTCGGATCGCACGTGGCCGGCGTGGAAGAAGGCGGTGAGCGCGATCGAGGCGAAGAAGTTCGCGAACTTCAAGCGCGAGCCCGGCGACGAGAACCTGATCGTGCAGGCGATGGCGGTCGTGATCGGCGACCCGAACGGCTACATGGCGACTGTCGCGCACTACATCTGCGAGGGGCTCGGCGGCGAGCGCGGCAGCATGGACTACTTCACGAAGGCCGCCGGCAACACCGCTTCGCGCTGGCCCGGCTTCCGCGGTCCGCGCACCGCGGCGCTCACGTCGATGATGCTCAACGGCGTCACGCTCGACGACCGCGACGCGCGCATCGACTACCCCGACGTCAACCACGGCTGGATGAGCCAGAACATGAGCTCGGGCGGCGGTGGCCGCGGCGTCGTCGCGAAGGTCGAGGTCAAGGGCGACAAGGCGAAGGTGACGTTCAAGAAGGAGTTCGAGAAGCAGGAGCAGTGCACGAACTGGAAGTCCTCGAACCGCATCACGCAGATCACGAGCTCGGGCTCGGTGATCTACGAGAGCTGGTGCACGGCGTCGAAGTCCGTCACCGTCGACACGTCGTTCCCTCCGCAGACCGTGAAGGCGCGCTACGTCGAGGGCCTCAAGCCCGGGATGGCGTGGTCGTCGACCGAGGACGTCGGCGGCGTCGCGTATCCCAAGAACGGCGCGAAGCTCCCGTCGCTGTTCAGCGGCGCCGTCCTGAAGTAGCCGCGTGCTCCTGGCCATCGCAGCGATGGCGACGGCGCTCGCGATCGCGCTCGCCTGGCGTAATCACTGGGCTCCGGCCGCCGGCGCGCTCGCCGGGCTCGCCGTCGCGCTCGCCGGTGGAGTCGCGAGCGTCGCCGACATCGAGCACGCACTCGGTGATCTGTGGCGACCGATGATCACGATCGTCGGCATCATGGCGACGACCGCGACCGCCGCCGAGCTCGGGGTGTTCACGAGGTTCGCGGCGTGGATCGAGCCGCGCACGCGCGGACCGGTCAAGCACGCCTTCCGGTTCGTGTTCGTGATCGCCGCGCTGACCGCGGCTCTGCTCTCGAACGACGCCGCGATCTTGCTGCTCACCCCGGTCGTCGTCGAGCTGCTGCGCGCGGTGTATCCGAAGCGCCACCCGAAGTTCGTCATGCCGTTCGCGTTCTGCGCCTTCGTGGCCGCCGGTGTGGCACCGCTCCCGACCGGCAATCCGATGAACCTCGTGGTCGCGTATCGCGCCGGGATCGACTTCAACACCTACGCCCTGCACATGATCCCGGTGGCGATCGCGGGGTGGCTCGTCGCGTACGCGATGCTCGCCTGGTGCTATCGGGGCGTCCTCGCGGACGAGGGCCCCGCGCTGGGCGATGCGCCACCGAAGGTCCCGCTGTCTCGCCACGCGCTCGTCGTCCTCGCGGTCACCGGAGCGAGCATCGCGTCGTATCCGATCCTCGCCGCGCTCGGTCAGCCGATCTGGCCGGTCGCCGCGTCGTCCGCGCTGATCTGCGTCGCGGTCGCCTTGGCGCGGGGCGCACGCCTCGCCCGGATCGCGGGCGGTATCAGCTGGGAGCTCGTGCCCTTCCTGTTCGGCGTCCTGGTGCTCGCGACCGCGCTCGCACGCGCCGGAGTCACCGATGCCCTGGCC
This sequence comes from Myxococcales bacterium, assembly GCA_016794545.1. GTDB lineage: Bacteria > Myxococcota_A > Polyangia > Haliangiales > Haliangiaceae > JABFXX01. Next base: position 2,682 of record JAEUJX010000525.1, read on the forward strand.
TCCCTGTACGAGAGCACACCGGCACCGATCGCGACGGTGGGCGCCGTCGCGGCGGCCGGGTCGGCGCTCATCGACAACCATCCGATGGCACTGCTCCACTCGCTGACGCTGGCGGGCTGGCCCGACAAGTACGTGTTCGCGGCTCTCGTCGGCGGGGACCTGGGCCCCCGCCTCCTGCCGATCGGCTCGCTCGCCGGCCTCCTGTGGACGCACCAGCTGCGCCGCCAGGGCATCACGGTCCCTCTCGGTACGTTCGTCCGGGTCGGTGCGATCGTCACGATCCCGTCGCTGATCGTGTCCCTCGCGGTGTTGTGGGCGGTCACCTAGGGGCCCGGGCTCGTCGGGCCTTGCGATGTCGGGATCCATGCTACAAATTGCGAGCAAACCGCGCTGGAGGCAGGGAAGCCATGGCACTCGCATCGTCCGCTCGACCCATCGAAGGAGCTGTCGCCACGCTCGGCGTGAGCGACCGCGTTCAGTTCCTCCGCAAGACGTACGCGCACCTCGGAGTCGCGCTCATCGCGTTCGCCCTGATCACGGGCGGCATGATGCGGTTCGCCACCGAGGCCAGCCTGAAGTTCTCGATGTGGGCTCTGAAGGGCCAGTGGAACTGGATCCTGGTCCTGGTCCTGTTCATGGCCGTCGGCTGGATCGCCGATCGGCTCGCGCGCTCCGACCGGTCGCGCGGTCTCCAGTACGCCGGCTTGACGGTCGCCGTGGTCGCAGAGGCGATCCTGCTGCAACCGCTGCTCTGGGTGCTGATGATCCGCTTCGGCAACCCGCAGCAGATGTTCGCCAGCGGCGACGGCATCAACCTGGTGCTGAGCGGTCAGGCGGCGTCGATCCTGATGCAGGCGATCATCATCACGCTCGCGATCTTCATCGGGCTCACGCTGGTCGTGTTCTTGACCAAGAAGGACTTCTCCTTCATGCGCGGCGCGCTCGCGATCTGCTCGTTCGCGGCGCTCGGCGTGATCATCGCGTCGATGGCGTTCGGCTTCCACCTCGGCGCGATCTTCGCCGGCCTGATGATCCTGCTGATGGCGGGCTACATCCTCTACCAGACCAGCCTGGTGATGGCGCACTTCCCGCCGACGGGGTACGTCGCTGCGTCGCTGATGCTGTTCTCGACGATCGCGACCCTGTTCTGGTACGTGCTCCAGTTCCTGATGTCGCTCGCGAGCGACCGCTAGGCAACCGCTCGCGTCTGGCAGCGCCAGCACGACAACAGGGGACACCGGGAAACCGGGGTCCCCTTCGTCGTTTCGGCGGGCTATACTGACTCGAGATGCCCGCGGCGCCGGCCCCTGCCCCGCTCTCGTCGACCGACATCGGCGCGGTGCGCAAGCTCGAGGATGCGATCGCCACGATCGTCCGCGGCAAGCCGGAGGCGATCCGCGCGGCCGTCGTCACGCTGCTCGCCCGCGGTCACCTCCTCGTCGAGGACATCCCAGGCGTCGGCAAGACCACGCTCGCGCGCGCGCTCGCGGCGGCGCTCGGTGGCACGTTCCGGCGCATCCAGTTCACCAGCGACCTCCTGCCCTCGGACATCGTCGGCGTGTCGATCTACGACCAGCACGGCAAGGTGTTCGAGCTGAAGAGGGGTCCGATCTTCGCGAACGTCGTGCTCGCGGACGAGATCAACCGCACCACGCCGCGCACGCAGTCGGCGCTGCTCGAGGCGATGAGCGAGGGCCAGGTGTCGATCGACGACGCCACCCACACGCTCGACACGCCGTTCATGGTGATCGCCACGCAGAACCCGGCCGAGCACTACGGCACGTATCCGCTGCCCGAGTCGCAGATGGACCGGTTCCTCCTGCGCATCTCGATCGGCTATCCGGCGAAGGCGATCGAGCGCGAGCTGGTCAAGCTCCGCACCGGCGGCGATCCGGTCGCCGCGCTGACCCCGGTCGTGGACCTCGCGGCGGTGCGCAGCCTCCAGGACGGCGTGGAGACCATCCGCGTCGACGACGCACTCGTCGACTACGCGATGACGATCGTCGAGGAGACGCGGCGCCATCCGGCGATCTCCGTCGGCGTCTCGACGCGCGGCGTGCTCGCGTGGTACCGGGCGGCGCAGGCGGCGGCGCTCGCCGCGGGGCGCGACTTCGTGGTGCCCGACGACGTCAAGTCGCTCGCGGTCCCGTGCCTCGCCCACCGGCTCGTGCTCGCGCAGCACCACGATTCGCTCGGCCGCGCCCGCATCGACGCGGAGCGGCTGATCGCCGACATCGCGAACCGGGTCGCGGTCCCGACCTGAGCCATGGGGCTGTGGGCGCGGATCCGGCGTAGGTTGCGCCCACCGCGCCGCCTCTCCTTCACGCGCGAGGGCCGCCTCGTCGTCGTGCTCGCCGTCGGCGTCGGGTTCGCCGCGATCAACACCGGCAACAACCTGCTGTACCTGATCCTCGGCTGGTTGCTCTCGTTCATCATCGCGTCCGGAATCCTCTCGGAGATCGTCCTCAAGAAGCTCGACGTGACACGCCGGCCGCCGCCGCGGGTGTACGCCGGCGAGCCCTTCCTCATGGAGGTCGTGATCGCGAACCAGAAGCCGAACCGGGCGTCGTTCTCGATCGAGGTCGAGGATCTGCAGGGCAAGACCCCGATCGACAAGCGGTGCTACTTCCTCAAGATCCCCGCCGAGAAGACCCAGCGCACGAGCTATCGCCACACGTACGCGCGGCGCGGTCTCTACACGCTGACCGGGTACCGGATCGCGACGAAGTTCCCGTTCGCGCTGTTCCGCAAGTCGCGCGACGTCGACGCGCCCCTCGAGGTGCTCGTCTACCCGGCGCGCGTCACCGTGCAGCGCCCCGCGCCGAAGACGACGAGCCGCGGCGAGGCGACCGCAGATCGACTCGGCCGCCGCGGCGAGTTCCATGGCCTGCGCGAGCGCCGCAGCGGCGACGACCGCCGCGACGTCCACTGGAAGTCGAGCGCGCGCACGGGCCGGCTGCTCGTCCGCGAGTACGAGGACGAGCTCGCGCGCAAGGTCGTGATCGGGGTCGACAACGCGCTGCCGGAAGCGGTGCGCGAGGCCGTCAAGGACGGCGGTCTCACGCCCGCCCAGGAGGCGGCGGTGTCGGCGGTCGAGCGCGCGATCAGCGTCGCCGCGAGCCTCGCCGCGAGCTACCTCGAGGTCGGCTGGACCGTCGAGCTGTGCGCGCGTGGCACGCACATCCCGGCGGGCATGGGGCGGATCCACGAGGCGCGGATCGCGCGCGCGCTCGCGCTCCTGCCGTACGTCGGCGAGGAGGTCGCGTTCGCGGAGATCCCGAAGGTCGTGGAGAGCGTGCTGGTCGTGCCGCGCGAGGTCGCGGCGCAGGGTCGCCCGGCGGCGACGACGGTGATGGACGTATGAGGTTCGCGGTCGCCCACAAGACGGCCACGTACCTGATGGTCGGGTTCGCGTACCTCGCGATGACCACGGGCGGTGCGCTGTCGCCGATGCTCTCGATCGCCGGCTTCCTGGCGATGGTGGTGTCGTGGTGGTGGGAGCCGCCGCGCATCCGGTTCGAGAAGTGGCAGACGGCCTGGACGGTCGCGAGCGTGTTCGCGCTCGTCTATGCGGTGCTCACCGCGATCGTCACCGGCGACTACCTCGGTGTCGGCGGGCAGTTCTTGCTCTACCTGATCGTCGCGAAGTCGTTCAACCGGCGCGCCGCGCGCGACTGGCAGCAGATGTACCTGCTGTCGTTCCTCATGCTGGTCGCCGGTTCGGTGCTGAACCCCGACCTGGCCTACGGCCTGTGCTTCCTCGGGTTCGTGATCTCGTCGACGTGGGCGCTCACGTTGTTCCACCTGCGCCGCGAGATGGAGGACAACCTGCTCGTGAAGCACGCCGCCGATGGCGGTACCCACCGCGTCGAGGTCCGCCGGATCCTCGACTCGCGGCGGATCATCGGCGGCCGGTTCTTCCTCGGCACCGGTCTGCTCTCGTTCGCGGTGTTCCTCGGCGCCGCCGCGGTGTTCCTCGCGCTCCCGCGCGTCGGCATCGGGTTCTTCCTGAAGAGCCGCGGCGGGATGACGCTCGCGGGCTTCTCCGACGGCGTGAAGCTCGGTGGTCACGGCGTGATCAAGAACGACTCGACGGTCGTGATGCGCGTCGAGATCGACAAGCGCTACGGCGGCCGCGAGGCGCCGGAGATCCACTGGCGCGGTGTCGCGTTCGACCACTACTCGAACGGCAAGTGGACGCGCACGATGTCCGCGCCGAGCAGCGACGAGACCTCCAAGCTCCAGGTGGGCCCGGTGGTCGATCGCCGCTACTGGTGGAACGGCGGGAAGGTCGCGTCGCCCTCGAAGATCGACGAGCTCGCCGAGGCCTCGGTGAGGCAGGACGTCATCCTGGATCCGCTCGACTCCGACGTGCTGTTCGGCGCGAGCCAGCCGACGATCTTCGAGTATCAGCACGTGGTCCGGCAGCGCAAACCGGTGGGCGCCTTCAACGACGAGATGCGCCTCCATCACACCGGCCAGATCCGCTACACCGTGTACTCCGAGCTCGCGAAGCCGACGCCCGAGCAGCTGCGCGCGGCGAGCGGCCCGTTGCCGAGGAACTTCGGCGTGTACCTGATGCTCGGGCCCGAGATCACCGACCGCACGCGCGCGCTCGCGCTGCAGATCACGGCGTCCCACTCGAACAACTACGACAAGGCCATCGCGATCCAGACATGGCTGAAGAACAACGCGACGTACACGCTCGTGCTGAGAGATCCGGGCGGTCAGGAGGCCGTCGACTTCTTCCTGTTCGACCGCAAGCAGGGCCACTGCGAGTACTTCGCCTCGGCGTTCGCCGTCCTCGCACGCGCCGCCGGGATTCCCACGCGCAACGTCAATGGCTTCCTCGGCGGCGAGTGGAACGAGTACCAGAGCTACGTCGCGGTCCGCGCCGGCGACGCGCACTCGTGGGACGAGGTGTACTTCCCGGGCGTCGGCTGGGTGACGTTCGATCCGACGCCGCCCGCCGATCTCGACGTGCTCGGTCGCGGCGGCACCGGCTGGCGCGCGAAGCTCGGCCGGTTCATCGATTCCCTGCGCTTCCAGTGGAACAAGTGGGTCATCGAGTACGACCTGTCGTCGCAGCTCGCGCTGCTGAGGTCGATCGGCCACGCGATCAAGGGCGCCGCGATGGCGGTGAAGGGCGCGATCGTCACCGCGAAGGATCAGATCGTCGAGCACTGGCCGTTCGCGCTGCCGCTCGCCCTGCCCCTCGGGTGGCTGATCTGGCGCCGCGTCCGCCGCCGCGGCGCCGCGGATCCGCTGACCGCCGCGCGCGGGAAGCACCGCACGCGCTCGACGGTCGCCGAGGTCTACCTGTCCGTCGCCAAGTCCCTCGCGAAGGCGGGCGTCGCACGTGACGCCGCGACGACACCGCGCGAGCTCGCGACCCGCATGACCCAGCGAGGCGAGCCCGCGGCCTCCGACGTCGGCGAGCTGACCGAGCTCTACTACGCCGCCGAGTGGGGCGGCCGCCGCGACCCCGCCGCCGAGGACAAGGCGATGCAGCTCGCGCGCGCGATCCGCGCGACGCTCGACGCGGCGAAGCGAGCGAAGAGATAGATCGCGATCCGGACTTGCTAATTTTTTAGCACGTGCTAATTCCTTAGCACGTGACGAAGAAGCCCGATCCGCTGACGCGCCGCGAGCGCGAGATCATGGACATCCTGCATCGCCGCGGACGCGCGACGGCGCACGACGTCCTGGCCGAGCTCGCGGATCCGCCGAGCTACTCGGCGGTGCGCACGTTCCTGCGCCTCCTCGAGGAGGGCGGGCACGTACGCCACGAGCTCGAAGGCAAGAGCTACGTCTACACGCCGACCGTCGCCCGTCGCGACGCGCAACGGTCTGCAATCAACCACCTCGTCGAGACGTTCTTCGACGGCTCCGTGGAGGAGGCCGTCGCCACGCTCGTCGAGTCGTCGAAGACCAAGCTCTCGCAGGGCGAGCTCGACCGGATCGCCGCACTCGTCGCGAAGGCAAAGAAGGAGGGCAAGTGACCATGTTCGAGTTTCCGATCCTGCTGCTCGTGCGCGCCGCCGCGGTCCTCGCGGCCGCACTCCTCGCCGTGCGGCTGCTCCGGCGCGCGGCGGCCTCGCTGCGCTACCTCGTGCTCGCCACCGCGCTGACCGCGGTGCTCGTGCTCCCCGTGATCGAGGCGCTCGTGCCGACGTGGCACACCGGCGCACTCGCCTCCGGGCCCGCGGCGGCCTTCGAGTCGCCCGCCATGCCGATCGCGGAGACCGGTCCTGCCGGGATCGCCGCGCACCACCTCGCGACCGTGGCGGCCCCGCCGGCCCGGGCGTCGAGCGCGCCGTTCCCGTGGGGCACGCTCCTCGCCGGCATCTGGCTCGCCGGCATGGCCGTCCTGCTCGCGCGCGTCGCCGCCGGCTCGTTCGGCGCGCGGCGCATCGCGCGCCGCGCCGTGCCGGCGCCGGCGTCGGCGG
>JAEUJX010000526.1 GCA_016794545.1 Myxococcales bacterium
GTCCCGAGGACTGCGGCTTCTGCTCGCAGTCGAGCAAGCACGCGTCACCATCGGGCACGTCCCCCTCCGGCGAGGCGCCGATGAAGTCGGTCGACGACCTCGTCGAGGGCGCGCGCCGCGCGCACGCCGCCCGCGCGAAGCGCTACTGCATGGTGACCGCGACGCGCGGCCCGTCGCAGAAGGACCTCGACACGATCTGCGCCGCCGCCGAGCGCATCAAGGCCGAGCTCGACATCGAGCTGTGCGCCTCGCTGGGCCTCCTCACCGAGGCGAAGGCGCAGCGCCTCGCCGCATCCGGCGTCGATCGCTTCAACCACAACCTCGAGACGTCCGAGCGCCACTACGGCGCGATCGTCTCGACCCACTCGTGGGCCGACCGCGTCGCCACCGTGCAGCACGCGAAGGCCGCGGGCATGGACACCTGCTGCGGCGGCATCGTCGGCCTCGGCGAGTCCGAGGAGGATCTGCTCGACCTCGCGTTCGCGCTCCGCCAGCTCGACGTCGACTCCGTCCCGGTCAACTTCCTCGACGCGCGACCGGGCACGCCGCTCGCCGGCTATCCGAAGGTCGAGCCCGGCTTCGCGCTCCGCGCGCTCTGCATGTTCCGCTTCGTGCACCCGCGCACCGATCTGCGCGTCGCCGGCGGCCGCGAGCTCACGCTGCGCGCGCTCCAGGCGTTCGCGCTCTACCCGGCGAACTCGATCTTCACGCAGGGCTACCTCACGACCGGCGGCGCCTCGCCGTCCGCCGACCACCAGATGATCAAGGACGCCGGCTTCGAGCTCGAGCTCGCCTCCGGCGAGGCCGTGCCCGCCGATCCCGAGGCCGTCGCGCAGGTCCTCGGTCCCGTGCGTCGCGGCTCGCCGTCGCTGCCGATCGCGCGTTCGTGACCGTGAGGCGCTCCGCGCTCCGAGTCGCGATCCGCTTCGCGGTGTGAAGGCCACGGCACCGCTCGCGCAGTGGGCAGACGGCGAGCGCGATGCTCGCTCGCGCCTCGCTCGTGCGGCGGCTCGCTGCTCCGGCGCCGGTGCCGGAGCCCGCTCCCCCGGCGCCGTGCCGCGGACGGCGCGCTGTCGGTGACTACGTGAAGTAGACGCCGGCGGCGCTGATCGCGGCCGCGTCGTTCGCGATCTCGCCGGGGCGGTTCGCGTGACCGAGCAGCACGCCGTGCCACTGCATCGCCATGTACTCGGCGGTGCGGCGCAGCGAGTCGATCACGGGGAGCGACGAGCCATCGGCCGGATCCTCGTCGGAGTCGACGATCACCGCGTGCAGCGTGCGGCCGGCGAGCGTCTGCTTGAACTGCAGCTCGGGGATCCGCATCCAGTGGCTCCAGTGGTCGAGGTAGTGCTTGAGCGGCCACGGCAGGCCGTACCAGTAGGTCGGCGCGACGAACACGAGGTCGGTCGCGGCGAGCGTCGCGTCGGCGAGCATCCTCGCGTTGCCCTCGGGCATCGCATAGCCGGACGAGTGCCGCGTGTCGGTGAACGGCGGCAGCGGATAATCGAGGAGGTGCAGCCAGTGCTGCTCGGCATCCTCGGGGAGCGCGTGCGCGGCGATCCGCGCGAGGTGCTCGGTGTTGCCGCCCCGGCGGGTGCTGCCGACGAGAAACAGGTAGCGGCGCGCCATCACTCGCCCAGCGACTTGTAGAGCGACGGGCGGCGATCGCGGAAGAAGCCCATGCTCGCGCGGGTGCGGCGGATCTCGTCGGTGTCGAGCGTGGCGATCGCCATGCCGCGCTCGTCGCGGCCGAGCTCGGCGAGCTTGTCGCCGCGCGCGTTCGCCACGAACGAGCTGCCGTAGAACGTGATCCCCGCGGCGCCCTCGCCCTCGGTGCCGACGCGGTTCGCGGCGACGACGCCGACCGCGTTCGCGACCGCGTGGCCGATCATCACGCGCTGCCACGAGTCGCGGCTGTCGAGCTCGGGCTCCTCGGGCTCGCTGCCGATCGCGGTCGGATAGAACAGGATGTCGGCCCCCGCCAGCGTCATCGCGCGCGCGGCCTCGGGGAACCACTGGTCCCAGCAGATCGCGACGCCGATCGTGCCGAACCGCGTCGGGAACGTCCTGAAGCCGGTGTTGCCGGGCTTGAAGAAGAACTTCTCCTGGTAGCCCGGCCCGTCGGGGATGTGGCTCTTGCGATAGAGGCCGAGGTCGGCGCCGTCGGCGTCGAACACCTTGATCGAGTTGTAGTGCTCGGGACCCGCGGCCTCGAAGAACGAGACCGGGATGACCACGCCGAGCTCGGCGGCGAGCGCCTGGAAGTGGCGCAGCGTCGGGTGCTTGTCGGCCGGGCGCGCGCGCGCGAAGTCCGCCTCGTTCTGCGTGCGGCAGAAGTAGTGCCCCTCGAACAGCTCGCTCGGGAGGATGATATTGGCTCCCTTGCCCGCGGCCGCGCGCACCATGGCCGTCACGCGCTCGACGTTCTCGGCGACATCGTCGGAGAGCGCGGTCTGCAGAGCCGCGACGGTGACCTTCATGCGCGGACCTTAGCGCAGATCATGGAACAGGCTGCTGCTGCGTCGAGCAGTGGAACGCGCCGCCTCCGACCACCACCGACTTGCCATCGAGGCCGACCGCGCGGCGGCCCGGGAACAGCTTCGCGATCGCCGCCACCGCGGCGTCGTCGGCGGGCACGCCGTAGGTCGGGACGACGACCGTGGTGTTCGCGATGTAGAAGTTCATGTAGCTCGCCGGCATCAGCATGCCGCTCGCGTCGAGCACGGCGCCCGGCGACGGAGTGGTGACGACCTCGAGCTTCGCGGCGCGCAGGTCCGCGATGATGCTGCCGAGCGCGTCCTTGTTCGGATCGCCCGCCGCCGGCTCCATGCACGCGACGACGCCGGGCGCGACGAACCGCGCGATCGTGTCGATGTGTCCGTCGGTGTGATCGTTCTGCAGGCCCTGATCGAGCCACACGATGCGCTCGACGCCGAGCGCCCAGCGCAGCCGCGCCTCGAGCGCCGCCGCGTCGAGGCCGGGGTTGCGCGAGCCGCCGAGCAAGCACTGCTTCGTGGTGAGCAGCACGCCGGCGCCGTCGACCTCGACAGCGCCGCCCTCGAGCACGAAGTCGAACGCCGCGCCCCGCACGCCGGTCCAGCGCAGCACGGACGCGGCCACCTCGGTGTCGCCGGTCATCACGTACTTGCCGCCCCAGCCGTCGAATCGGAACCGCGCGGCGGACAGCTCTCCCTCGCGCGTGACGAAGATCGGGCCGGTGTCGCGCAGCCAGACGTCGCCGTACGTCGTGTGATGGAACCGCACGTGCGCCGCGGCGCGTCCCAGCAGCGCGCGCGCCGCGGCCTCGTCCTCGGCGTGCCGCACGAGCAGCTCCACGCGCTCGCCGCGCGGTGCGCCCGCCGCGTCGAGATCGACGATCGCCGCGCACATCGCCATCAGCGCGCGCTGCGGCGCCTCGGTGCCTTCGAGCCACTGCTCGGGATCGTGGGGCCAGGCGGTCCAGACCGCGGAGTGCGGCGCCCACTCGGCGGGCATGCAGAATCCAGTGCTGCTCACCGCGCCTTGCTATCACGTGACGCGGGATGACCGGGTCGGCCTCGGTCGCACCGGCATCGCCAGGATCTTCTGGCCATCAGAGTCCCACGGCCCGCTTCCCCTCCCGCGGTCGTGCACGAGCGTGCACGAGTTGTGCAAAGTGGCGTGGGTCCTCAGAAATCACTTTTGATCGGGATTCACGCTGTGTATCGTCCGCGCAACTTCGAGGGGAAGTTATGAAGCCGATTACCATTGCGTTCCTGATTGGTTCCGCACTGAGTCTGATGGCGTGTGGCCCGTCGGGCCGAGATGGCTCGCTCGGGGGGGACGACACGCCCGATGCGGGTGGTGGCGGAGGCGGCGGCGGCGGCGGCGGTGAGCCGCGCAAGTGCAACAAGATGGACCTGGTGTTCGTGGTCGACGACTCGGGATCGATGAGCGAGGAGCAGGGGAACCTCGCCCAGAACTTCCCGATGTTCGCGAGCGTGCTCCAGAACTACGTCAACGACGAGGGCGAGCACGTCGACTTCCGGATCGCGGTGACGACGACCGGCAAGAACATCACGTACACCATCAACCTCGGCGGCACGAGCATCCCGATGTCGGAGTCCGGGCCCGACGGCGCGTTCTTCAAGAACTGCAACGTGCCGACCGCGTGGCTCGACAGCACCACGCCGAACCTCGGCACGGTGCTCGGCTGCCGCGCGAATGTCGGCACCGGCGGAGCGTCGTACGAGATGCCGCTGCTCATGACGAAGCACGCGCTCAGCGAGCGCGTCGCGGACGGCAAGAACGCCGGCTTCCTGCGCGACGACGCGCTGCTCGGTGTCGTGATGATGACCGACGAGGACGACGGGTCGTCCACGCAGTCGAGCTTCACCATCGACGCGACGAACCCCAACTCGGGTCCGGTGATCGATTTCGGCCCGGCCGACGCGATCCAGTTCCTCGACACGCTGAAGGGTCACCGCTCGCGCTGGGCCGCGGGTGTGATCGCCGGCGAGACCTCGTGCAACTCGAGCTTCGGCAACGCGGCCGAGGCGACGCGCCTCAAGCAGTTCGTCCAGATGACGAACGCCAACGGCACGCCGCAGGCGGTGTTCTCGTCGATCTGCGCCGGCAACCTGACGCAGGCACTCTCCGACGTGCTCGCGAAGTTCCAGGCCGCCTGCGGCGGTATCATCTTGTAGCTCGCACTATTCGCCCCGCCGTCGGCTGCGACCGGCGCGCTCCGGGCGCCTCCGCGCGTACGTCCGGTGCTCGCTCGGCCCGGGCACGAGCCCGCGCCATCGCTGCGCTCCGGGCGTGCGCACGGATCCGCCTCGGATCGCTTGGTCTCGCGCGACGTCGCGGCGAATAATGCGAGCTCCGTGAGCCTGCAGGGAAAGCACGTCGTCATCACCGGTGGTCGCGGCGCGCTCGGCAAGGGCGTCGTCAGCGTGTTCGAAGCGAGGGGCGCGACGGTGCACGTGGCCGACCGCCCCGACGTGCAGCTCGACGATGAAGCGTCGACGCGCGCGTTCTACGCGGCGCTGCCGCCGATCTGGGCGAGCGTGCACCTGGTCGGCGGCTTCGCGATGGCGCCGCTCGCGGAGACCAGCGTGGCCGACTTCGAAGGGCAGTGGAGGCTCAACACGCTGACCTGCTTCCTCGCGTGCCGCGAGGCGGTGATCTCGATGCGCAAGGGCGGCCAGGGCGGGCGGATCGTGAACGTCGGCAGCCGGCCCGTGATCGCGCCGGTCGGCGGGATGGCGGCCTACGTGGCCGCGAAGGCGGGCGTCGCGTCGCTCACGCAGACGCTCGCGGCGGAGCTGCTCGGCGAGGGGATCCTGGTCAACGCGGTGCTGCCCTCGACGATCGACACGCCGGCGAACCGCGCGTCGATGCCGAAGGCGGACCACGGCAAGTGGCCGAAGCCCGAGGAGATCGCCGAGACCATCGCGTTCCTGGCCTCGCCGGAGAATGCGCTCACCTCGGGGACGCTCGTGCCGGTGTTCGGGCGCGCGTAACTGCGCGCGGTGGTTGGGCTTCCAAGCTGCAGTAACTGGATGGCCCGCTGCCTCGTACAGTGGGTGGAGGTCACGTGAGCGATTCCAAGCCCGATCTGGACCGGTACCCCGAGCTCGCGAAGGCATGGGACCGCCGGCAGTTCATCAAGTCCGCGGCGGTGGGCACGGCGTTCATGGCCCTGGGCGGGACGCTGGTGCGGATCGCGGCCGACGACCTGACGAAGCAGGCGCGCGCCGAGAAGCGCCCGGATGGCCGCGCGCGCCTGCCGCCGGGTCAGCGCGCGATCGAGGCGCTGCGCGCGATGGGCGGCGACGAGGGGGACGGCGACGTGCGCACGTTCAAGCTGCGCGTCCACGGCGAGGTCAAGACGCCGTTCGAGCTCGACTACATGGCGCTCCTCAAGCTGCCGCAGGTCGAGAAGGTCGCCGACGTCCACTGCGTCACCGGCTGGTCGCTGATCGGCGGCCTGTGGAAGGGCGTGCAGGTCGCGCTGCTCGCCGAGAAGGCCGGGCTCAAGGACGGCGTCCGGCACGTCATCTTCGAGGCCGCACACGGCTACACCGCGAACGTGCCGCTCAAGGAGGCGACCGGAGACACGTCGCTCATCACCTATCGCCTGAACGGCAAGCCGTTCTCGCTCTCGCACGGCGCGCCGGTGCGCGGTCTGATTCCGGATCTGTACTTCTGGAAGAGCGCGAAGTGGATCACCGGCGTGCGGTTCGTCAAGAACGACCGCCCCGGCTACTGGGAGGTTCGCGGCTACCACAACCACGCGGACCCGTGGAGAGAGGAGCGCTATGCCTGACCCCGCCGCCGAGGCGCGTGGCCCCGGCATCGGTCAGGTGATCAGGAAGCGGTGGCGTGGGTGGCTGAGGTCGCTGCATCGCGACATCGGCTACCTCGCCGTCGGCTTCACGTTCATCTACGCGGTGTCGGGCCTCGCCATCAATCACATCAAGGACTGGGATCCGAACTTTCACGCGACGGAGAAGACGCTCTCGATCGCGCCCATCTCGCCCGACCTCCCCGACGCCGAGGCGGTGAAGCGCGTCACCGACGCCACCGGTACCGGCACGCCGGACGACGTGTTCCGCGCCGGCGACGAGCTGCGCCTCTCCTACTCGAGCGGCACCCAGGTCACCGTCGTCGGGCCTCAGGTGACCGTACAGGCGCGCTCGCCGCGCTTCTTCCTGCGCGTCGCCAACTGGCTCCACTACAACCGCGGCAAGGCCGCGTGGACGATCGTCGCCGACATCTACGCCGTGATGCTGCTCTACCTCGCGATCAGCGGCCTGTTCATGATCAAGGGCAAGCTCGGCCTGCGCTGGCGCGGCACGCTCCTCGTCGGCCTCGGCGTCGCCGTCCCCGTCGCCTACGTCGTGCTGTCCGGCGGCCCCAACGCCGCGAACGCGAAGGTCGCCGAGACCGCGCCGCCACCCGCCGCCGATGCCGCGGCGACGCCCGCCGATCCGCCGCCCGGCGCCGATAACGGGATCGCGCGCCCGCCGCCACGACCCGCGCCGGCCGACGACGACTTCGCGCGCCCCCAGCCGCGCGTGGCGCCGCCTGCCGCGGAGTCCAGCTCCGCCGCCGGCAGCGCGGATGACTTCCCCCGCATGCAGCCGCGCGTGGCGCCGCCTGCCGCCGGCTCGTCGAACTGACGACAGGCGAGCAGCGACGCCGAGCAGCGGACGCCGGACAGCGACACTGGGGCCCGTCCCCATTTTCCTTGTCCGGCGCCTGACACCGAAACCGGGGCCCGTCCCCATTTTCCTCGCCGGACAGCGAAACCGGGGCCCGGACAGCGAAACCGGGGCCCGTCCCCATTTTCCATGTCCGGCGCCTGACAGCGGAACCTGGGCCCGTCCCCATCTTCCTCGCCGGACAGCGAAACCGGGGCCCGTCCCCATTTTCCTTGTCCGGCGCCTGACAGCGGAACCTGGGCCCGGCCCCATTTTCCGCGCCGGACAGCGAAACCGGGGCCCGTCCCCATATTTCTTGTCCGGCGAGACCGGCGGCGGACGCCGTCACGCGGACACGACGGGCGTCGACGAGAACGGGGTCCGAGGCCGGACGGACGAGCGCTGTTGGCTCCCGGACGTGAGCGGTCAGCCGCGCCGGAACATCACGACCTGCTCGCCCTTGTACTCGCCGGTGCCGAGGCGCGTGAAGCCGAGCTTCTCGGCGACGCGGATCGAGGGCGCGTTGCCGGCGTCGATGATCGCCTCGAACCGGCCGCGCACGAGCGCGGGATCGAGCGGCGCGGCGCGGACGTGGACGTCGCCCCAGGCGAGCGCGGCGCGCATCGCTTCCGTCGCGTAGCCCTTGCCGTGCGCGGACGCAGCGAGCATCCAGCCGACCTCGACGGAGGTCAGGCGCGGCGTGACGGCGCGGTGCAGCTCGAGGAAGCCGACCTCGCCGACGTAGGTGCCGCCGCGGTCGCGGACGACCCAGATGCCGAAGCCGAGCAACGCCCACTGGCCGGCGTGGCGATGGAGGCGCGCCCACGCCTCCTCCTCGGTCAGCGGCTTGCCGCCGACGTGCCGCATGACCTGCTCGTTCGAGAGCATCGCGTACGAGTCGGCGAAGTCGGCCAGCGTGGGCTCGCGGAGGACGAGGCGCTCGGTCTCGAGGAACACGCGGACAGCGTACACTCGTCGCCGATGCCCGCGCTGGTGTTCGATCGCGAGCGGCTCGAGCGCAACGTGCGCGCGATCGCCGAGGCGGCGCGGGCGCACGGCGTCACGGCGCTGTTCGCGGCCAAGTCGTTCCCGCACGCCGACGTGCTCGCGCTCGCGCACGACGTGTTCGACGGGATCGACGCGGCGTCGCCCGGCGAGGTGCGCGCGGTGCCGGCGAGCTGCGTGCTGTCGGTCGCCGATCCGAGTGGCCGCGCGATCGAGGCGGCGGCCGCGCACCGCGGGCGCCTGATCGTGTCGTGCGATTCGGTCGAGCAGGTCACGCGAGCGCCGGCGCACGCGGAGATCGCGATCCGGATCTCGGCGAGCCTGACGGCGCGCGATCCGGCGGTGGGCGCGGTGCTCGATGGCTCGGGGCACCGGCGCTCGCGGTTCGGCCTCGATGTCGAACGCGAGCGGCGAGCCCGCGAGATCCGCGCGATGACGGAGGCCGCCCGTGGGCGGCGCGTCGGCGTGCACGTGCACCACGGACCGGTGACCGCGACGAGCGCCGAACGGTTCGTCGCGACCGCGCGCGCGGTGCTGGACGCGGCGCGCGAGGCCGAGCTCGCGCCGGCGTTCGTGAACCTCGGTGGCGCGTGGCACGGCCTCGAGGAGATCGGCGCCGCGCTCGCCGAGGTGCGGGCGACGGTCGGCACCTGCGAGCTGATCATCGAGCCCGGGCGCACGATCACGCGCGGCGCCGGGTTCGCGCGCGGGCGCGTGCTCGTGGCGCGCGAGCTCGACGATCGGCCGCTGTTCGTGCTCGACCTGTCGCGCATCTGTCACCTGCGGTGGAGCCAGGTCGAGCTCGTCGCGCAGGCGCCGCACCCCGGTGAGGGCCGGCGCGCGCTGTTCGCCGGGCCGACCTGCTTCGAGGACGATGTCATCGGCGAATGGACGGTGACGCCCCCGCGGTTCGCCGCGGGCGCGCGCGTCGTGCTGTCGGGCGTGAGCGGGTATGCGGTCGCGTGGAACACCGGGTTTGGCGGGGTCGCGCCGGCCGAGGTGGTCATCGGCGACGCCAACCGGCTGCTCGAGTAGCCACCGGCGCGCGCGGCGTTTCGCGCGGTTGCCCGGGTGCGGATCGTGCAGCCCGTGCGCGCGATGCGCCGCCTGGTCCCCGCCCTCGTCCTCTGTGCCGCGTGTGCCGCTCCCGGCGGCGGCGGTGACGACGTCGGCGACGAGGCGATCGACGACAAGGGAGACCGCGGCACGGCGACCGGCGGACGGTTCACCGAGGTCGATCCGACGCGCTCGAGCAAGGCGTTCCGCGCGTACATCGGCAAGGCGCTCGACGTGCTCGCCGCGGATGACAGCGAGCTCGCGGAGCTCACGCTGGCGTCGATCAGCGCCGGCTACGTGAAGATCGACGAGCTCGCGGATCTCACCTGCCCCGACTTCGAGCGCGTGCGCGCCGACCTGCCCGACGCGGGGCTCGAGCCCGAGGACCGCGGCACGCTCGCGGCGAAGCGCACGATCGAGGCCGAGCTCGACGGCTACATGTGGAGCAACCGGATCTACGTGTCGCGCGGGCAGACCGCGCGGCGCCTCGCGGCGACGCTGATCCACGAGGTCAATCACGTCGTGAACCGCTCGGAGGTCGGCTACTACGACGATCTCCCGACGTCGGCCTTCGTGCACGAGTACCGCGCGTTCTACCTCGAGGCGCAGTTCGATCCGGCGGAGTACGCGGGCGTCGATCTCGTCGAC
>JAEUJX010000537.1 GCA_016794545.1 Myxococcales bacterium
GGTGGGGCCGGAGACGCGATCTGCGGGAGCATCACGGTGAACCGCGTGCCGACGCCGAGCTCGCTCGTGACCTCGACGTGTCCCCCTGACTGCTTGACGATGCCGTAGACCGTCGCGAGCCCGAGGCCCGCGTTCTCGCCATCCTTGGTCGTGAAGAACGGCTCGAAGATCCGCGACAGGACGTCCTCCGACATGCCGGCCCCGTGATCGGTGACCTGCAGCTGCGCGTACTCGCCGGCCGGCAGCTCGGGGCTCGCCTGGCTGCCGTCGACGGTGAGCCGCGAGGTCGCGACCCGCAGCGTCCCACCCGCGGACATCGCATCGCGTGCATTGACGACGAGGTTCGTGATCACCTGCTCGAGCTGCCCGCGGTCTCCCTCGACCCAGCCGGCCCGCGGATCGAGCTCGAGCTCGAGCTCGAGGTGCTCGCCGATCAGGGCCGCGAGCAGCTTCGCGAGCTCGCCGACGATCGCGTTGAGCTCCAGCGGCTCGCGAGCGAGCACCTGCGCCCGCGAGAACGCGAGCAGCTGGCGCGTCAGGTTCGAGGCGCGCTCCCCGGCGGCGACGATGTCCTCGAGCTCCCGCCGCATCGGATCGTCGGCCGCCAGCCGTCGCTCGAGCAGCGTCGCGCGCGTGATCACGATCGCCATCAGGTTGTTGAAGTCGTGTGCGATCCCGCCGGCGAGCCGACCGACGGCCTCGAGCTTGTGCGCCTGGCGCAGCTTGCGCTCGGTGTTCTCGCGCTCCGCCATCTCCTCGGCGAACCTCCGCCGCAGGTCCTCCTCCATGCGCTTGCGCGCGAAGAAGTCGGGGATCTGATAGGTGCCGCGCCCTGGAGAGGACACCAGCCGCTCCTGGACGTAGCGATCCACGTGTTCCTCGATGCGATCCGGCGGCGCCATCACGAACCGGCAGGTGTCGTCGCCGCGCGCACGGCACATGAGCTCGGCCGCCACCAGCGGCAAGCCGAAGCTCGCCTCGCACCAGCCCGACGAGTACCCGGCGTTCATGATGCAGACCGGAAACGTCGCCTGGCGCTGCGCTCGCAGCCAGGCGTCCGATTCGAACGAGTACGGATGATCGTAGAGCAGGTAGAAGCCGGGCCCGGCCTCGGGGCGCGAGTCGGGCGAGATGTCGACGAACGCCCAGCCCGAGTGCGAGAAGTGGACGGGGCCCGCCGACAGCCGCGCGATCGGATCGTGCAGGTCCATCTTGTCGTGGAAGTTCTGCGCATCCTGCTTGCCGATCGCGTGCGCCAGGTCGAACAGGATGTTGCGCGCGAAGTCATCCGCCTCGGACTCGCGGCTCTTGCCGTAGAGCTCGCGCACGAGCCCGAAGAACTCCACCGACAGCGAGGCCGCGCGCACGAGCAGATACCGCTCGCCGAAGATCTCGATCGTGCCGTGCTCGGGACGGTCCTCGCGCTCGTGGAAGAACCGCGAGACGACGGCCTCGGCCCGAAGGAAGAGCTCCTCCATCCCCGCCGGAACCCGTACCGTCTTGAGCGACACCCCGCACCAAGGGTACCGCTCGGCGCTCCGTCCCGTCAGCGATTCGGGCGCGGTTCCGTGCTCCGGCGGCCCGCCCCGGGTGATGCTGTCTCATGTGGTTCATGGATCGGTCCCTGGCGCGACGGCTCGAGCGCACGGAGGGCGCCGTCTCGACCTCGTTCACGGAGGTCAACGAGCGGCTCCGGCCGGCGCTGGGGGCGGCGTGGCACGACTTCGATGGCACCTACGCGATCTTCGACGGCACCGCCTCGCCGCTGACGCAGACCTTCGGCCTCGGCCTGTTCGGCGCGGCGACGCCCGACGCGCTCGCGGCGATCGAGCGCTTCTTCTTCGACCGCGGCGCCGACGTGATGCACGAGGTCAGCCCGCTCGCGGGGGTGGCGACGTACGCCCTGCTCGCGGAGCGACGCTACACGCCGCACGAGCTCAGCACCGTGCTCGTGCAGGGCCTCGAGACGGCGCCGGAGGTTGCGGACGTGGCGGGGTTGCAGGTGCGCGTGATCGAGCCCGCCGATCACGCGGTGTGGATCGAGACATCCGTCGCCGGCTGGGCGAACGATCCGACGTACGCGAGCTCGATGCGCGAGATGGCGACCGCGGCCGCCGCGAACCGCGCGATGCTCCACTTCGTGGTCGAGCGCGACGGCGTGCCGATCGCGACGGCCTCGCTGGGCGTGCACGACGGCGTCGCGTTGCTCGCGGGGGCGAGCACCATCCCTGCGGGCCGCGGGCTCGGAGCACAGGGCCTGCTCCTCTCGGCGCGGCTCGGCGAGGCGCGCCGGCGTGGCTGCGAGCTCGCGATGATGGTCGCGGATCCCGGCAGTCGCTCGCAGCGCAACGCCGAGCGCCGCGGGTTCCGCGTCGCCTACACGCGCACGAAGTGGCGCCTCGCCCGCACGTAGGCCGAGGTCGCGACGTACGATCGTGCTCGTCATGGCGAAGCCGCGAACCACGCGATCACGAACAGCTGGCCCGCGCGTCGCGAGGGCGCCGCGGCGCCCCGATCTGCCCGCGCGCTCGGCGGTGCTCGCGCGGCTTCGCGCCACCGCGCCGCGACGCCGCGAGCACGCGCTGCTCGGCGCGCCGCTCACCTCCGCCAAGCTCGCGGTGATCGAGCGCCGGCTCGGGGCGCCGCTGCCC
>JAEUJX010000614.1 GCA_016794545.1 Myxococcales bacterium
CATCGTTCGCAGGATTCGACGGCAGGGCTGCGCGAGCGCGGTACGCTCAGTTGCGATGTCGCGGCACCACCTCCTTGCTCTGTTCATCGCGGCATGTGGCCGAGGTCCAGCGCCTGCTGCAGCCCCGTCACCACCTGCGCCGCGTGATGATGCGCCAGGCACGATCGGATCGCTCGCCGGCGCGGCCGTCACTGATCAGGGCAGCGATTCACCGCCGCATGCTGCGCTCACTGCAGCTGACTGCCGCGCGTTCGCCGAAGCGCTTGGGCTTGGCATCGCCGTCGTCGCGTCGAGTACGCCCGATTGCTCGGGCATCGGCCACGCGCGCATCGTGCTGGAGGTGCAACACCTGTCGCGCGGCGGCGGGATCCGGAGCGTCGTGACGAGCCGTCCGCTTTACGGTGGCGACCACGCCGAACGCATGCGCGAGGGCGACGTGCTCGTGGTCGCCATGACGCCGAACGCGCAGGCGGCGCGTACCGTATCGTGCGTGCGACTTCCGGCGAGTGATGGGGACCTCGAGCGCGCCGTCGTGGTCACGAGCGTTGATGCGGGACGACGACTGATCGACGCGATCCTCGACGGCAGCGCGTGTCCAGCGCCCTGACGCAGTCGTCGACTCGGTGATCTTCGCGGTGGGGTGCAACTTCGCGCCCGGTTGAAGGCTGGTGGCACGCTCTGCCTGAGCCCATGGAAGCAGCCGTCGAACATGCGAGGCAGTTCAACCTCTACAACCGCGGGCAGCAGTGGGATATCGCGCGCCGCGAGGTCGCAAAGCTGAACGTCCGCGTTCGGTCGCTCGACGGTGCAGCACCCCTGCTCGGTGCCCCCTGGTGCTGAGGAGTCAGTCTCCGGTCGAGAAATCAGTGCGAGCGGGGGGACTCGAACCTCGCCTGAGACGGGCCAAACGAGCTCTCCAACGGTGAACGTCGCGCCTGGCGCGAGACCGGGGACTTCCTCCTCGCGCCGTGAGCCAACACCGGCCGGAGTACTGTTGGATTCGCGTGGGGCCCAGGCGCTCGCGCGATGTATACCGGTCCATCAGCTCGCCGCGGCGGTCGCGATCGTGGCTTCATCTCGGTGATCGCCGAACAGCGCGTCGTGGATCGCGAGGGCACGCTCGGCGACGTCGTTGCGGATGATCGCGAACCGCGGCTCGCCGCGGATCGGTTCCAGCACCGGACAACGGTCGAGCCAGGGCAGGTCGAAGAGGCCGCACGCATTCGCGCGCAACAGGAGCGCGAGACACTCTTCGACGTCACTGACCATCCCGGCCGCTTCCGCTGCGAGCTGCGCGATGAATGCCTGACGACGCAAGCTGCCGACGCGGCTCGCCTCGACGTGCACGCGGATTCGTGCGCGCCTGGTGTTCCACGGCAGTGTCGGGTCGTGGATGGCAAGGATCATCTCGCGTTCGAAGCTGTCGCGTTCGTCGAGCGCGGCGAACCCCCGGTAGGCGCTTTCGTCACGGACGCCGCGCCACGCCGCAAAGCGCAAACGGTAGCCATGACCATGATTGGTGCCGCTCGCGATCCGGGCGACAGTGGCATGGACATCATCCCAGCGGCCTTCGAGCGCGAGGGCAGTCGCGAGCTCCCAGCCGAGCGCCGGCAGCGTGCCGAGCGAGCGGGGGGGGACTCGAACCTCGCCGAGACGATCTCGAATGACCAAGAGTCGCGTCGCCGTGCAGTCGTCCCGACGAGTTAGCGGGTCGCGGTGTCCGGGCTGATCCGGTGGGATGGGCCCCGGTCGTCTACCGCCATCGCCTGCATCCACGTGCTCGAGGCGACGACCTTCGCGAGCGGGGGCGTTGTTCGTGGCTTGCTATCGACGATTCCGGTCGCGGGCGCGTTCGGATCCGTCTTCGTCAGGGCGGTGGCGGCGATGAGTTGTCCGATTACATGCAGAACGCGCCCCTCGCGAAGCCACCGCTCGGGCTGTTCGCGAGCGCCGTCGCGGTCTGGGGGCCCCAGACGCCGTCGACGCTGATCGTGTTGCCCGGGTTGTTGCGGTTCCATAGTCGCTGGAACGCCTGGACGTCGAGCCCACGCAGATCTGCGGATGCCTGATGATCGAAGTGCGCTGGATCGCCAGCGACCGCGTCTCTCCAGCCGTTCGCGCGCATGGTCGCGCGCGCGGACGTGTAGTTGTTCAAGTCGACCGCGCGTCCCGTCTCGTGGTTCGAACGCCCGGGCTTGGCTGCGACGGGGATGCCACAACGCCCGGCGAGGTACCACTTGTAGAGCACGTACTGCTGCACCACCGTGCGGAAGCCGCTGATGATCTGGAGCGGCCTGGTCCGCGCTACCTTCTTGAGGGCGGTCGCGGCCTGCGGGGACATGTAGGGCAGGACCGACGCACCGACGAAGTCGATGTTGCCACCTTCGCTGAACTTCGCGAACGCGGTAGGGCGCATGCACGCCATCTCGTCTGCGATCTGCACCGCGAGGCCGCGGACGGTCGCCGTCGAGCAGGTCACGTTGATGACGTCCTTCACCTTGGTCGAGCCGAAGAACACGATGTCCGGCTCCTCGGACGGCTCCTCGTGCACGTCGTGCTCTTCGGAGCCGGGCACGGGCGGTAGGACGCCTTCCGGGTCCTGAAGATCCTCGGCGAGGGTGTCAGACTCTTCGTCCGTCGAACAGCTGATCGTGCTTGCGGCGAGCAGAAGCGCGGATGCGAGATGGATGGCTCTCATTCACGCCGGCGACTGCAGCCATCGTGCCTCGCGTTGGTGCACGTCAAGACGCGAATCAAGCGGGGTGGGGTGAGGGTATCCACCTCGAAACGACGTTCATCGCAATCTGTTGTCTACAGCAGCTGCAAGCACGTCGACGGTGACGCTGCTACCGGCAACTCGCTGGAAGCGATACTCGGTCTTTGCACATCACGCATCGATCGCTGATGATCGCCACGTGCGCCGGGCCGTTGCTGTTCTGGTCATGCTCGCCGCATGCGGCCGCGTCGGGTTCGACGCGGTGAGCGCCGTCGACGGCGCCCCCCGGGGCGACGGATCCACGCAGATCGATGGGCCGGTGGTCCATGATGGTCCGCCGCGGGTCCTGATCATGGGCGCCCCCGGTTCAGGTGCGACGACGATGTTCGAGAACTGGCTCGCCGGTCGCGCGGCAACCGTGGAGACGCTGCAGGGGCGCCTCGATACGACGATCCTGGCGCGCACCGACCTCCTGGTGGTGCGCGCGCTCCAGACGGCGGCCGACGATCTCGAGCGTGAGGCGCTGGCGAGCTTCGTCCAACAAGGAGGGGCCCTGGTGCAGCTGTCGGGCTTCACCGACATGCAGCAAGGAGCCGATCTTGCGACCAGCTTGAGCAGCGTGTTCGGAGTCGTGTTTCGCTCCGACATCAACACTGGACCGGTCACCGCGCTCGCGCTGCATCCCGTGAATGACGGCGTCAGCTCGGTGGTGTTCATGGGGGGCGACACGGCGGTCTCGACCGGGGGCTCGACGTTCGTGCCGACGGCATGGATCGGCGGCAATGCCGTTGCTGGCGTGGTCGAGGTTGGCGTCGGGCGGGTCTATCTGTGGGCAGACGAGTGGGTGACGTCCGACTCGACGTGGGTCCAGGCCAGCTCCGAGCAATTCTGGACCGCCGCGTTCGACTGGCTCTGGCCCGTCTCGTGACGGTGCAGTATGCGTGTGCGCGTCGTGATCGAGGCACGCCACCGCGAGATCAAGATCCGCCGGGATCGCGCCGATGATCTTCGTACGCTGACCCCGCGCTTTTCGACCGAGGGCTGCATCGACACGACCTCAATCCAGGGCGGTGGTCACGCTGCCAAACCCGCGCGTGGTGGTCGTGAAGTAGCCTTCCCAGCGCAGTCGGAGCTCGTCGAGCCTCTCGAGCTCGGCGGCCTCAGCGACGTCACCTTCAGGGACGACATAGAGGAAGGCTTGCTTGAATGTCTTGGCACTCGCCGACGCATTGGGGATGCGAGGACCCTCGGCGGACACCACCTGCTCGATGGTGATGGTCTCGACGTCGGCTTCGAGTGCCTCGGGCGGCGCGTTGCGGGCCACCTCCTCGTCGATCACGTTGACGAGCAGGGTCATCGGCTTGACGTCGGCCGCGGGGAGTAACCCCATGAGGTGGAGGTCCCAGTCGCTGAAGAACCGGCTGCTCGGCTCGCCGAGCGTCGGCTGGTAGAACACGGTCACGCCCCAGCGATGGGCGGTCTCCTCGGCGAGGATCGGCAGAAACACGTCGCTGGGAACCTCCGGATCCGTCCAGTTGCTGGGCATCCACACGATCCCTGCCAGCTCCGCGCCGCCGAACTCGGCGGACTTGTCGAACGTCTCGGGGCCACCGGGATTGTCGTAGCCGAGGCCGAGCACGTCGTTGGCCACCGGGAGGTACGTCGCCGCGTCGAGCCGCGGA
>JAEUJX010000619.1 GCA_016794545.1 Myxococcales bacterium
GGAGCGCGAGGCCGACCTGCACGATGCGCGGGAAGCCGCCGACCAGCGTGGTCACGACGAGCACCGCCGCGGCGCCGCGCAGGGCGAGCACGAGCGTCACCAGGAGCGGAGCGAACGGGTCCACGACCTACCCGACGCCGATGGCGGTGATCAGCGGCCAGATCCGCGCGGCGAACACCTCGAGCTGGTGGCCGATCGACGGCGCGAACAGGAGGAGCGCGACGCCGACCGCGGCGACGCGCGGGACGACGCCGATCGACGGGTCCTGGACCTGCGTGACCGCACCGACGAGGCCCGTGATCACGCCGGCGATCAGCGCGGCGACGAGCAGCGGCGCGGCGAGGAGCAGCGCGAGGATCAGGCCCTCGCGCACGAGGCCGGCGAGGCTCGCCGTCACGCGTACCCCCGGAGCAGGCTGTCGAACAACAGGCGCCAGCCGTCGACCGCGACGAACAGCAGCAGCTTGAGCGGCAGCGCGACGACCTGCGGCGACGTCTGCGCGAGCCCGAGCGCGCCGAGGCCGAGGCCGACGAGCAGATCGATGACGAGGAACGGCAGGAAGATCAGGACGGCGATCGCGAACGCCTCGCGCAGCTCGGTCGCGAGGAACGCCGGCGCGAGGACCGAGAGCTCGTCGCCCTTCGCCGGCCGGCCGAGCTTGGCCGAGAGCTCGACGAACGTCGCCTTGTCGCGATCCGCGGCGTGGCGCGCGAGGAACGCCTCGAGCGGCACGAGCGCGCGCGCGGCCGCGTCCACGTCGGCCTGACGATCCGGCGGCACGAGCGCGCGCACGGCGGTCTCGAGCTGGCCCGGCGGGGGCGCCGGTGACACCTGCGTCGGCGTGGCCGCGGCGGTGACCATCTGCACGGCGACCGGCGCCATCACGAAGAACGTCAGCACGAGCGACAGCCCCATGACGACGAGGCCCGACGGCGCCTCCGGCGCGCCCAGCGCGTTGCGCACGAGCGACAGCACGACCGAGAGCTTCACGAAGCTCGTCAGCATCAGCACGACGAGCGGCACGAGCGCGAGCGCGGCGACCAGGGCCGCGTTGCCGATCGCGCTGTCGGTCACGATGCCCCGCTGTCGGATCCGTCGTTCGACGACGGCGGTGATGGCGGCGCCTTCCTCCGCGCGAGCGCATTGCGGACGAGCTCGGCGAACGTGGGCCGCGCCGACGACGGCGCACGCGCCTTGACCTCCGCGGGATCGAGCTCGGCGAGCACGGACAGGCCCATCTCGCTCGTCCCGACGAGCAGCGACTTGCCGGCCACGTCGACGACGTAGAGCGAGCGCCGCGGCTCGAGCGGTACGCGCGCGATCACGTCGAGCAGGTGCGCCCCGCGCGTGCGGCCCGTCGCGAGGAACCGGCCGACGAGCTTGACGGTCGCGAACGCGACGACGCACACGATCGCGAGCACGACGATCGACGTGATCAGAAGGTCGCCGTAGCTCGCCGCCGCACCTGACCCGGTCATGACGCGCAGTCGTAGCAGCGCGGTCTGACACACGTGACGTCGCCTCGACGCAGTGCGCCACGTGTTTGCGCTTGAGAAACCTTCACGAAACGCATCGCGCCGCATGGTCGTTTGCATGACGGACTCGGCTGCATCCGGAACGTGGAAGCGGCGCACGACGCTCCTCGCGTGCTTTCTGCACTTCGACTTCAGCTTCATGCTGTGGGTGCTGATCGGGGCGCTCGGCATCCCGCTCGCCGAGGCCGCGCAGCTGTCGCCGGCCGAGAAGGGGTTCGTCGTCGCGCTGCCGATCCTCGCGGGCTCGCTGATGCGGATCCCGATCGGCCTGCTCGTCGATCGCCTCGGCGGCAAGCGCATCGGCGTGATGCTCCTCGCGTTCCTGTTCTTCCCGCTCGCGCTCGCGTGGCAGCTCCCGCCGAGCCTGCCGACCCTGATCGTGATCGGCGCCCTGCTCGGCTTCGCCGGAGCGTCGTTCGCGGTGGCGCTGCCGCTCGCCAGCCGGTGGTTTCCTCCCGACCGCCAGGGCCTCGCGATGGGCATCGCCGCCGCCGGCAACAGCGGCACCGTGGTGACGAACCTCGTCGCACCGCGCCTGGTCGCCGCGTTCGGCCTCGGCGCGACGTTCGGCATCGCGATGATCGGCCTCGCGGGCGTGCTCCTCGCGTTCGCGCTCCTCGCCCACGAGCCGCCGCGCAAGATCCCGCCCGCGCCGGCGAAGCTCCCGTCGCTGCGCGACCGCGATCTGCGCTGGATGTGCCTGTTCTACGCGATCACGTTCGGCGGCTACGTCGGCCTCTCGAGCTTCCTCCCGCTGTTCCTCCGCGACAACTACGGCCTGTCCGCGATCCAGGCCGGCTACATCACCGCCGGCCTCGCGTGCGCGGGGAGCCTCGCCCGCCCGATCGGCGGCATCATCTCCGACCGCCTCGGCGGCACGCGCGTCCTCGCATTCCTGCTCGTCCCGATCTCGATCGCGTAAGCGTTCGAATCGACGCTGCCGCCGCTGCCGATCATGGTCGTGGCCCTCGCGGTCTCGATGCTGTGCCTCGGCCTCGGGAACGGTGCGGTGTTCCAGATCGTGCCCCAGCGCTTCGGGCGCAGCATCGGCGCGGTCACCGGCCTGATCGGCGCGCTCGGCGGCATCGGCGGCTTCGTGCTCCCGATGCTGCTCGGCGGCCTGCGCGGCGCCACCGGCTCGTTCGGCTACGGCTTCGCGATCCTCGCGCTCCTCGCCGGCGTCGCCGCGGTCGCGATCCGCGTCCTGACGTCGGCGCGCGGCCGGTGGGCGGAGATCGTGGTGCCCGTGTGCGTCGTCGCGCTGTTCGCCGCGCCCGCCCGGGCCGAGCCGATCGCCCCTCCCCCGCCGTATGCGCTCGGCTGGAGCCTGAGACCGGTCCAGCCCGTCAACGTCGTGCGCTCGGACACGTCGATCGGTCTGTTCGACGATGGCGGGATGGCGGGCTCGACCGTCGCCTCGACGTTCCTCGCCTCGTACAAGCTCACGCCCACACTGGCACCGCTCTTCCGCATCGCGGTCGTGCGCCACGACCCGGCGATGGGCGCGTCGGCATCCGCGATCTCGAATCCCCTGCTCGGCGTGATCTGGTCGCCCCCGGCCGTCGCTCCGCCGCTCAAGGTCGGCGTGTTCGGCGGCCTCGCCCTCCCGTTCGGCAGCGGCGGCGGCAACACCCCGGATGCTGGCGCCCTCGGCAGCATCCGCGCCGCCGCCGTCGCGCGCTCGAGCATGGACAACGCGATGTTCGCCGCGAACGACCTCACGCCGATCGCGGGCGTCGACGTCGCCTACGTCGCGCGCGGCCTCACGATCCAGGCCGAGGTCACCCTGTTCGAGCTGATCCGGGTGCGCGGCGCCTCGGCGCAGCCCGACGCGTTCAAGACGAACGTCACGACCGGCCTCCACGCCGGGTACTTCCTCTTGCCGCAGCTCTCGGCGAGCGGCGAGCTCCGTTACCAGCGCTACCTATCGACGCCGTCGTTCGTCGAGCTGGACCCGACCGGCGCGAGCCGCGATGCGTGGTCGGCCGCGATCGGCCTGCGAGCCCACGTCGCGCTCGGCGGCACGCGCTGGCTGCGCCCCGGCCTGTCCTACGCGCGCGGGCTCGACGAGCCGGCCGCCCATCGCCGCTATCAGTCGATCCAGATCGACGTCCCGTTCGTGTTCTGAGGAGGCTCCATGACGCACTCCCCGAACACGATCGTCGTCGTCGGCAACGGCATGGTCGGTCACCGGTTCTGCGAGCGGCTCGTCGAGCACGGCATCGCGGCCCGCGCGCGCGTGGTCGTGTTCGGCGACGAGCCCCGCCCCGCGTACGACCGCGTGCACCTCACCGACTACTTCACCCACCGCTCGGCGGACGCGCTCTCCCTCGCGACCACACGCTGGTACGCGGAGCACGCGATCGAGCTCCACACCGACACTCGGATCGCGCGCGTCGAGCGCGCGCGCCGCGAGGTGGTGACCGCGCGCGGCGACGCCGTGGCCTACCGCGCGCTCGTCCTCGCGACCGGCTCGTCGCCGTTCGTCCCACCGATCCGCGGGATCGAGCGCCCGGGCGTGTTCGTCTACCGCACGATCGAGGATCTCGACGCGATCCTCGCGTGGGCGAGGACGGCGCGCCGCGCGGCCGTGATCGGAGGGGGGCTGCTCGGGCTCGAGGCCGCGCGGGCCCTCCAGGTCGCCGGCCTCGAGACCCACGTGCTCGAGGCCGCGCCGCGCCTGATGCCGCGCCAGCTCGACACGGGCGGCGCCGCGCTGCTCGAGCGCACGATCCGCGCGCTCGGCGTCCATGTCCACACGGGCGTACGCATCGATGCGATCGTCGGCACGGACGTCATCCACCCCGTCCATGCGGTGCAACTCGTCGGAGCCGAGGCGATCGAGGTCGACCTGGTCATCGTC
>JAEUJX010000637.1 GCA_016794545.1 Myxococcales bacterium
TTTGTGGGCGGCGCGCGTCCGCCCGCTCAGGTGGTGTTGGGGGGTGTGTCGGTTGTTGGTGGGCCCCCCGGCGCTCCGGCGCGCGCGGGCGGCCCGCTCGTTGGCGGCGCCCCCCCGCCGGTTCTCGTCGATCTCGACTGCCATCTTGTCCATCGCGGCGCCGAGCGTCTTCACCTCGGTCGGGCCCGACACCGGCTTCGGCGCCAGATCTCCGTGCGCGATCGCGTGGGTCCGCGCCACCAGCGCGTCGATCGGCTTCGAGAGACCGCGCGCGAGGAGCAGCGACAGGACGAGCGTCGCGAGCGCGGCGGCGCCGACGAGCACGAGCAGGATCCGCACGACCTTGCGCGCCGGCGCGAGCGCCTCGTCGATCGAGCGCAGCATCAGGTACTCGAGCTTCGCGGTGCCCGCGTAGCCCGGCACCGGCAACAGCTGCGCGAAGAACGCCTCCCCGCCGAGCGAGACCTCGCGCGCGCCGCCGCGCACCGCCTCGAGCGCGGGCGGCAGCTCGGGCGGCGTCACGCTGTTCGGCATCAGCGTCAGCGGCGCGCCGTCGAGGGCGACGACGAGCGCACCGCCGGTGTGCCGCGCCACGGTGTCGGCGAACGCGTCGTCGATCGCGTGGCCGACCACCAGCGCGCCGACGACGCGCTGGCCGAACTCGAGCCGGCACGACGACACCTGGTAGGCCTTGCCGTCCGCGGTCCACACGCCTGCGGCCTCGCCGTCGAGCAGCGCCTGCTTCACGACCGGGCGGTCCGACAGGTCGAACCCGGCCGCCTCGGGCGCCGCGCTGTCCGCGATCAGGGCGCCGTTCGCGTCGACGATCACGAACACGCCGGCGTTCAGCGTCTGCGCGAGCGTGCGCACCGCGTCGAGGATCGTCTCGCGGGCGACATCCTCGGTCGCGACCACCGCCTTGAGGCGCGGCTCCTCGGCGACCACCCGGCACTCCTGCCGGTACAGCGACTGCCGCTCGCCGTGCAGATCGCGCGCGACGTCGCGGCTGCGGAGCGACTCCTCGGCGAGCCGGTCCTTCGTCGACCGGTTGAAGACGACGGCGATCGTGCCGATCGTCGCGCCGAGGATCGCGGCGACGAGCAGCAACACCCAGAGGAACACGGTGGTCCGCAGCTTCATCGCGCGCCCTTCTTCTGCGTTCCGCCCGTCGCCGGCCGCGGAGGCTGGACGCGGACGATCTTCGGCAGGCCCGCGTGCCCCGCACCCTCCTTCGCCCCGAACGGTACCTTCGCCCGGGTGAGCGGGAACCGGTCCGCCGTGACCCCGAGCTCCTTCGCCAGGTCGTCGGACACGACGACGTGCTCGACCGTGACCTCGACCGCGCCCGCGGCCGGCGGCGGTGGGAACGTCAGGTCCCATGTCAGGTCGCCGTTCGGCGGGATGCGCGTGTCCTCGGCGACCTTCGCGGCCCGCCAGAACGGCGCCGGCGCGCCCGCAGCGTCGACGAGCACGCGTCCGCGCGCGCTGGTCCTCTCGGCGAGCTTGGTCCCGGCGTCGTCGTAGAGCGCGACCGTGATCACGATGCGGCGCTCCGGCAGTCCGGCCGGCACGTGGTGACCCGCGCCCTGGTTCGTCAGCACGACGCGCACCGCCAGCTGCTCCGCTTGATCCTGGACGAAGAACGCGAGCGCGAGCGCCGACCTGCGCAGATCGCCCGCGCTGCCGAGCAGCCCGTGATCCGGCACGCCGGCGCGCACGGCCGCCCCGACTGCGAGCGCGGCCTTCGTCTTCGGCATGTGGCAGCTCTGGCACGGCTCGCCCGACTTCGACGCCGGGCCCTCGCGCCAGTCCTTGTACTCGGTGAACACCGGCAGGCCGTTCGGCTCCCACCAGTGGCACGTGCCGCACAGCACGGCCTCCTTGTGCTCGGGCGAGCAGCCCATGCGGTGGAAGTAGTGATCCTTCAGATCGCAGCGCGGTCCGAACTTCACCATGTCGTCGACCGCGAGCACGAAGTCCGCGCCGCCGGGCGACGGCTTCGGCTCGCGGAGCGTGTGGCAGACATCGCAGGTCACGCCCTCGCTCGCGACCACGTCCTTCGGCGCCTCGGAGACCAGCGGTGTGTGACACTGCTGGCAGGTCAGGTCACTGGTCTTCGCCGCCGCCGCCGCCGAGGCCTTGTAGAGCGCCGACGACGCGGAGCGCGCGTGCGCAGACCTCTCCCACTCGTCGAACATCTTCTCGTGGCACTCGCCGCAGCGCCCCGCCCCGGTCAGGAACACCTTCGCCGGCATCGGGCGCGTGCGCGCGTCGACGATCCGCGGCGCATCGACCGCGGCGTCCTTCGGGGCCGCGACGGCAGCCCCGCCATCCTTCTTCGCCGGCGCCGCCTCCTTGCCGGATCCGCACGCGGCCAGCGCGAGCAGCGCTACTTGTACCGACCGTATGGCGTGCCGTCCTTTCGCGTGTGCGTCGTCCTGGTGACGACCTCGGTGACCTCGAGGTCCACGCTCGCCGCCTCTCCCGGCTTGATCGTCACCTTGCCGGTGGCCTCTCCGCCACTCGGCAGCCACGCCACGATCGGATATTCGCCCGCCGGGACGCCCTGGATCGCGAACACGCCGTCCGCCGCCGTCACCGTATAGAAGTGGTTATCGAGGACCTTCACCTTCGCGATCATGTCGGGGTGGATGTTGCAGTACACGTCCACCACGCCGGGCCGCTTCATCTCGACCGACTTCTGCGTGCCGCTCTTGTACAGGCCGAGGTCGAAGCGCGCGGGCCGCGAGACGCTGAACACGTTGTGAAAGATCTTGTCCTCGTTCGGGAAGTCCACCGTCGTCCCCTTCACGACGATCGTCACCGGCGGATCGAACTGCTTCTCGCGCTGCTTGATCACCGCGTTCTTCTGCTTCGGCGGATCGCCCGGAACGCCCTCGAGATACACGACGACGCCCTTCGCGACCTTCTTGTTCTTGATCGTGATCTTCCCCTTCACGTCGCCGGTGGTCGGCTTCGCCTGGGCGGAGGCAGCGGTGGCGACGAGCACGATGCATGCGAGCCTGGTCATGGGAGCTCCTACAGCTTCAGGACGAGGGACGTGGTGATCACGTCGTTGGGGAACTGCGGGATCCGGTCGAGCTCGCGGTTCAGCGTGGCCTCGGCCTTCACGATCACGCGCGTCCCGATCTCTGCCCGCAAACCAACGGTGAAGCGCACCAGCTTCGAGATGTAGACGAAGCTGGCACCGCTCTCGTGGGTGGCGTCGCGCCAGTCGACGCGCGCGTACGGGACGAACACGTTGGTCAGACGGTACCCGCCGAGCAGATATGCACCCTGGTAGTCGAGGCACGGCGCGTCATCGCACTCGGCCAGGGTCATGCCGGACGTCTTGCCCTTCGCCTTTCCTTTCACGTACTCCACCGTCAGCTCGAGGTCGCCGACCTCGGCATGCACGTCCGCACCGACGTGCCACTGGTAGAGCCCGCTGTCGGTCTGCTGGTCCTGTGCGCCGAACGCGCCCGACGCCCCGAGCTCGACCTTGCCGCCGGCGAGGTAGGACAGCCGCCCCGCCACGGTCTTCAGGTGGTTCGAGTCGGTCTCGTCGGCGAACGTGAACCCCTCCGAGAAGTGGGTGCCGTTCGTTACTGCCACGTTCGCGATCACCGTGTTGTCGAGGAGGCGCGCGCGCGCCTTGAGGCCGATCGGCCGGCCGCACAGGTAGCGGCAGATGAGCGACGGGGTGATGCCGAGCCGATCCGGGCTCTCGAGCGAGCGGTACTCGAAGCCGAGCACCGAGTCGAACTTGCCCGCCTGCAGCGACAGCTCGAGGTCGTCGAGCTTCGGCTTCCACTCGCCGTACGCGAGCTTGACGTCGACGTAGTCGCCGGCGAACACGCCGCCGACGTCGGAGATGTCGCGCGCGCGCGGCACGAAGTCGACCGACACCTGCGCCGAGGCGGTCTCCGACAGCCCCGCGAACAGCGCGAGGTTCACCGCGTTGACGAGGAACGTCGACTTGCCGCGCGAGTTGATCGGATCGAACACGATCGCGCGCGACTCGCCGGTGTCCGCGACGTCGCCGCGCGAGTTCACCGTCGTCGACAGCGGATCGCCCATGAACACCCACGAGCCGGGGATACCCTTGTCGAGGTACTCCGGGTAGAACTGGCCGATCAGATCCGACCGCGTCCCGGCGCCATTGCCGTCGGTGACGAAGAAGCCCGCGTCGATGTAGCCGCCGAGCTTCGCGGCGATCGGCAGCAGCGACTGGAGCTTCTCCTCGAGGTACGTGTTGTCGTCCTTGACCTGCGAGAGCTCGTCCTCGAGCGTCTGCAGGCGCCTCGTCAGCTCGTCGAGCCTCGGGTCGGTCTTCGCCGGTTCGGGCTCGGGCTCGGGCGCCGGCACCGGCTCCACCGGAGGCGCCGCCGGCTCGTCGGCGAGCGCCGGCGACGCGGTGAGCAGCAGGAGGATCGCGAGTTGCTTCACAGGTTGGTGATCCATGTCCGCAAGAGCTCCACGCCTTGGGTGTCGACGATCTCGGTCGCGATCGGCGGCATCTGGATGTTCGCACCGCGCATCGCCGCGCGCGCGAACACCGCGCTCATGTCGGGCTTCCCCGCGACGATCCGCTTGGCGTACCCGTGGCCGAGCCACTGCTGGACATCGACGCCGACGGTGGTGGCGACGATCTGGTTCGCCATCGGATCGCGCTCTCCGACGCCCAGCCGGAGCACCATGTTCGAGTTCGCCCAGCCATCGCCGCTCGGGTTGTGGCAGTGCCCGCAGTTCGCGTGCAGGTACCCGAGGGCCGCGTTCGGCGCCGCATACGTCGTGCCGGCGGGCGGCGGGTGCGAGAGCGGCAGCCCCGACACGTCCTGGAGCTGCAGCGCGGAGAACCCGAGCGAGCGCCCCGCCTCGCCGATGTGGCAGCGCCAGCACAGCTCCGCCGACGGGACATCGTGCTGGGTGCCGCGCACGTTCATCGCGCCCGCCCTGGCGAACGTCGCCTCCGTCTCGCTGTCGTTCCACACGTACGCACCGAACAGCGTATCGCGCTCGCGATCGCCGGTGTCGGCGACGCGCCAGATCAGCCGCGTCTCGAGCCGCTTGCCGTCCTTCGCGAACTCCTTCCACAACCGCGTCCCGACCGGGAACGTCCAGTGGTCCATGTCGGAGGAGTCGATCACCGCGCCCGCGGGCAGCGAGATCCACCGCAGCTTCACCGCGGCGTCGGACCACAGCACGTGGGCCGGTGCGAACGGCATCACGTCGTCGGCGAGCACCTTGCCCGCGAGGTCCTGGTAGAGCCCGGTCTCCGACAGCAGCAGCGGCAGCGCCGTCGGCAGCGGTGCATCGACGGGCGCGTCCGGCAGGACCTTCGGCGGATCCGAGCACGCGGTCGCGCTCGCGAGGACGACTACGAGCGCGCGGATCACTAGGGCACCGGCGGCCCCGCGCAGTCCGTGCCCGTGTTGTTGTCGACCGGCGGCAGGGAGGCGATGTAGTTCACGATGTCGGTCAGGTCCTGCTCGTCGAGCGCCGCGTAGGGCGAGATCAGGCTGCCGTGCGTCCCGGCGCACACCGCGTTGCCGTCGCGGTCCTTGCCGAACGCGATCGCGTTCCGGATCTGCGACGTCGTCCAGCCCATGAGGCCGGTCGCGTGCTGCGTCAGGTTGCGGGTGATGATCGGCGTCGGGAACGCGGGATACGGAGGCACCGGCAGGCCGAGGTCCTGCGAGAAGAACGCGCGCCCCCCGCCGTAGGGCTTCCCCATGTCGATCGGCCGGGGGAAGAACGGCGGGATCGGGTTGGTCGGCGGGACGTGCGGCAGCTCCGGCGTATGGCAGTCGATGCACAGGCCGACCATCGACGACAGGTACCGGCCCCGGAGCGCGCTCGCCATGTCCGCGGTGCCCGCGCCCGGCATCGGGATCGAGGACTCCATGATCCCGTCGGCGAGACACGGCGTGGTGCCCTGCGTGCCGAACATGCTGCACACGCCGGCGTTGCCGTCGTTGATCAGCGACCACGGCGGCTGGTTCGCGGCGACCTGGTGATCGACCCCGGGCACGGTCCGCAGGTACGCCACGATCGCGTCCTGATCCTGCGCCGTCATGTTGTGAAACACCCAGTACGGCATCACCGGCGCGAGGATCTTCCCGTCGGTGCGCGTGCCCTTGGTGAACGCGTCCTTGATCTGCTGGTCGGTCTTGTTCTTGAGACCGGTCTCGTGGTTCGTCAGGTTGCGCGTCGCGATGCAACCGACGTTGGGGTCCGTCGGATCGATGTCGACGAAGCAGTCCACGCCGGCCAGCAGCTTCGTGTTGTCGCGCGTGCCATCGGGGTTGAGCGGCGTGTGGCAGAACGTGCACGCGCCGAGCGTGTTCATGATGTAGCGCCCGCGCGCTACGAGGTTCACCCCCGCGTCGGGGCGCACGGGCGGCCCCGCATCCGGCTTCGGTGGGAGGTTGTCTCCACATCCGGCCCCGATGATCAGGGCCACCACCCACTGTGCGTGTTTCATCTCATCCCCTCGTCAGATTTAGAACGGCGTGTCCGCGGGCACGGTGGGCGGTGACGTCACCGCCGGGTCCACCACCCCGGTGAGGCTCTCCAGGAACGCAACCAGATCATCGATCTCGCGCTCCGTCAAATTCAGCACCTTCACCTTCTCGTCGATCGTCCCGATCAGCTCGCCGCCCTGCGTCTCGACGATGCCGCCCTTGTTGTAGTGGACGATCACCTCGCGCAGCGTCGTGTACACGCCCGTGTGCATGTACGGGCCGGTCAGCGCGACATCGCGCAGGCCCGGCGTCTTCCACTGCCCCCTCAGCTCGTCGGTGAGCGGCATCGAGTACCACGCGATGCGGCCGTCACACTCGTCGGGGTGCTCGGCGGCGTAGTTCGGATCGATGTGTGCCGTGTAGTGGCGCCGGCACTCCTCGTCGTCGCTCCACACCGAGTCGCGGCGGAACCGGCTCGCCTGAAGCTTGCGCAGGCCATCGCGCGCGCCGATCGGCAGGCAGTTCATCGGCTCGAACCGGTCGTCGCTCACGCAGTCGCACCAGTCGCCCACCGGGCACTCGCTGGTCTTCGGCACGTAGGCGCCGACCTGCGCCACGCCGATCTGGTGGAACTTGTCGTCCATGAACAGCGGGCCGCTGTGGCACTCGGCGCACGCGGCCTTGCCGACGAACAGCCGCGCCCCGCGCTCGGCGGACGCGCCGAGCTTGCCGGTGACGAAGCCACCCTCGGCCCACCGGTCGAACGGCGAGTCCTTCGAGATCAACGTGGCCTCGTACGCCGCGATCGCCTTCGCCCAGTTCGTGTAGATGCGGTTGACCAGCAGCTGATCCGCGAGCTGCATGCAGTCCCACGCGTCGCCGTAGGGCTGGAGGATGTCGTCGGCGGTCGACGGATCGCAGACCGGCAGCTGGCCCGGCTTCACGAACCCGGGCCGGCCCTCGAGCGGGAACCGCGGCGTGCAGCGGCCGTACGTGGCGTGGCAGATGTCGGTCGGGCACATCCCGTTGCCGTCGAGCTTGCAGGTGCCGTCGGGCTCGAGCCGCGCCTTGTGCGCCGCGATCGAGTCGAGCTGCGCCGGCAGCGGGTACTCGGGGAACAGGGCCTGGTACTCGGCGCGGTACGCGTCGGCGATCCGCCACGCGACGCGGAGGCGCGAGCCATTGATCGACACGTGGCTCTCGGCGACCGCGACGATCTGCGACCACAGCGAGTCGTTGCGGCCGTTCCAGTAGACGAGCTGCGAGTACGCGGAGTTCACGGTCTGCTGGCCGTTCACGTCGTACGCGCCGCCGCCGAACGACACGCGGTTGCCCGGCGGATCCCCCGTCTGATCCGCACCGCCTTTCGTGACGTCGTGGCAGGTGTTGCACGACACCTTGATCGGCTGACCCATCGCCGCGCGGCCCGGCGTGGTCATCGGACGCAGCAGCATGTCCGCGGACACCTCGCTGCCCGAGAAGTTCGTGTCGAAGTAGAACTTCTTCCCGAGCGCCGCCGCGGCCGGCGAAAGGGCGACCGCGTTCGAGCTGTCGACCGGCACGTCGGGGAAGCCGACGTGCTTCTCGAGCAGCGGCAGGGTCGGATCCGGAATCTCGGATCCGCAGCCCAGCGCCGTCGATACAAGCAGACAGAGCGCGCCACCCCGGAGCACTCCCACGATAGTTCCACGAGGCCGCCGCGACTGGCAAGCGTGTAGGCCGGCGCGCGACCCCGCGATTCGACGAGATCGCCGCCTCGGAGAACGGCTGTGACGGATGCCGCGCCGGCGTGTCACGCCAGTCTCGGCCGCGCGTCGTGGACCTTCTCGCCGGCGAGGCGACGCACCACCATCGCGTGCACGATCACCGGCGCGGTCGGCCGCGCCCCCGGGCCGAGCCGGCAGACGCCGGTGACGGTGAGCGGCGCGCCCGGGTCGAGCTCGCGCTCGATGGCGCCGCGGTCGCAGCCGAGCAGCGCGGCGAGCAGGCCCTCCTCGACGATCGCCTTCCCCGTGAAGCCGATGTTCGAGTAGAGCTGCGCGAGGTCGCCCCACAGCCGGGGCGCCGCCGCGAGCACCATGATCGCGCTGCCCAACCGCGACAACCCGAGCTGGCGCGCGAGCAACCGGTGCGGGACGTCCTCACCCGACGCCACGAAGCGCGCCGCGTCGCCGCTCGCACCGCACGCGCCCACCAGTGCCTCGAGCAGCGCGCCCGGCAGCGTGCCGATCCGGCCGCACGCCGTGCCCGCCGCGAGCGCCATGCGACAGCTCTGGAGCACCCACGCGCGCATGTCGGAGAGGTAGCGGTCGAGCGCGCCCAGCGACATGCCGCCGAACGACGCGTCGAGCACGAGGACGTTCTGGGCCGAGACCTGCTGCATGTCCGGACCCACGCGGTTTCCCGCCCGACCCTGCAACAGTTCGTGTAACCGGCTGCACCTGGCGCGCAAACGACCGTCCTGCCTCGGATTTTGCTTTCGCGGCCCGCGAGGCGGGAGCTAGCGTCACGCGCGATGAGGACGACGACCACGATGTGGCTCGCGGGGATGCTGTGCGCCGCCTGCGCTCCTGCCGAGCGGGATCACGGCGGGGGTGGCGGCGATGACACGCCCGGTGGTGCCGATGCGCCCGCCGGCAGCGACGAGTGCGCGATGGGCACCGAGCTGATCTACACGATCGATCAGCACAACAAGATGCTCTCCCAGTTCACGCCCGCGACGAGGTCATTCCTCGATCTCGGCGCCCTCACCTGCCCCGCCCAGGCCGGCGCGACGCCGTTCTCGATGAGCGTCGATCGCGCGGGCAACGCGTGGGTGCTCTACACGAGCGGCGAGCTGTTCACGGTCCCGATCACGGCCGTCTGGAGCTGCACGAAGAGCGCGTGGGCGTCGCCGAACGGCCTGAAGGTGTTCGGGATGGGCTTCTCGACCGACCTCGCGGGCGGCTCGACCGAGAAGCTCTACATCGGCGGC
>JAEUJX010000678.1 GCA_016794545.1 Myxococcales bacterium
GCAGCGGTGGAGGCATGGTCGGTGCGGTGCCGGGCGCGCGCGGCAGCTGCACGACCTGCGACGTGCTCTTGGGCGGGAGCGGAGGCGGCGCTGGCTCGTCGGCGGCCTTGAGGATCTCGTCGCGCGACGCCATCTCGTCGCCGAAGTCGGTGAACAGCAGGCGCGCCAGATCGTTCGTGGAGGCAGGGCCGCCGAGCGTGGCGACCGAGTTGCGGATCGCGGCGGCGAACGCCTGCGCGGTCTCGAATCGGCCGTTCGGATCGCGCGCCATCGCCTGGATCAGCGCGGCGCGCAGGCCCGCGGGGATGTCGGGGCGGCGCTCGCGGATATCGGGGATGGGCTCCTCGGTGATCGCCTTGAACGTGAGGAAGTCGGAGTCGCGATGGAACAGGCGCTTGATCGCGAGCATCTCGTACATGACGATCGCGAGCGCGAAGATGTCGCTGCGCCGGTCGAGCGGCTTGCCGAGGATCTGCTCGGGCGACATGTACGCGTTCTTTCCCTTCACCGTGCCGGTGCGCGTGCGCGAGTTCGCGCCGCGGGCCTTCGCGATGCCGAAGTCGAGGACCTTCACCGTCCCGTCGGCGCACACCATGATGTTCGGCGGGGAGACGTCGCGGTGCACGACGTTGAGGAGCTGCCCGTCGGGGCCCTTCGCCTCGTGGGCGGCGTGGAGGCCCTCGCAGGCCTGCACGATGATGCCCGCGACCATGCGGAGGTCGAGCATCTTCCCGGCCTTCGAGAGGCGGGTCATCATCCGCGAGAGCGGGACGCCATGGAGGTACTCCATGGCGATGAACCAGGTGCCGGCGAACTCGCCGAAGGCGTGCACCTGGCACACGTTCTTGTGGACGAGGTGGCTCGCGAGCTCGGCCTCGTCGCGGAACATCGTGACGAAGTGATCGTCCTCGGCGAGGTGCGGGAGGATCCGCTTCAGCACGAGGACGTCCTTCGTGCCGCGACCGGTCGGCCGCGCCAAAAAGATCTCGGCCATCCCGCCGGTCGCGAGCTTCGCGATCAGCTGATAGCTGCCGAAATCCCTGGCATCGCGGGGGACCAGCGTCCCCGCCGGAATGGTCACCGAATTATTATGCCTGATTCCCCGGATTTACGCCCAGAAGTCGTCGCGGGTTCCGGTCCGTCCAGCCAGCCCTGGGTGACGGCGGCGGCAAGCGGTAACGATCGCTGGAGTTCGGAACGGATCCCGCGCTCGATCCTCGACGAGATCAGGGCGACATCGACCGACACCGACCCAGCATAGGTGCGCCGGATCAGGCCGGTCCCGGCCGGCTCCAGCCGGTACGTCGCCCGGATCACGGCCCGGCCCCCGAGCAGGGAGGGCAGGATCTCGAGCTCGATCACGTCCGTGCCGGGCCGCCACCGGGCGGTCTCCACGTAGTGCAGTGGACCCGACACGAACGGCCGCACGAGTGCCGGGAGCTGCCGCTGCGGCACGATCCGGGTGACGCGAACGCGGGCCTCCGCGGTCTCGGTCAGCTCGAGCACCGTGCGCTCGACGATCGCGAGCGCCTGGTCCTGCGCGCGCTGATGCGACGGATCCCAGAACGCGGCCATCACCTGCGCGGGCGAGCCGGCGCGGAACACGTGCTCGAACGAGAACGGCGTCATCGCCGAACCATGCGATCACCCGCGCAGCATGTCGATGGCATGGTTCGTAACATCTGGCACGTCACGTTACGGTCAGACCGCCTCGGTAACCGTGCTGCAACGATGACCCTGGAGCGGCGCGGGGAGGCCCACAGTGGCTCCATGCCCGAGCGCGTCTCGCTGCGCGAAAACCTGCCGTTCTGGGGTGTGCACGTGGTGGCGCTGGTCGGCGCGATCTCCGTCGGGTGGGGCTGGAGCGCCGCGCTCTGGCTCGTCGGCGGCTACACCGTGCGCATGTTCGCGATCACCGCGGGCTACCACCGGTACTTCTCGCACCGCTCGTTCAAGACGTCGCGCGTGTTCCAGTTCATCCTCGCGCTGCTCGCGATGGGCAGCGCGCAGCAGGGCGTCCTGTGGTGGGCCTCGCACCACCGCAACCACCACAAGTACAGCGATCAGCCCGAGGACGCGCACTCGCCGCGCCAGCACGGGTTCTGGTGGAGCCACTGCTTCTGGCTGCTGCGCGGCAACCGGACCACCGACCTCGACAAGGTGAAGGACTTCGCGCGCTATCCCGAGCTGCGCTGGCTCGATCGCCACGATCTGTTCGTCGCGGTCGCCTGGGGCTTTCTGATCTACTTCATCGGCGGGCCGACGGCGCTGTTCTGGGGGCACTTCGTCGCGATCGTCCTCGCCTGGCACGTCACGTTCTGCATCAACTCGCTCGCGCACGTGTGGGGCTCGCGCCGCTACGCGACGACCGACGACTCGCGCAACAACCCGGTGCTCGCCGTGCTGACGTTCGGCGAGGGCTGGCACAACAACCACCACCACTACCAGCGCTCCGCGCGCCAGGGCTTCTTCTGGTGGGAGGTCGACATCACGTACTACGTGCTGCGCGTGCTCGAGAAGCTGCGCATCGTGTGGGACGTCGAGGGCGTTCCGGATCACGTGCGCGACGCCCAGGTCGCGCCGGCCCGCGCTCGCATCGCCGCGCATCGCGCGGGCGTCAGCGGATGACGGCCATGCCGGTCGACACCGTCGTCGGCTGCTGACCGCTGGTGAGCGCCGGGCTGAGCACGGTCGTGCCCGAGCGCAGGATCGAGCCCGACAGCGTGTTGAAGCGCATGCGCCCGACGCCGCCGCCACCGCCACCGGCGCGGCTCTTGTTCTCGCCGTTGGCACCGTTCGCGTCGGCGTCGTCGCCACCGTTACCGCCGTCGCCTCCGCTGTTGCCGGGACCGGGGCCCCCGCCGCCGTTGCCGCCCGCGGCGGCCGTCGTGTTGAGGCTCGCGTCGCGACCGTCGCTGCCGCTGGAGCCACCACCACCACCACCGCCGTTGACCGCGAGCGTGCTCGACTGGAGCTCGATCACCGGCGC
The DNA here is from genome assembly GCA_016794545.1 of Myxococcales bacterium. GTDB lineage: Bacteria > Myxococcota_A > Polyangia > Haliangiales > Haliangiaceae > JABFXX01. The sequence continues at coordinate 2,990 of JAEUJX010000678.1, forward strand.
CTCGATCAGGATCGTGCCCCCCGCGCCGCCACCGCCGCCGCACGTGTCGCCGGTGTGACCGCCGCAGCCTCCGGCGTTGATGCCGCCCGCGAGCGGCGAGAGGCCGTTGATCGTGACGCGCTGATTCGCGACGAGCTGCACCGCGCCGCCGCCACCGCCGCCCTCACCCGCGTTGCCGCCGCCGCCCCCGCCGCCGCCGCCGCCCCCGCCGACGAGCGTGGCGATCGTCGCCGAGCCGAAGGTGTTGCCCGCGTTGTTGGCGCCCCCGCCGTCGCCGCCCTGGCCGCCGTAGCCGCCACCCCCACCACCGCTGCAGTTGTTCGTGTCGCCGCTGCCCGAGCCGCCGCCGCCCGAGCCGCCGCCCCCCGCGCCCGCACCTCCGCCGAGCGCGCCGCCCGGTCCGGCGAGGGTGGAGGTGCAATCGCCCTGCGCGTCGAACTCGGCATTGATGGTGATGTCGGTGATCGACACGAGCGCCGCCGCGCGCGCTCCGGTGATCCGCAGGAGCACGCCGCTCACGGTGAGCTTGTTGAACCGGAACACCGTGACGCCACCGCGCTGGGTGACCTCGATGCCGTTCAGGATCGAACCGACGCCGGCGGGACGCACGCCGCTGATCGCACCGGTGTTGGTGTCGAGCGTGGCCGTCGGGGTCGCGGTGATCGTGACGTCGCCGAGGGCAGCGCTGGGATCGAGATCCGCCGTCGTCACCGCACCGCCGCTCGGCACGAGCTGCGCGCAGTGCGCGTCCGGCGTGGACAGGCAGCTCCACGAGCACGGCTCGTCGTGCGGCTGCAGCCCGGGACCGTCGCACACGCGGACCATCTGCCCGTTCGCGATGCACTCGGCGGAGCCGCGGAGGCACGCGCTCGCGTCCGGGATGTACGCGTCGACCGATGAGTCGATGCTCGTCGCGCCGTCGTCGCGTTGCACGTTGCTGGCAGTGAAGCCGCACGCGGAGACGATCGCGATACCGATGATGCGAGCGCGCAGCCGAGACACGGCGCTCAGGATATCGCGACCGGGGGTGGCTTCACGAGGTAATCGAAGTACGCGCTCGGATCACCCGACTTCCCGTCCATCGCCGCGCGGGCGACGTTGAACATCTCGCGCGCGGTGACGTAGTGCAGCGTATCCCCGCGCTCGCGCATCTCCCGGGCGAGGGCGGTGTGCAAGGCTCGTCCACCATCGCCGAGCAGCGAGTCAGCGGTCTTCTCGATCGCGCCGTGGGTGTGGACCTTCACGAAGATCCACTCCGGGCGGCCCTCGATGTGGATCTCCTGATCGAGCCACGTCGCGACCCGCTCGGCGGTCGGCGGATCGTCGCCGGTGAGCGCGCCGTTCTCGATGCGGATGCCGAGCCCCTTGCGGGCGATCGACAGCGGGCCGGTGATCATGAGCAGGCGATCGTCGTGGTGCTCGCCGACCCTCGCGCGCTCGCCGTGCTCGTAGCACCGCGCCTGCGTCAGGTCTCCGACCGGCCAGTAGATCTGGTTGACCTTGTCGGGCTGACACGGATCCGGCGCCGACGGGAACGTCAGGTCGACGTAGCACCCGAGGTCGTGCAGCATCGGCAGCTCGTCGTCGACGCCGCACCACTTGCGGTCGGGGCGGCCGTTGGCGAGCGACCAGTTGCCGTGGATGAACGCCCACTGATAGCGCCCCGCCGCGTCGCGCGAGATGTGGCCGTGCTCGGCGAACGTCTTCAGGTGCTGCGCGATCCGCGGTGCGAGCGTGAGCGACGTGTCGCCGTCGTGGTGCAGGTGGAACTCGACCTCGCCGAAGCCGCCGCGCACGAGGTGCGCGAGCTGATCGAGGAAGTGCGGGCGATACTCCTCGCCGGGAAAGAACCAGCCGTGGCGCGGCGGCCGGCCGTTGACGTCGCGGAACTCGCCGAGCGCGGGATAGCGCTCCGCCCACACGTCGACGCGCGCGATCCCGACGGGGTCGGGAGCACCACCCCACAGCGGCTCGTAATGGTCGCACAGAGCGAACAGGACGTGCCTGGGTCCGCGCGGTTGTGGCGTCCGCGCACGTCGAATCAGGTGTCTACCGTAGTCACGGACCCAGTACTGCAGGTTCTTTTTGCGAAGACGGCCTAGCACGCTCGATGCATGGTAGTCCGAAACCCTCGTGATGGATCTGTACGGACCTCTCCTCGAGAAGGCACTGTTCCCGGCATTCGAGGCGGCGCGGGGCCGTCCCACGGTTCCGCTGCTGCGGTACCTCCAGGGGACCGAGCGCTGGTCACGCGACCAGCTCGTCGACCTGCAGATCGGGTTTCTCCGTCGGTTGATGCGCCACGCGTATCACCACACCACGCACTACCGCGAGCTCCTGGACGACCGCGGAATGCGACCCGAGGACTTCGATTCACTCGCGGCGCTGGAGCAGCTCCCGCTGCTCGATCGCGACACCGTGAGACTCACGTTAAATGCGAGGACCACGGCCGTACCGCCGTTCCCGGTCATCCAGAAGTCGACCAGCGGTACGACCGGGCAGCCCGTCGTCGTGAAGTACAACGCCGAGTCGCGGTACTGGCGCGACGCCACCCGCTGGCGCGGCTACGGCTGGGGCGGCTACCGCATCGGGATGCGCACGATGCACTACTGGGGAGCCGGGCCGCCGTCGGATTCGTGGGTCAAGCGGAAGAAGATCGCGCTCGACCGCATGATCAAGCGCGACCTCTACGTCGACTGCACGCCGCGCGGTGATCAGGCGCTGCTGGAGGCGGTGGATCAGCTGCGCCGGTTCCGGCCGCAGGTGATCGTCGCGTACTCCGCGGGCGCCGCGGCGCTCGCGACGTTCGTCAACGCGCGCGGGCTGCGCGACTGGGACGATATCCCGGTGCTCACCGGCGCCGAGCGGCTGTGGCCGCACGACCGCGACGAGATCGTGCGCGCCTTCGGTCCCGCGTTCGAGACCTACGGCAGCCGCGAGGTCATGATGATGGCGAGCGAGTGCGAGGCCCACGACGGCATGCACACGTCGATGGAGACGATGATCGTCGAGCTCCTCGTGCGCGAGCCCGATGGCCGGGTCCGCGCCGCGAAGCCCGGCGAGACCGGCGAGGTCGTCGTGACCGACCTCCACAACCTGGCGTGCCCGATGGTCCGGTATGTCACCGGCGACCTCGCCGTCGCGCACGGAGCGAAGCGGTGCTCCTGCGGGCGCGGGCTCGACAAGATCGGGCCGATCGAGGGCCGCGTGACCGAGACCATGCGCGATGGGCACGGCAACCCCGTCAACGGCCTCGTGTTCAACATCCTGTTCGGCGTGATGAGCCACGTCGCGCTGAAGTTCCAGGTGATCCAGCGGCTCGACGGCAGCGTCGTCATGAAGATCGTCCCGAACGGCGGCGACCAGCTGCCGGAGAAGGAGGCGCGAGCGATCCACGACTTCGCGCAGAAGTACCTGCCGAAGACCCGGTTCGAGATCCAGTACGTCGATGACATCCCGCTCACCGCGGCCGGCAAGCGCAAGGTCGTGGTCGTCGAGAAGCCCGCAGCCTGATCATCGCCTCGCAAGCTCGGCGACGTCATGGTCGCCTCGCAAGCTCGGCGAAGGCTTCCGCGGTACGATCGGGACGTGAGGGTCCCGCTCGTCATCGTCACCGGCTTCCTCGGCAGCGGGAAGACGACGCTCGTGAACCGCTTGCTCGCGCGGCGGGCGGAGCGCGGCGCGACCGACAAGCTCGGCGTCGTGGTCAACGAGCTCGGCGAGATCGGGATCGACGGCGCGCTGCTCGGCGGCGCGGCCCGCCAGGTCGAGCTCCCCGGCGGCTGCGTGTGCTGCGTGCTCGGCGACGACCTCGAGCGCACGTTGCTCGACCTCGTGGACTCGACGCCCGGGCTCGGCGGCATCGTGCTCGAGACCACCGGCGTCGCGGAGCCGCTGCCGATCGCGTGGGCCGTGGAGAAGGCGCCGCTCGATCAGCGCATCCGGCTCGCGGCGGTGGTGACCCTGGTCGACGCGATGAACTTCGCCGCCTCGCGCCCGCTCTCGGCGTCGGTCGACGCGCAGGTGGCAAATGCTGACGTCGTGCTCGTGATGAAATCAGAAATCGCTGCGGAGCACGACACCGCTGCCGCACTGGATGCCGCTCGGCAGCTCGCGCCGCGCGTACCGCTGCGCCGCGGGACCACCGACGAGCACGCGTCATGGCTCGAGGAGCTGCTGGCGGATCCTCCCGTCGGGGCCGACCGTCCCCGCCCGAATGACCAGGCATCTGGCCACGTTCACGACGAGCACTGTCGGCATCCCGACAACGAAGCCGTCACCACCGCTCACGGAATCGACAGCATCAGCGTGCGTGCCACCGGCGAGCTCGACCTCGAGGAGCTCGAGGATCAGCTCGCCGCGCTGCCGGCCAACTACGTGAGGATCAAGGGGATCGTCAGGACCGTGGACGCCCGCGGGGGCGACGCGGTCCACGGCTGGACCGCGATCCACCGCGTCGGTCTGCGGGTGTCGAGCGAGCCGCTGGTGGTGCCCGAAGGCGAGCAAGGTCGCATCGTTGCGCTGGGGCAGGGCCTCAGCGCCGAGGCGCTGGCGGCGTGCGTCGGGGCGGCGGCGGTCTGAGCCTCGTGCCGGGCATCCGCCTTGCTACGTCAGTCGTACAGTCCTCGATGGTGGCCCGCATCCTCGTCCTCGCCGTGCTCGTCGCCGCCTGCGGTCAGGAGCGCGTCGGCGTGTCCTCGGGCGACCCCGGCAGCGACTACAACCAGAGCGCGCTGCACGCGGCGATCGACGAGTTCGTCGCGAACGGCCGCACCGCGCAGGCCTATGCGGATCTCGCGAAGACGGTGATGAAGCTGCGGCCGGGCATGGACCGCACCGTCGCCGACGAGGCCGAGCTCAAGCTGATCGTGCTCGCGCTGCAGCCGATCCAGGCCGTGCAGAGCAAGCCGATGGCCGAGCAGATCGAGACGCTCGCGCTGACCGTGTGGCCGACGCTGCTCGCGCCGGCGATCAGGGCCGACGCGGTGCTGATCAAGCGCGAGCCGAGCGCGGCGCTGCTGCTGCCCCAGGGCGGCGAGGATCCTCGCCAGTACCTCCAGCGGCTGTGCGGCGGTCCGCTCGCCGGCGACTGCAAGCAGGTCGTCCCCGAGTACCAGGGCGAGATCGTCGCCGCGCTCGCGATGAAGCGCGCGATGGAGCGCGTGCGCAATGCGGTGTCGAGCTGCGTGATGTGTGCTGCGGAGCCCGGCTGGCACCAGGCGGTGCGCAGCTGGGAGTCGCTCGAGCGGCTCGCTGCAGCCACCGCGAACGACGCCGAGCGCAAGGCGGATCCCGATAACTGGCCGATCGCCGGCGCCGCGGCCGAGACCGCCACCGCCGTGGAGGATCCGACCGCGCTGTGGCGCGAGGCCGCGATCAACCTCAGCGGCGAGGTCGTGATCGGCGGCCAGCGCTATACCGGCGGCGACGAGCGCATCGAGGCGCTGCGCGATCTGCGCTCCGACAGCGACACGATCGCGCTCCACCTGCGTCCCGAGACCACGCTCGCGCAGGTCAAGAGCGTGGTCGGCGACGCGAAGAAGTCCGGTGCCGTGAAGGTGGCGATCGTCGCCCGCGCGCCCCACTACCCGTGGGAGCGCAGGGTCTACTGGCTGTCGGACGCTGGCAAGACCCGCCTGCACCTCCGGCCCACCGACTCGCTCCAGCTCCTGCTCCACACCATCGACCACGTCGCCGCACCCGGCTCGATCGCGCGCGTCGACTGACCCAGCCGCGCCCGATCACGATCGGTGGGGTAGCCGGAGCCCGGGACCCGCGGTTCTCGGCGGAGCGCTACCCCGCACACCATGTTGTGCCTCTCGAACCCGTCACAGAGTGGGTGTCGATGCGTATGCGTACCCGGTCCGGTCGCGAGAGTGGTTTCACGCTGGTCGAGGTGATGTTCGTGGTTGCCGCCATCGGCGCACTCGCTGCCGTCGCCGTCCCTCGCTTCCAGTCGCACCGCAAGAAGGCGGCGTACGACACCGAGGTGAGCGCCGTGTTCGGCGAGCTCCGCAACCGCCAGGACCGGCTGAAGATGGGTGGCAGCTCTACCTACTTCGCGACCACCCAGTGCCTCGACGCTCCGAACCCGACCGGCGCGGACATCTACGCCGCGTGCCTTGGCGACGACAGCGACTGGACCAAGCTCGGCTTCAAGTCGTCGATCGCGACGATCCGCTGCACCTACGAGGTCAACACCGGCTGCCGCGGCGAGTCGCCAGACGTGCCGGGCGTCCAGCTGTCGTCGCTCGCGACCGGCTGGTACTTCATCGTCGCCAAGTGCGGCGAGGGCAGTGACCTCACGACGTACGTCACCAGCAGCGTCGATCCGACGATGCACAAGTTCTCCGGCGATGCGCAGTACACCCAGAGCACGTCGTGCTCCTCGGATCCGACGCTGGTCGCGGCCGTGGACACGACGACGACGACGACCACCACCACGACCACCACCTACCCGGATCCCCCCGCCGATCCGAGCTCGACGACCACGACGACCGGCACCACCGGGAGCTCGAACGGCACGACCACCGCGTCGACGACGGGGAACGGGAACGGCAACGGCAACGGTAACGGCAACGGCAACGGCACGACGACGACGACGACCAGCACGACGACGACCAGCACGACGACGACCGCCGGCACGACGACCGACCCGTCGACGACGGGCACGACGACGACCGCGGGCACGACAACCGATCCGTCGACGACGGGCACGACGACGACCACCACGACGACGACCGGGACCGGGAACGGGAACGGGAACGGGAACGGGAACGGGAACGGCAACGGCAACGGCACGACGACGACGACCAGCACGACGACGACCGCGGGCACGACGACGACGGGCACGACGACGACGGGCACGACGACGACGGGCACGACGAC
>JAEUJX010000701.1 GCA_016794545.1 Myxococcales bacterium
TCGTTCGCGCTGACGCGCGAGGAGGTGTTCGAGGTGGTCGCGACGAAGTTCGTGATCCGGCCGGAGCACCGCTACATCATCTCGGTTGGCTCCGTCGGCCAGCCGCGCGACTACGACAACCGCGCGAGCTACACCGTCTACGACACCGAAGAGCGCACGTTCGAGTTCAAGCGCGTCGCGTACGACATCGACGCGGCGGCGCAGAAGATCTTTCAGGCCGAGCTCGAGCGGAACTTCGGAAACCGGTTGTTCCTCGGCGTCTGATGCTCCGGCCGATCGAGTCCTTCGCTCCCGTGGCGAGGCTCCGGCGAGAGCACTTCGTGAGCACGCACCCGCACCCGTTCCTCGTGCACGCGTCTGGGGCACTGACCAGGCTCGATCCGTCGCGGCGCGACGAGCTGACGACCGATCGCCTGATGGTCGAGAAGCCCCGCGCAGCGCTCCAGGACGCGATGCTGGTCGCGCCGGTGGTGGCGCGCGACATCGACGCCGGTCGCGTCACGATCGGCGTCGCGACCGCGTGCGACATCGTGCTCGACGATGCGAGCGTCTCGAAGCGTCACGCCTACTTCACCGAGAACAACGGCATCTGGCTGCTCACCGACGCGGACTCGAGTGCGGGCACGCTGATCAACAACCAGCCGCTGTCGCCCAACGCGGCTCGCGAGCTCGCGAGCGGTGACCGGATCGCGCTCGGCTACGTCGAGCTCACCTTCCTGCTCCCCGAGGGCTTCCACGAGCTCGTGCACGGACTGTTCGGCGCGGCGTGACCCGCCGTGACGCTCAGCGGTCGCTGCGGATCGCGGCCGCGGCGAAGTACATCGGCTGCGTCTTCGCGAGCTCGAAGTCCTCGGTCGAGATCACGCCGTCGCGGTACATCGCGCGCAGGATCGTGGCGACCCGCTCGGCCGACTGCGGATCGAGGCCGCCCGCCCGGCGCACGCGGCGCGACATCGAGGACGGCTCCGACGTGATCGCGGCGAGGAACGCGGCCTGCTTCACGCTGAGCTCCCGCGGCGAACGATCGAACCAGTACTTCGAGGCGGCGCCGACGCCGAACACCCGCGGGCCGAGCTCGATGATGTTCAGGTAGCGCGTCAGGATCTGCTTCTTGTCGAGCCGCTCCTCGAGCCGCCAGGTCAGGATCGCCTCCTGCACCTTGCGGTCGAACGTGCGGCGGTACGACAGGAATGCGTTCTTCACGAGCTGCTGGCTGATCGTCGAGCCGCCCCGCGCGAGCCGGCGCTCGCGCAGGTCGATCTCGAGGCTGCGCGCGATCTGCTGGAGATCGAAGCCGTCGTGCTCGAAGAAGCGGCCGTCCTCGGCGGAGACGAACGCGTTGCGGAGGCGCGGCGGGATGCGATCCCAGTTGTACCAGGTGGCCTCGCCGGGGCCGACGCGGCCGTGCGAGCCGTCGGCATACTGGTGATCGGAGGCGGTGGTGAGCGTGGTGACATCGGCGGCCGGCGGCTCCGACAGCGCGCGGCAGCCGTTGGCGATCGCGGTGGTGAGCACCGTGCCGTCGCCGAGCGGGGCGGCGAGATCGATCGCGAGCCGCGCGGTTCCGCCGAGCGTGCCCACGAGCACCATGCCATCGAGGACGCCGCGCACCGGGTCGGGGAGGGCGGCGAGCAGATCGGCGCACGGCGCGGGCGCGATCGCCACCTCGAGCTGGCCCGAGGTCGGCGCGCCCCGACGCAGCCAGCCCGAGACCTTCGCGTCGAGCGCGCCGAGGACGATGCCGATCTCGGACACGGTGATCGCCTCGGGCGTCACCGTGAGGCGCGCCTTGATGTGTGCGCCGACCGGAATCGGCTCGCCGGCGATCGCCTTGTGGCGGACGACCACGCCGTCGAACGAGCCGTCGGCGAACAGCTGGAGCGAGCTCCCCGTCCGCGCGATGCGGACCTCGCCGGTGGCACGCGCGGTCTCGAGATCGAACGCGGGCGGGGCGACCGCGGCGAGGGCTCGCAGCGGGATGCGATCACCGCGCACGGTGACCGCGGCGTCCTTCGGCGAGAGCTCGAGCGCGATCGGGCGGGCGACGCCACCGTCGTCGATCGCGGCGTGAAGCTCGAGCGAGCCGGCGGCTCCGAGGCGGCCGGCCGCGACCTCGCGCAGCTCCAGCGTGCGGGAGCCAGCGGTGACCGTGCCCGTGCCGCCGACGGCGAGCACCCGGCGCAGCTCGAGCTTCGGCAGCGACAGCTCCGCGGCGCTCCGCGCGAACGCGAGCGAGATGTCGATCGGCTGCGTCTGCCCGTGCACGCGCACCGGACCGGTGATCACGCGAACGCCGCCGGCGTCGGGGACGAGCTCGACATCCTCGGCGGACAGCTCGCCCACGCCGGCGATGCGGGCGCTCAGCGAGCCGGACGACACGACGATCCGCCGGAGCCGGCGCTCGCCGCCCCCGGCCGGACCCGCAGCGCCGACCTTGCTCTTGCCGAGCAGGCGGCGCGCCACGCGCGCGAGGTCGGAGTCGCCGTCGGTGGACGCCGCGATGTCGACGCGCGGGTGCGAGACCCGGATCTCGTCGGCGTGGAGCTCGCCGGACAGCAACGACTCGAGCGCGACCGACGCCTCGATCGAGTCCGCGGCGACCAGATCGCCGAGCGCGACCTCGGACAGCCGGATCGCGCCGGTGAGGTCGGCGTCGATCGCGCCGATCTGTGCCGGGACCCCCCCGGCCTCGCCGAGCTGGTCGGCGAGCTCGCCGGTGCGCGCGTGCACATACGCCGCCGCACCGATCGGCACGCCGATCGCGAGCACCGCGGTCGCGATCAGGGGCTTGATCATCAGTGGTGTTCGAGTCCGGCCTGCACCTCGCGGCGGTCGTCACCGACGAAGGCGCGCTGGAGGACGCGGCGCTCGCCACGGCCGCGGCGGGTCGCGAGGGTGGCGCCGGCGAGCATCTGCTCGCACAGCTCGCCGAACGAGATGCCCGCGGCATCGGCGATCTTCGGCAGGAGGCTGGTCGGGGTCAACCCGGGCACGGTGTTGACCTCGAGGATGAACTCGTTGCCCGAGTCCGAGACCATCATGTCGACGCGCGTCGCGCCGCGGCAGCCGAGCGCGAGGTGCGCGCGCAGCGCCTGGGCGAGCACGCCGCGGTAGCGCTCGGGGGACAGGCGCGGCGGCACGAAGTACTCGGTCGCACCCTTGGTGTACTTGTTCGCGTAGTCGTAGAACCCGGCGCGCGGGGCGATCTCGACGGCGCCGATCGCGCGGTCGTCGACGATGGCGACCGAGATCTCCTTCCCGACGATGAAGCGCTCGACGAGGATCTCGTCGTCGAAGCACAGCGCGGCCTCGACGGCCGGCACCAGCTCGCTGAACGATGCGCAGATCGTGACACCGACCGAGGAACCCTCGCGGATCGGCTTCACCACGCACGGGAAGCCGAAGTCGCCGTGGGCTCCCTCGAGGTCCGCGGCGTCGGCGGCGGTCAGCGTGTAGTAGGCCGGCGTCGGGAGGTTGTGCAGCCGGAACAGCTCCTTGGCCTTGCCCTTGTGCATCGCGAGCGCCGAGGCGAGCACGTCGGACCCGGTGTAGGGGATGCCGAGCGTCTCGAGCAGCCCCTGGATGCAGCCGTCCTCGCCCCAGCGGCCGTGGAGCGCGATGAAGGCGACGTCGATCTTCTCCTGGCGCAGCGCGACGTCGACATCGCGGTCCACGTAGATCGGGATGGCGTCGTGGCCGCGCTCCCGGAGAGCGGCGAGCACCGCCTCGCCCGTGCGCAGAGACACCTCGCGCTCGCTGGACAGGCCCCCGAGCAACACTCCGATCTTGCGGGACTGCATATCGCTTCCTTTCTATCGACGAGAACGCCAGGCCTCCCGCCGTCATTCCGACGCTACGGGCGCGCTGCCAGCGGGGCAAATTTTGGGCGCCTTGACGGGGTTTGCCGTGCGGGGTACTCAGGGCCCCCGATGGCGAAGTCCGAAGAAGGCAGCGAGACCCCGGCCGACGGCAAGAAGGGCAAGAAGGCCCCCGCGAAGAAGGCGGCGGCGAAGAAGCCCGCCGAGAAGAAGGCGGCGGCGAAGAAGCCGGCGAAGGCGGCGAAGCCGAAGAAGCCGAAGGTCGCGGGACGGGGCGAGGCGAACGAGGTGGAGGCCGTGGTCGAGGCGCCCGAGACCATCGAGGTCGAGGTCCGCGACGTCAACGTCGTCGAGGACGCCGAGGTGATCGCCGAGACGCCGATCGAGGAGCTCGAGCCGGTGGGCGCGACGGCCGCCATCGACGACGATGGCGACGAGCCCGAGCTCACGCCCGAGGAGCAGGAGCTGAAGGCGATCTACGGCGACGATCTCGCGAAGCCCGCGACCGCGCACGGCGAGTACGTCGACGCGAAGACCGCCGACGAGGACCGGCCGATGATGCCGGAGATCAACGCGCGCGAGGAGCGCAAGGCGCAGTGGCAGGACCGCCGCGACCGCCGGCGCAACCGCCGCGAGGAGCGCGAGCGCCAGCGCCAGGAGCGCCGCGATCAGCGCCAGGGTGGCGGCGGTGGTGGAGGTGGTGGCGGCGAGCAGCGCGCGGATCAACCGCGCGAGCAGCGCCACGGCGGGGATCACCCGCGCCCGCAGCACGCCCAGCCGCGACACGACCAGCCGCGCCCGCTACAGCCGCCGGTGCAGATCACGAGCACCGGCGACGATCCGCTCGCGCGCGTCGGCACGCCGCTCGGCGATGCCGCGGCGACCGTGTTCGCGCAGCTGCGCAACGGCCAACCGCTGCCGGTCCGCCAGCTCGCGGCGATGATGCGCAAGCGCAACCTCGTCGAGCAGGATCCGGATCAGCTCGCGCCGCAGCTCAAGGCAGAGCTGCTCGGCGACGAGCGCAGCTATCGCACGCTCGGCCTGCGCCCGCGCATCGTCTACCGCGGCCGCGACCTGTTCGCCCCGGGCCCCGTGGCGATGAGCCAGACCGCCGAGGCCGAGGCCGGCATCGCGGCGGCGCTGTCGCGCCTCGCCGGCGCCACGCACCGGGCCCTCGCGCACCGGATCGCGAAGGCGTCGCCGGCGGGCTTCGAGCGACTGATCCACGCATACCTGGTGGCCGCGGGCTACCGCGAGATCGCGTGGGTCAAGCGGCTCGGCGGCATCAGCTACGCCCAGGCGACCGCGCCGGGCATCGGCCGCGCCGTCCTCATCAGCGCGCGCTCGGGCGATCAGCCGATCGATCGCCGCGGCATCGGCGAGCTACGCGTCGGCGTCGAGGCGAAGAACCTCGTCGCCGGGATCCTGTTCTCGGCGCCCGAGCTGTCGGAGGACGCCGAGAAGGAGCTCGAGCGCGCCGGTCGGTCGATCGCCGTGATCTGCGGTGACCAGCTCGTCGCCGCGCTGATCGCGACCGGCGTCGGCGTGGTGAGCTCCGCCGCCCCGCTGCACTTCGTCGACGACCAGCTGCTCGACGAGCTGCTCGCGGGCTGATCGCGATGCTCGCGTGGCACTGGCTCGGGCGCGCCGGCTACCGCCGCGTGCTCGCGGACCAGCATGCCGCGCGCGAGCGCGTGTGGGCGGGCGCCGACGGCGTCGTGCTCCTGTGCGAGCACCCGCCGGTGATCACGCTCGGGCGCTCGGCCAACCGCGCGAACGTGCTCGCGCCGGGCGGTGTCGAGGTGGTGCCGATCGAGCGCGGTGGTGATGTCACGTACCACGGGCCCGGACAGCTCATGATCTATCCGATCGTGCGGCTGCGGCGCGGCGTCGTCGACTTCCTCGAGCGGGTCGCGGCGGCGATCGTGGACGCGGCGGCCGTGCTCGGCGCTCCGGGCGCGGCGTGGCGGCGCGAGCCGGCGGGTGTGTGGGTCGGTGACGCGAAGCTCGCCGCGTGCGGCATCCACGTCGCGCGCGGCGTCAGCGTGCACGGCTTCGCGCTCGACGTGGCGACCCCTCGCGAGGCCTGGGCGCGGATCAATCCGTGCGGGCTCGGGGCACCGCTGGTCTCGCTCTCGGCGCTGCGCGGAGCGCCGATCAGCGTCGCGGAGGTCGCGGTCGAGGTCGGCCCGCGCGTGGTGACAGCGCTCGCGATGCGTGATTAGGTAGCTGCGATGGCGCGGGTGAGCGTGTTGTACAACACGGACTACGACGACGAGCCGACGGTGGACGCGTCGTCGGTCGAGACGAGCGCCCGGGCGATCGCGGGCGCGCTCGTCGCTGCGGGGCATGCGGCGGAGCTCGTCGGCGTGCACGGCCGCGAGGTGTTCGACGTCCTCGCGACGCTGTCCTCCTCGCCGCCGGACCTCGTGTTCAACCTGTGCGAGTCGATGGCGGGCGACGCGCGCAACGAGCCCACGCTCGCCGGTCTCCTGGACCTGTTCGGCCTGCGCTACACCGGCTGTGATCTGCCGGCGCTGGCGGCGTGCCTCCACAAGCGGCGCAGCAAGGACATCCTCCTCGGCCGCGGCATCCCGACGCCGCCGCACCGCTACCTGGCGACCGCGGCCGACCTCGCGGATCCGGGCCTCGAGCGCCTCGACTATCCGTGGTTTCTGAAGCTCGGGCACGAGGACGCCTCGGTCGGCATCACCGAAGCGAACCTCGTCCGAGACGCCGCCGCGCTGCGCGCGCGCGCGGGCGCGATGATCGCCGAGTACGAGCAGCCGGTGCTCGCGGAGCGCTACGTCGAGGGCCGGGAGATCAACGTGACGCTGATCGGCAATGGCGCGAACCTCGCGGTCTTGCCGCTGCACGAGATCGATTTCGGCGCGATGCCCGCCGGCCGTCCCCGGATCGTCAGCTACGCCGCGAAGTGGGACGAGATGCACGTCGACTACGCCGGCACCAAGCCGGTGCCGCTGCGCGATGCGAACCCGGCGCTGGTGTCCGCGTGCGAGACCGTGGCGCGCGCCGCCTGGGACGCGCACGGCCTGCGCGACTACGCGCGCGTCGACCTCCGGATCGACCAGGCCGGGCAGCCGTGGGTGATCGACGTCAACCCGAACCCCGACATCTCGCCCGACGCCGGGGTCGCGCGCTCGGCCGCCGTCGCGGGCATGAGCTACGTGCAGCTGATCCAGCGGATCGCCGACGCCGCGTGGGCGCGCCCCGCGCGCGCCTGAGCCGGCTTCCGGGCCCTCAGTCCTCGTCCTCCTCGACGTCGTCGCCCGCGATCCTGCGGAGCTTCTTCTGCAGCCCGAACCGCGAGAGCCCGAGCAGGCGCGCCGCGACGGTCTGGTTGCCCTTCGCGCGGCCCATCGCCGCCGAGATGTACGCCTGCTCCGTCGCGGCGAGCGCTGGCTTCAGCCGGAGGTCGTCGCCGACCGCGGGGCGCGACGGCACTGGACGCGCGGCGGCCGACGCGATCACCTCGGGAAGGTCCGACAGATCGATCACCTCGCCGCCCATCGCGACCCCGCGCGCGAGCGCGTTCTCGAGCTCGCGCACGTTGCCCGGCCAGCGGTGCTGCGCGAGCGCGCGGAGCGCGTTGCGGGTGAGGCGGGGCAGGGAACGGCCCGCGCAAAGCTGCGCGAGCAGGTGGTCGACGAGCAGGGGGATGTCGCCGTCGCGCTCGCGCAGCGGCGGCACGACGATCGAGATGACCTCGATCCGAAACCGCAGGTCCTCGCGGAACCGGCCGGCCGCTGCGAGCTCGGCGAGCGTGTGCTGGCTCGCGGCGACCACGCGGACGTCGACCTTGTGCGTGGTGGTATCGCCGACGCGGCGGATCACGCCGTCCTGGAGGACGCGCAGGAGCTTCGCCTGCATCGCGGGGCTGGTATCGGCGATCTCGTCGAGGAACAGCGTGCCTCCGTCGGCGACCTCGAACAGACCCCGGCGATCGCGCTCGGCGCCGGTGAACGCGCCGCGGACGTGGCCGAAGAGCTCGCTCTCGAGCAGCGGCTCCGGCACCGCGCTGCAGTTGATCGCGACGAACGGCCCGGCCTTGCGCGGACCCGCATCGTGCAGCGCGCGCGCGACCAGCTCCTTGCCCGTGCCGCTCTCGCCCGCGATCGCCACGGGCAACGAGGTCGACGCGGCGCGGTCGACGATGTCGAGCATCTTCATGACCGCCGGCGAGCGACCGACGATCTTGTCGTACCCGTTGCGGAGCCGATCGCGGTCGGGCAGGTCCGACTTCACGCGCACCAGCTCCGCGTCGCGGTCGGCGAGCTCGGAGGACAGCTTCTGATTGAGATCGTCGACGGCCCGCGTCGTCCGCTTGAGATCCTCGGCGAGCCGCGCGTTCTCGATCGCGATCGCCGCGATGTCGCCGAGCTCGCCGAGGACGACCGCGGCCGCCTCGTCGAACGCGCCGCCGCGCAGCCGGTGGTCGACGTAGATGCAGCCGGTGATCGCGCCGCGCTGCCGGAGCGGCACCGCGAGCACCGAGCGCAGCCGCAACGCGGCGACGGAGGCCGCGGCGCCGAACCGCTCGTCGATGCCGGCGTCGACGGTCAGCACCGGCTCCCCGGTCTGGGCCGCGCGCTCGGCGATCGAGCGGCTCACCGTGCCCGCGCCCGCGAGGTCCGCCGCCGAGAAGTTCCGCGCCACCACGGCGGCCAGCTCGCCGTCGGGCTGGCGCAGCAGCAGGAACCCGCGCTCCGCGGCCGTCAGCTCGATCGCGGTGTCGATCACGTCGTCGAGGATCCGGCTGACGCTCGCCTCCGTGTTCAGGCGCCGCGACAGCGTGAGCAGACGCCGCAGGTGCGAGGTCTCGCCCGCGCCTCCGCGCGCGCTGCGCTCTGCTCGCGGAGGCGGCGCGCCGGGGATCAGAGCGAGGTCCGGATCTCCGTCGAGCGCGGCGCGAAATGCCGGCGCCGCCGCGGCGACGATCGCGGCATGGGCGGCCCGCGCGCGTTCGGCCTCCGCCGATGCGAGCCCCGCATCGCGTGCGCGGTGCGCGAGCGCGGCGGCGACCGCGTGGCCGCGGAACGCGCGCTCGATCCGGTCGGCATCGCCGGCCCGGGCCGCGACCTCCGCGCACGAGGCGGCCAGCACGCGCGCGTCGGCCGAGGGCGTCGCACCTGTGGCGAGGGCGAGCTTGCCCCGCGCGATCGTCCAGCGATCGCGATCGTCGTCGCTCGCGCACAGCGCCTCGACGTCGGCGCCCTCGCTGTCGCGGTGCCCCGCCTCGGCGAGCGCGATGTGCGCGCTGATCTGCGCGTGCATGTCGCCGCGCTCCGCGGCGATCGCGAGCGCCTCGCGATACGACCGGGCCGCGCCCCCGTCGTCGCCGAGCCGCCGGCGCGCGTCCCCGAGCACCAGCAGCGCGAACGCGCGTAGGTGAGGCGCGCCCTCGGCGCGCGCGAGCGCGGACTCCGCCGCACGCCGGGCGTCATCGATCTGGCCAACCGCGAGCAGCGCGTTGCCGCGATTGAGCTCCGCGGCGCACAGCTCGGTGGTCGCGCCGAGGTCCGCGAACACGCGGCCCGCCGCCGCGAGCCGCGGTAGTGCTTCACTCGCCCGCCCGCGCTCGGCGAGCACGGTGCCGAGGTTCAGCTCGGCCACCGCGGCGGCGTGGATCTCGCCGACCTCGCCGAGGCGCCGCGCGGCCTCGCGGTAGCGATCGCTCGCGAGCCCGAGCTGCCCGCGCTGCTGTGCGACCATGCCGCGCAGCGAGCTCGCGCGACCTGTCGCCGCCGTGTCGCCGGCCGCCGACGCACCGAGCTCGAGTGCGGCGAAGGCGGCGTCGGCCTCGTCGAGCTCGCCGAGGTAGAACGCGCCGAGACCGGCGGCCTCGGCGGCGAGGCCCGCGAGCGGACGGACGGTCGCGGCCGCGGCCTTCGCGTCGGCGTAGCGCCCGCGCGTGACGAGGACCCGGGCGTAGGCACCCGCGGCGTCGGCGTGGCGCGGATGCGCGGTGTGGATCGCGGCGAGCGCCGCCTCCGCTGCATCGAGATCGCCGCCGCGCTGCGCGGCCCGAGCCGCGACCAGCTCGGCCTCGACGGGATCCGCGCCCGCCGTCGCGGCCGCCTTCGCGAGCGCGGCAGCGTCGCGATGCGAACCGGAGGCGGCCGCCGCGCGCGCGGCGATCAGCCCGGCGCGCGCGGGGGCGACCGCGATCGCGCGGCGGGCCAGGGCGAGCGCCTGCTCGGCGCGGCCGCGCGCGAGGAGCTCGTCGGCGACGGCGCATGCGCGCTCGGCCTTCGCCCCATCGAGCACCGCGCGCTCGAGCAGTGGCACGAGCGCGGAGCCGGCGGCGTCATCCGCGAGCGCGAGCGCAGCCCCGGCGAGCGCGGCGAGCGCGGGTGCGCCGCCGGTCGTCTCGATCGCCTCGGCGGTCGCGCGCTCGATCGACACCTCGTCACCGTGGCGCCGCGCGAGGCCCGCGCGCTCGAGCTCGACGATGTCCGCGAGGCCGGGCGGCGACTTCGGCGCGTCCTTGCCCGCGTCGGAGCGCGCCGTCGCGAGCACGCGATCGATGCGCGCGCGGCCTCCCCACGCGGCGATCGCGGCGGCGACGCGCCGCGGCCCGACGGCGAGGGTCTTGAGCTGGCGCGCGCGGAGCTCGGCGGCGCCCGCGGACGAGCGCGCGGACCAGTCGATCGCGAGCGGATCCTTCTCGCCGGCGATCGACCTCACGAGCTCGATCGCGGTCAGCGGCAGGCCGCCACTCGCGATGCGCAGGCCGTGGGCCCATGCCTTCGAGGGCGAGGCGCCGAGCATCGCGCTGGCGAGCCCGGCGACGCCGTCGTCGTCGAGCACGGGGGCAGCGTGGATCACGAGCCCCGCGCGCGAAGCGGGTGCGCTCGCGATCAGGACGAGCACGGGACGATCGCCCGGCGCGCGGACCAGCGCGGCGATCGCATCGCCGGCGCGCGGATCGTCGGCGAGATCGAGCACCACGAGCTCGGAGGCGCGCCGGGCCGCGCGGGCGACGCGCTCGAGCCAGGCGGACGCATGGGTCGACGCGGCGATGGCGAGGCGGCTCGCGACGTCGTCGAGCGAGCCATCGATCGTGGAGCCCGCGCGTCCCCGCGCGACCTGCGCGAGCTGCCACCGGCGGGCGGCCGCGTCGGCGAGCTGACGACCGCCGGCCGCTGGCAGCCCGGCGAGCGCGACGACGGCCGTGCCGTCGCTGTCGAGCGAGCGCGCCACCGCCTCGACGACAGCCGCGGCGCCTTTCCACGATCCGGGTGCGGGCGGCGGACCGACCTTCGGTCGCGCGCGCCGCGCCGAGGTCGGCGCGATCGCCGGGGCGAGCTGGTCGAGCTCGTCGAGCACCGCGAGCGCAGAGCCGGGTCGTGCGTCGGCATCGCGCGCGACCAGGCGGAACAGCAGATCGGCGAGTGGGGCCGGGATCCCGGACAACGGTCGCGGCGCGATGCCGCCGAGGATCCGCTGCGCGACCTCGCCGAGGCTCGCGCCCTCGATCGGCGGCCGGCCGGTGATCACGCGCAACACCGTCGCACCGAGCCCGTAGAGATCGCTGCGCGGCTCGACGTGCCCTGCGAGCGCTTCGGGCGCCATGTAGGCCGGCGTTCCGCGCGCGGTGGCCTGAGCACCGGCGAGCCCGAGATCCACGAGCACCGCACGCTCGCCGGTCGACAGCACGTTCTGCGGCGCCACGTCGGCGTGGACGAGACCCGCGCCGTGGATCGTCGCGAGCGCGCCCGCGACGTCGGCGAGGATCGACCAGACGTGCGCCGCCGTCACGCTGCCCGCGGTGAGGGCATCGATGCGCGGGCCGTCGATCCAGTCGGCGACGAAGAACGGCGAACCGGCGGCGAGCACGGAGCCGCCATCGACCTCGAGCGCGGCACGGAGCCGGCCGACCTCGTAGACCTTGGGCAGGGACGGGTGGCGCAGCCGCGCGAGCTGCTCGAACTCGTCGACCAGCATCGCCTCGTGCGCCCCGGCGGGGACGACCTTCAGCGCGCGCAGTACGTCGCCGGCCTGCGCGTCGGCGACCTTGAGCACCCGGCCGAACGCACCGCGTCCGACGACCTCGAGGACCCGGTAGCGCTCGGCCACACCCCATGTCAACGAGATTGTCACCCCGTGTCAACCACATTGACACCGCGCATCGTCTCCGTCGAGAACAGGAGCCGTTTCGGGCACCGTGGTATCGTGATTCCGTGCCGGACGACGAACGGACGCGCCGTCGTCTCTCGGACGCGACGAAAGGCCGGATCGCCGATCTAGCGTCCGGCTGGACGGTCGACGCCGATCCGGCGACGCCCGAGCCGGTGCCGCCGACCCCGACCGCCAAGGCCACTCCCGCGCCGGCGCCCCCGGCGCTGGCCCCAGGTGACCCGGCGACCGGGGCGCCGCGCAAGAAGCAGAGGACCCTGCCGCCGCCACCGCCGGGCTCCGAGGCCCGCAAGGCGCTCGAGAGCGCGATCCTCGACAGCAAGGCCCAGACCCCGGTGCCGACCCCGATCGCGCCGTCACCGACCGCCCAGTCCGCGGCCCCGCCGCCGCCGCCGCGCACCAAGCCGCCGACCGCGCCGCCGTCGCCCGCGGCCCGGGTGAAGTCGTCGACGCTGCCGCCGCAGGTGCCGGCGCGCATCAAGCCGCCGACGGCGCCGCCGCCGATCCCGCCCGCGGCGACGAAGAGCACCGGCCCGAGGGCGGCGATCGCCCCCGGCACCAGCGCGCAGAGCAAGAGCGGCTCGATGACGCCGGTCCCCGCGACCGGGCCCGCCGTCGGACCGTACGCCACCGGGCCCGTCCCGACCGGCGAGTTCGATCACGGCGAGACCAACGTCGAGCCCGAGAAGCTGCGCCACGCGCACGCGCAGGCGACGATCAAGCGCGACGCCTCGAGCGCGTTGCTCGGGATCCCGGAGCAGCCGCTGACGACGGTGAAGGAGCCGCCCGTCGAGATGCTGCTGACGGAGAGCGCGGCCCAGCTGACCCGTGACGACGCGACCAGCATCGATCCGCAGACCCAGAAGTTCGAGCGCGGCGATCCGACGAACATGAGCCGCCCCGACATCACGCTCGGCTCGGCGCCGCCGGTGGCGAGGCAGGGCCGGCTGCGCACGGTCGCGCAGCTGCGCCGGCAGCGCGGCATCTGGGGCGACGTGCGCTACGTCGCGACGGCGGTGTTCGGCGTGCGCCGGTCGCGCAAGGAGCTCGTCGAGCTCGAGGAGAAGCAAGCGGCGCGCGAGACGGAGCGCCGCCGCTACATGGTGACGCTCGGGCGCACGGCGATCACGAGCGACGGGTTCGATCACCCGGCGCTCGGCCCGGCGCGCGAGCAGCTCGGTAGCGTCGAGGACGAGCGGGCGCGTCATGCCGGGCAGGTCGTCGCCTCCGATCAGGAGCTCCAGCGCACCAAGCGCGACCGCGACGAGGCGGCGAAGCAGTACGTGAAAGACCTCGCGAACGTCGACGCGGAGATCGCGGAGCTCGACAAGCGGCTCGAGCCGCTCAAGAAGGAGCACATCGCCGCCTCGAAGAAGGGCGCCGAGCTGCGCGAGCAGCTGCGCCGGATCGAGACCGAGATCAGGGACACCACGGCGAAGCTGGTCTCCGTGAAGGGCCCGAAGCAGGACCCGGCCGCGATCCAGGCCGAGCTCGCGACGCGCAAGGCCGACCGGATCGCCGTGCAGCGCGACGAGCCGAAGATCGCCGCCGAGCTCGACGCGCTGAACCCGCGGATCGCCGCGCTCGAGTCCAAGCGCAGCGAGTCGGTGAAGCGCCGCGCCGAGCTGGTCAAGGCCGAGGAGGCCGACAAGCACCGCGTCGAGGAGCTGCTGGTCGCGATCGGCGCCAAGCGCAAGGTGATGGACCGCGCCGCGAGCGATGCGGAGGCCCTGCGCGACAAGATCCTGTTCGAGCTCGGCGAGCGCCTCTACGTCGATCGGCCCGGCGACCTGACCCCTCAGCTGTCCCCGATCGACTCGATCGACATGGAGCTCGGCGAGGCGGACCGCCGCGCGATGGAGCTGAAGGAGATCCTGTCGACGATCGACAAGGCCAAGCTCGCGCGCGGCATCGCGGTGATCGTGCTGGTCCTCGGAGCCGTCGGCGGCTTCGTGGGCTGGCTCATCTACATGCTCGCGTAGCCGCGCTCAGCCGAGGATCCGCTCGAGGTGGCGGATCGCCGCGAGGGCGAGCACCACGCGCAGCGTGCCGAGCAGGAGGCCCACCATGCCGAGCGTCACCGCGGCGGCTCCCGCGAGGCGGGAGAGCCCGGGAGCGCCGCGCCGCCGGTATGCGATCCAGCCCGTCCCGATCGCGCCGATGCCGAGGCCGATCGCCAGGTAGAGCCCGGGCGAGGGCAGGGCGGCACAGGCGAGGGCGGACAGCGCGAGCACCAGCGCGAAGCGCTGCATGTCCCGACGCTACCGGCCGCACGCGTACCGGGCCAGTTTCGTGCTACACGAGCCCGCCATGTCCGATGCCGAGCCCGCCGCCGTCCGTGCCGGCTTCTGCGCGATCATCGGGCTGCCCAACGTCGGCAAGTCGACGCTGCTCAACCGGATTCTCGGCCGGCACCTGGTCGCCGTCTCCGCGAAGCCGCAGACCACCCGGGATCGGATCCTCGGCGTCCACACGATCCCGCCCGCCGGAGACGCCCCCGGCGCCCAGATCGCCTACGTCGACACGCCAGGCGTCCAGGACGGCAAGGGGCCGCTGCGCCGGTACATGCGCGACGCGTCCGTCGCCGCCGCGGCCGATGCCGATGTCGTGCTGCTGCTCGTCGATGGCACCGATCGGCGCGGCCGCCTGCCGGCGCGCCTGACCGAGCCCGACGCGGCGGCGCTCGCGGAGGCGGCGCGCACCCACCCGATGGTCGTCGCGATCAACAAGGTCGATCGGATGGGCAAGCCCGACATCCTGCCCGTGATCGAGGCGTGGGCGGCCTGGAGGGCCGGCATCGACATCGTGCCGATCAGCGCCGCCGCCGGCGACAACGTCGAGGCGCTCGAACAGGCGATCGCGAAGCTCCTGCCCGTGGGGCCGCCGCTGTTCCCCGAGGAGATGGTCACGGATCGTCCGCCGCAGTTCATCGCGCAGGAGATCATCCGCGAGCAGCTCTACCACCAGCTCGGCAAGGAGCTGCCGTACGCGTGCGCCGTCCAGGTCGAGACCTGGAGCGAGCGGGCCGACAAGAACGAGGTGACGATCGGCGCGGTGATCGTCGTCGAGCGCGAGTCGCAGAAGCCGATCGTCGTCGGCCGCGGCGGCTCGCGGATCCGCGAGCTCGGCATCGCCGCGCGCCAGGCGCTCGGTAGCGCCCTCGGCAAGACCGTCCACCTGAACCTGTTCGTCAAGGTGCTCGCCGAGTGGTCTCGCGGCGAGACCGCGCTGCGCCGCCTCGGCTACGGTGGTGAAGGAGAAGGGGCATGAGCACTCCGCTGATCGCGGTGGTCGGCCGGCCCAACGTCGGCAAGTCCACGCTGTTCAACCGCCTGGTCGGCGGGCGCCCCGCGCTCGTCCACGATACGCCGGGCCTCACGCGCGACCGCCGCTACGGCGACGCCGACTACTTCGGCACGCCGCTGCGCATCGTCGACACCGGCGGGCTCGATCCCGAGGCCGCGCGCGAGGTGATCGGAGCGGGCATCCACCGCCAGGCGCTGAGGGCGATCGGCGAGGCCGATGCGCTGCTCCTCGTCGTCGACGGTCGCGCGGGCCTGACCGCGATCGATCACGACCTCGCGAAGCAGCTGCGCGCCACCGGCAAGCCGGTGTTCCTCGCGGTCAACAAGATCGATCACGCCGTGCGCGATGACCTCGTGCACGAGTTTCACCAGCTCGGCCTCGGCGAGCCATTCGCGATCTCCGCCGCGCACGGCCGCGGCATCGACGCCCTGCTCGAGGCGATCGTCGGCGCGGTGGCGCCCGGCAAGACCACGCTCGACGAGGACCAGGACGAGGCCGCCCCCGACGACATCTTCGACGTGCTCGACGACGACGAGGCCGGCGATCCCGAGGCCGC
>JAEUJX010000172.1 GCA_016794545.1 Myxococcales bacterium
GGCAACTCGCTCGCGCTGCAGTGGAAGGTCCCGATCGTCGGCCGCGCGCGCGACCTCGTGACATGGCAGCTCGATGAGGAAGCCGCCACCCTCGCCTCGTTCGGCCGCGTGCCCGTGCGCTCGCTCGCCGACTACCGCACGAAGGGCGGCGGGGGCGATTCGAAGGGCACCAGCAACGGCGAGCGCAAGGGCGTGCTGCAAGCGCTGGCGGTCGAGGGCATCGACGTCGCGATCGGGCTGGTCGCGCCGCGCTCGCTCGAGGTCGGCAACGGCCTCATCCTGTTCGGCTCCGACGACTCGCCCGGCCTGGTCGACCTCAAGGTGCAGGGCGACATCAGCGATCACGGTCCCGGCAAGCTGACCGGCGCGATCGGCTCGATCGACACCACGATCAAGGACCTGCGCCTCGGGCCGGTGCTGTTGACGGCCGACCGGCTGCACTTCGACGGCCTCGATCGGCTCGAGGTCACGTTCGAGGGCTTCCGTCCCGTGAAGGTCACGATGGTCGTGCACCGCGTGACTGCGACGAACCTCGTGATGCGCCTCGGCGGCGACCGCACGTAGTCACTTCGGCAGATGGCAGTCGATCGCCTCGATGCTGCCGTCGAGCGCGATCGCGTAGCCGCCGATCGTCGCCGAGCCGCCGAGCGTCAGCGCGATCGTCGGCCCGTCCTTGCTGCCGCCTTGCGCGCCGAGCGTCGCGGTCAGCTCTTTCACGTCGCTCGACACGTCCTGTGCGAGCCAGGTCCCGCCGACGAACCACCGGCCGAGGATGCGCTTCACGATCACCGGGGCGAACGGCTCGACGCCGCTGCAGTCGAGGGGTCCCGTCGACAAGACGAGGTCGTCGCCCTTCGCGATCGCGCTCGCGAGCGCGAGCGTGTGGTTCGCGAGCGTGATCGTCGCGTTCGACACGTGCTTGTCCTTCGGGATGCCGGCGTCCATCGCCGGCTGATCGCCGCACCCGAGCGCCGTGAACGTGCCGTCGACCGCGAGGTCGCCCTCGACGATCGTGGCCAGCTCGACCTCGACCTGTGCTCCTTTGTCGGCCGGCACGCTGAGCTTCGCGGACGCGCCCTCGAGCCTCGCCGGCGCCGAGCGGCCGCTAGCCCACACGTCGGTGATGGCGATGTCCTCGCTGGCGTCGGGCCGCACGTGCTTGCGCAGCGTGGTGACCACGGTGGTCGCCCCGGCTTGCTGGTTCGTGACGCCGGAGAGCAGCTCCGCGCACGAGCCCTCCTTGTCGCTGACCATCACGCGCCAGTGGTCCGGCGAGACGCGCTTGATGAACGCCCTGGTCATCGCGACCGGCTTGCCGCCCTTCGAGACGTGCAGCTTCGCTGGCTCGAACGCGGGCGGCGGCTCGTCCTCGGCGATCGCACTCCCGCCGGCGGGGCCGGCCGGTTCGACGGGCTTCGGCTCGCCGGGCGGCGGTGCTTCCTGCTGGCGCTTGTCCCGGCCACAGGCGCCGAGCGCGACGATCAAGACGGCGTATCGGATCACGGGTGGACCATCTGGGAGGGTACCACCCAGGCGTCGAACTGATCGGCCGTGACGAACCCGAGCGCGAGGGCGGCCTCGCGCAGCGTGGTGCCGGTGTGGTGGGCGTGCTTCGCGATCTGGGCCGCCTTGTCGTAGCCGAGGTGCGGCGCGAGCGCGGTGACGAGCATCAGCGAGCCGTTCAGCTTGCGATCGATCTCGGCGCGGTCCGGCTCGATGCCCCGCGCGCAGTGCGTATCGAAGCTCCCGCACGCGTCGCCGACCAGGCGGATCGACTGGAGCGCGGCGTGCGCGATCACCGGCTTGAACACGTTGAGCTCGAAGTTGCCCATCGCGCCGCCGACCGAGATCGCGACGTCGTTGCCGAGCACCTGGCAGCACACCATGGTCAGCGCCTCGGCCTGCGTGGGGTTGACCTTGCCCGGCATGATCGAGCTGCCCGGCTCGTTCTCGGGGATGCGCAGCTCGCCGAGCCCGGAGCGCGGTCCGCTCGCGAGCCAGCGCACGTCGTTCGCGATCTTCATCAGCGAGGTCGCGAGCGTCTTGATCGCGCCGTGCGCGGCGACGACCGCGTCGTGCGAGGCGAGCGCGGCGAACTTGTTCGGAGCCGTGACGAACGGGCGGCCGGTCAGGGAGGCGAGCTTCGCGGCGACCGCCTCGGCGTACTTCGGGTGCGTGTTGAGGCCGGTGCCGACGGCGGTGCCGCCGAGCGCGAGCTCGTGGAGCGAGGGCAGCGTGGCGCGGATCGCTGCGATGCCGTGATCGAGCTGGGCGACCCAGCCGCTGATCTCCTGGCCGAGCGTGAGCGGCGTCGCGTCCTGGAGGTGCGTGCGGCCGATCTTGACGATGTCGGCGAACGCGCGCGCCTTGCCGTCGAGCGTCTCGCGCAGCTGGAGCACCTTGGGCAGGAGATGCGAGTCGATGCGCGCCGCGATCGCGAGGTGCATCGCCGTCGGGAACACGTCGTTGCTCGACTGCGAGAGGTTCACGTGGTCGTTCGGGTGGACCGGCTTCTTCGCGCCGCGCGCCGCGCCCGCGCGCTCGTTCGCGCGGTTCGCGATCACCTCGTTCACGTTCATGTTGGTCTGCGTGCCGCTGCCGGTCTGCCACACGACGAGTGGGAACTCGGTGTCGTGCACGCCGGCGATGACCTCGTCGGCCGCGTCGACGATCAGTGCCGCGAGCTCCCCCGGCAGGAGGCCGAGCTCGGCGTTGACCTGCGCGGAGGCCTTCTTGATCGTCGCGAGCGCCACCACGATCTCGCGCGGCATGTGCTCGGTGCCGATGCGGAAGTTTTCGAGCGAGCGCTGCGTCTGGGCGCCCCACAGCCGCGCCTCGTCGACCTCGATCGGGCCCATGCTGTCGGATTCGGTGCGGCTGGCCATGACACAGGCTTACCGCGTCGCGGATATTAGGTCCGACCGAATTGATGCACAAACTGCGCAATCATATTTGTCCGAAAGCCGGACAAGCGTGTCCGGCGCGGCGGCTCTTCGGCGGAGAAGGATCCGATACCACCAACCAGCCGCCGTCTCGAGTGCCCGATCGCGCTAGAGCCCGGCCCCCTGATGAGCGCCTCGGTCGGATCCGATTCCACCATCCAGCCCGGCCCTCACGACGCTCCGGCGCCCGGTCGCGCGAGCGCCGGCAGCCGGCGTGCTACCTGATGATCGCGTCGGTCGGATCCGATTCCGCCATCCAGCCCGGCCTCCACGACGCTCCGGCGCCCGGTCGCGCGAGCGCGGGCAGCCGGCGTGCTACCTGATGATCGCATCGGTCGGATCCGATTCCGCCATCCAGCCCGGCCCCCACGACACTCCGGCGCCCGGTCGCGCGAGCGCCGGCAGCCGGCGTGCTACCTGAGGATCGCCTCGGTCGGATCCGATTCCGCCATCCAGCCCGACCCTCACGACGCTCCGGCGCCCGGTCGCGCGAGCGCCGGCAGCCGGCGTGCTACCTGATGATCGCCTCGGTCGGATCCGATTCCGCCATCTAGCCCGGCCTCCACGACGCTCCGGCGCCCGGTCGCGCGAGCGCCGGCAGCCGGCGTGCTACCTGAGGATCGCCTCGGTCGGATCCGATTCCACCAACCAGCCCGGCCTCCACGACGCTCCGACGCCCGGTCGCGCGAGCGCCGGCAGCCGGCGTGCTACCTGAGGATCGCCTCGGTCGGATCCGATTCCACCAACCAGCCCCGGCACCGCCGCCGCTATTCCGCGAGCGGCGGCAGATCGAGTGCGAAGCGCAGGTTCTGCTCGTCGTTCGCGCAGCCGTCGTCGCCGAGGCCGGCGAGCTGCATGATGATCTCGTCGCTCTGCCACGGATACAGCATCGCCGCGCCGCCCCGCCCTGCATGAGGCGTCCGCGGCGCCGCCGCCGCGGCGACCCAGTCGCCCCACGGCAGTCCCCACACACCGAAACCATTGATGCCGGCGTCGGCGCACTCGTGATCGTAGGCCGCGCTGTACAGCGCCTTGCACGCGCTCTCGGTCTCGTCCGGCGTGGCGCCGTTGAGGAACGCGGTGGTGCCGCCGGTCCGTGCGACCCACTCCCACTCGTGGCCGGTGGGTAGCCGCCACGGGAACGCGGCGAGGATCGGCGTGCACTGGTCCTTCGTGAACCGGATCGGCGCGGCCGGGCTGTCCTCGTTCCCCGTCACCCACCCCGCCTCGTCGCCGGCGATCCGCTGCGCGTCGCCCGCGAGTACGGGACCTCGCGCGATCAGGAACGGCGCCACCGTCACTTCGCCGCCGGCGCGCGCCCCGAGGCTTTCGAGCCACTCGGCGGACGACTCCTCGTTCCACTCGAGATCCCGCAGCAGCTCGGCGTCCGCCGGCTGCACCCCGGCCACGAAGCGGCCGCCCGGCACGGCGACGAACTCGATATTGCTCGGCACGTGCAACACGGCCGCGAGCCCGTGCGCGCCGCGGAGCCGGGGCACCGGCCGCCACTCGGCGCCGAGCGCCGCCGCGAGCTCGATGGCGAGCTGGCGGCGCTCGCCCTCCGTGCTCCTCGTCCAGTCACCCAGCGACGTCAGCATCCGCCAATGCTACCGCTTCGCGGATATTAGGTCCGACCGAATTGATGCACGAACTGCGCAATCATGTTTGTCCGAACTCCGGACAAGCGCGTCCGGCGCCGCGGCGATCTTCGTCGGAGAGCGCGTCACAGGCATGGAGTAGTGAAGGAGCATGTCTCGAGGTGGAGCTCGTTGTCGTGCCGGTGCCATCTACCATCAGATCTCGCGCTTCGTTGGAGGCGAGTGGTTCATGAAGACTGACGTCGAGCGACGAACGTATCGATTTCTCCTCGAGCGCGCGATCGCGGAGACCGACTGGCTGTGCTTCGCGTACGCACTCATGAGCAGCCACATTCATCTCGGGCTGATCGGTGGCTCCACGCCGCTCAAGGACTGGCTCGCTCCGATGCATTCCGTGTTCGCGGAGTGGATCAACGATCGCAACGACGAGCGCATCGGCGCCGTGTTCGTCAGGGGACCGGAAGAGGTGGAGTTCGCGCCGCACGGAACGAAGCGACTCATCAGCTACATCCACAACAACCCCGTACGAGCAGGGGTCGTGAATCATCCGAGGGACAGTGACTGGACGAGTCACCAGGCGTATCTGGATCCGACGCGACGGCCGAGCTGGCTGGCCGTCGATCGGGGTCTCGAGCTCGCCGGCTTCGAGACAGGCGCGGACCTCGATGCGTGGATGGAGAACGTGCGGATCGATCGTGCCGCGCTGGACGAGGCTCGTGTCGTCCCCCCAGTCCGCCCTGGCCGTCCTCGCAAGACGCTCAAGGCAGCCTAGAAGAGCCTGGAGGGGAGAAAATGCACAGTTCGCGCATTAATTAGGTCCTAATATTCGGAGCGGGACGCGCTCGGGGATCGTGACCTCGTCGTCGAGCGGGCCGCCCTCCGTCGCCTCGTACAGCTCCTCGAGGAACGCGCGCACCCGCGCTCCGTCGAGCTCCGCGGGCAGCGGATCCGCACCAGCGAGCGCGATCAGCACGAGCCCGCGGTCGCGCGCGAGGCCGGGTCCGAGCGAGGGCTGCACGTACCGCACGTCGAGCACGCGCGCGCCCCAGCGCTGGAAGCGCTCGAGCCGCGTCCACTCGCCGGTCTTGCGCGGGTCGTTGACCTCGCCGAGGACGAGGCCGCCGATCTCGTCGACGGCGCCGCGCAGGAGGTGCTCGCCGAGCCCACGGTTGCGCGTGGCGGGCGCGACCACCAGGTAGGTCGCGAAGCCCACGCCGCTCCGCGGGTAGCGCTCGAAGCAGATGCCGCCGGCGATCGCGTCGCCGTCGAGCGCCAGGCGCACGGTGAGGAGGCCGCTCGCGATCGCGCGGCGCCACGCGTCGAGCGGCTCGTGCTGCGTGGCGAACGCGTCCCAGTAGATGCCGCCGTGGAACGCAGCGAGGCGCGAATCGTCCGCGGTCAGGTCGATCAGTCTCATCGGAGCGGTGGCGGAGTCGTAGCGGGCGCAGAACTGACGGTGACGCGAGTCCTGCCATATGGTGTCTCGCGCTCGGGCTCGCCGACGTGGGCGATCGCGGCGAACCCATCAGGGTTGAGCCAGGACGCCAGCGCGAGCTCGAGGCTGTTCGGCTCGACGAGGACCAGACAGCTCTCGCCGACGAAGCCGCCGCTCGCCCCGATGAAGACCGAGGTGGTCGACGCGTCCACCTGCCATTTGATGCGTGTCCCGTTTTGAACGGCCGAGGCTGACACCACAAGCCTCGCCAGGAACGTCGTCGGGATCTCGAGGTCGAGCCGTTCTCCGCATCCCTCGAGGCGGAGAACGGAGCTGTCGTTGATGCGAACGGCCGAGAGCTCGGGGCATTGTGACTCGCAGCGAAGGCATGTGCCGTCCGAGACGTCACTGAAGGTCTCGCACTCGCCGAGCGCCAGCGGTCGCTGCTTGCACGCGCGATCGGCGTCGATCAGCTGTGCACTGACACCCGACGCGCTCACGTTCACGTGAAGCAGACGCAGCGGTCGTTGCTTGCACGAGCAGTCCGCGTCGATCAGCTGCGCGCTGATCCCGGAGCCGCGCGCGAAGACATCGAGCATGCTCTCCCGGCCACATCCCGCGAGCAGCAGCTGCGCTGCGGCGCGCATCAGATGTCGTCGTCGGCGTGCTGCGGGCGCGTGCCCTGCGCGCGGAGCGTCTGCACGCGGGCGCCCGCGTCGGCGAAGCTGGGATCGCGCTTGGCGACCATCTCGAAGTAGTAGAGGGCCTCGCCGACGTCGCCGATCGCCTCGTAGGTCTGACCGATCTCGTAGTAGATCGACTGGCGCTCGCGCTCGCTCGGCTCGGCGTGCAGGCCGGCCTTGAACTGGTGGATGGCCTCGCTCGGGTTGCCCTGATCGCGGAGGCACATGCCGATCATCACGCGACAGCCGACCTCGCGGCCCGGGGCGCGAAGGGCCTTCTCGAAGGCCTTCATCGCCTCGTCCATCAGGCCCATCTCCTTGTAGGCGAGGCCGAGATCGTAGTGCGTCTCCGCGTCGGACTCGTCGACCGGCTTCTCGAGCATCACGGTCGGGACGCGCTTGCTCTCGCGCTGCTGCGGCGGAGCGGCGTGCGCCTGCGAGTCCATGTCCTCGATGTCCTCGGCGTCCACCTCCTCGATCTCGTCGAGGTCGATCGCGTCGGTGCCGCTCGTGCCCGGCTCCATGTGCGTGCCGCCGCCGGCCATCGCCTCGACGTCGCGGAGCTTGGTCAGGATCAGCCGGTGGTTCGGATAGCGCTGGAGGAGCGCGTGCAGGACGTCGAGCGACTCCTGGTACATGCCCTGCGAGGCGTAGAAGTCGGCCTCGTCGAGATCGTCCTCGACGAGCGACTCCGCGCGGGGCTGCTCGGCCAGCGGATCGTCGGCGAGCTCGGCCTGCGAGGTGTCGACGACGTGCGCGGCAGTGGGATCGTAGGGCGGCGTCTGCACGGCCTCGGTGCCGTACGGATCGTACGAGCCCGAGACGGCGAGCGAGTCGTCGACGTACTGGTGCGAGTGCGTGTCGACGGCCTGCTGCGTGTTGCGGCCGGCCGACGCGAGCTCGGTCTCGTCGTAGCCGTTGACGTACGCGGGCTGCTGCTGATGCGGGAGGCCGGCGTCGAACGAGCGCGCGTCGTCGGGATCGAACGACTGATACGACTCGCGGACGCCCAGCTCGGCGGCGACCTGCGAGTCGATGTCGTGACCGAGCGCATCGTCGTCGAGCTGCGCGTCGACCGACTGGTACAGCGCCTGCTGGTTGCCGTACGGGTCCTGCGCGTTCCAGTTCGCCGGGCTGTCGACGATCACCGGATCGTCGAGCTCGTCGGCGGGCATCTGCGCGAGCGCCTCGGCGTGCTCGGGCGACATCTGGCGCGTCGAGTGCGACTGGTCGAACTCGCCGTGACCGCCGTAGGTGTCCTGGTACGGCTGCTGGTGGTAGTGCGGTGGCGGCTGCGGCGGGCGACCCGGCGCGGGGCTGCCGTGCGCGACGCGGCCGCCGTGGATCAGGTCGTCGGGATCGAAGTCGTCGATCGAGTCGCGCGGGCCCGTGCCGCGGCCGCGCTCGACGCCCATCGGACGCGGACCGCCGCGCGGCCCGTCGTCGAGCGCGAGATCGTCCATGTCGGAGTCGATCGCCGCGACACCGCCGCCGCTGCCGCCCATCGAGTACTCGACCTCGGCAGAGACGGAGGACATGCGCGCGACGCGCAGGCGGAAGCGACGCGCGAGCTCGAACGCACCCGTGTGCGTGCCGTTCATCGCGAGCAGCTCCTGCAGATACGCCTCGGCGCGATCCGGATCGACGGGCGCGATCACCTCGGCGAGCTTCAGCAGCTCGACCTCGGCCTCCTGCTCGCGGCCCTGCGAGACGAAGATGTCCTTGAGCCGCTCGTGCGCCTCGACGTTGTCGACGTCGAGCGTGAACACGCGGCGCAGGTGATCGACGGCCTTCTGGTGCAGGCCGTACTTCACGTAGACGTCGGTCTCGGCGAGGATCTTCGAGATCTCCTCGGCGTGCTGCTCGCCGGCCGCGGACATCGCACGCGGATCCGGCGCCGGCTCCATGTCGGCGGAGAAGTCGGAGTCGTCGTACTCGGGCAGCGCGAAGTCCACGCCGGAGAGCGACTGCTCGTCGACGAGCGGCATCGAGCCCGTCATGCTCGGCGACGCCGGCGGGTTGTGACCGAACGCCGGGATGTCCCCCGTGATGTTGAACTTCGCGCCCGCGGTCGCGGCGCGCACCGGCTCGGGCATCGGCGTCTGCGCGCGCGTCGACGGCGGCGGCGGCGCCGCCGGGCGCGGCGGCGGCGGCGTTGCGGGCGTGGCCGGACGCTGCGGCTGCGCCGGCGCGGCCGCCTGACCGAGGAAGTCCTTCGCGTCCGGATCGTTGGGGACGAACTCGAGGATCTTGCGGAAGACCTCGGTCGCCTTGTCGCGGTGCTTGTTCTCGACGTGAACGCGCGCGAGCTCCTTCAGCACGGAGACCGTCTTCGCCTTCTGGTCGAGCGCCTGGAATGCCTGCGCGAGCAGGCCGAGCGTCTCGACGTCGCGCGGGTCGGCCTTGAAGCACGCCTGGAGCTTCTGGAGCGCGCGCCGCGGATCGTTGCGGCGCAGGTAGAGTCCGGCGAGCTCGCGGTTCAGCGCGTGGTTGTCGGGCTTGTGCCAGAGCAGGCGCTCCGCGACCTTGACGAAGTCGTCCTGGCGGTTCTGCCGGCGCAGCTGCTCGCACGCGACGGAGAACTCGGTCGCGGCCTCCTCGACGAGGCCTTCCTTCGAGTACAGCTCCGCGAGCTTGATGCGCGTCGCGATGTTCTCGGGGTCGAGATCGACGAGCTTCTTGACCGTCGCGAGCGCTTCCTTCGTGTTGCCTTCGCGGTGGAAGTGAGCCGCGACCGACTCGAAGTGCTGCATCGCATCGGACATCAGGCCGAGCTGCTTGTAGAGCTCGGCGAGCTTCAGGATCACGTCGACGAGGCGCGGATCGAGCTTGAGGATCTGCTTGTAGACCGCGACGGCTTTCAGGAAGAAGCCCTGCTCGTGATAGAAGCGCGCGACCTTGAGATACGTCTCGGTCGCGTCCTGCTTCGCGCCCTTCTTCGCGTAGAGGTCGCCGATCTTCAGCCAGACGCGAACGTCCTTCGGATCCTCGTGGACGATCCGGAGGTACTCCTTCACCGCCTTGTCGATCTGTCCCTTATCGACAAACTTGCGGGCCGCATCCATGACCTTTTCTTTGTTAAAGGCCACGGGTCTCTAAACATCCCTCGTGTGACGCATCACAATGCACAGGCACTGGAAATATGCCCCGCGCATTGAAAAAGGGTACGGCCCCAACGGACCAGCGGTCAAGGAAATCCACGAGGGTTTTCCTGGCCTTGCGCCCACAGCCCGCTCACATGTGATCACTCGTCGGCCGTGCAGGTCGCACCCGACCAAACGAGGAGGTAACGAGCGTCAGGCGGCTGACGAACGCTCCGCCAGCATGCGTGCGACGAAGCCCGTGTCGAAGTCTCCTCGGATGAACTCGGGGTGGTTGATGATCCGGCGCAAGAACGGGATGTTGGTCCGCGGTCCCTCGATGACCATCTCCTCGAGGCAGCGCCGCGCGCGGCGGATCGCGGCCGGCCGGTCGACGTCGTGCACGATCACCTTCGCGATCATCGAGTCGTAGTTCGGCGGCACGACGTAGCCCGCATACACGTGCGTATCTACACGTACACCGAGCCCGCCCGGCATGTGCAATGCCGTGATCTTGCCCGGCCACGGCGCGAAGTTGTTCGGGTCCTCGGCGTTGATCCGCAGCTCGATCGCGTGGCCGCGCGGCTTCCGATCTTCTTTGTGGTCAAACGATAGCGGCTCGCCCGCGGCGATCTTGATCTGCTCGCGCACTAGATCGAGACCGGTGACGAGCTCCGTCACCGGGTGCTCGACCTGGAGCCGCGTGTTCATCTCCATGAAGTAGAAGCTGCCGTCGGAGTCGAGCAGGTACTCCATCGTGCCGACGTTCGTGTAGCCGATCGCCTCGATCGCCTTCACGCTCGCCTCGGTCATCTTCTTCCGCGTCTCCTCGGGGAGCACCGCGCTCGGCGCCTCCTCGATCACCTTCTGGTGACGGCGCTGGATCGAGCACTCGCGCTCGTTCAGGTGCGTGTAGTGACCGTGCTTGTCGCCGATGACCTGGATCTCGATGTGGCGCGGCTTCTGGCAGTACCGCTCCATGAACATCTCGGGGTTGCCGAACGCGGCCTGCGCCTCGGTGCGCCCCATCGACCATGCCTCGAGGAGCTTCTCCTTCTCGTGCACGATCTTCATGCCGCGCCCGCCACCGCCGGCGCTCGCCTTCAGGATCACGGGGAAGCCGATGCGCGACGCCGCCTCGAGCAGCTGGATCTCGTCGTGGAGACCGCTCGTGCCCGGCAGCATCGGCACGCCCGCCTTCGCCATCGCCTCGCGCGCGCGGATCTTGTCGCCCATGAGGCGCATCGCCTCCGGCGGCGGGCCGATCCACGTCAGCTTGCACTTGCGACAGACCTCCGCGAAGTCCGCGTTCTCGGACAGGAAGCCGTAGCCCGGGTGGATCGCGTCGGCGCCGGTGACCTCCGCAGCCGAGATGATCATCGGCACGTTCAGGTAGCTCTGGCGCGACGGAGGCGGACCGATGCACACCGCCTGGTCGGCGAACTTCACGTGCAGCGCGTCGGTGTCGGCGGTCGAGTGGACGGCGACCGTCTCGAGCCCGAGCTCCTTGCACGCGCGGATGATGCGCAGCGCGATCTCTCCGCGATTGGCGACGAGGACCTTCCTGAACACGTATTACCTCGCGAGCTCGGTAAGCATTTCAGGCGATCTTGAACAGGGGCTGCCCGTACTCGACCGGGGCGCCATCCTCGACGAGGATCCCCACGATCGTGCCCGTCGCGTCGGCCTCGATCTCGTTCATCAGCTTCATCGCCTCGACGATGCACAGCACCTGACCCTTCTCGACCTTGTCGTTCAAGCTGACGTAGCTCGGCGAGTCCGGGTTGGGCTTGCGGTAGAACGTACCGACGAACGGCGACGTCACCAGGTGGACCTTCTCGTCGTGCGCGGCCGCCGCGGGCGCCGCTGGAGCCCCCGAGGGCGCGCTCGCCGGAGCCGCCGCCGGCGCGTACGCCATCGGCATCGCCATCGGCATCGGCGCCGCCATGGTGACTGCCGTCTCGCGGCGCAAGGTGACCGTGGTTCCCTCGGTCTCGACGATGACTTCGGACAGGTGATGCTCCGTCAGGATCTCCGCGAGCCCGCGCGCGATCTGGACGATGCCGGCGCTGTCTTGATCAGCGTCCTCTTTGCCTTTTTTGGCCATGGCGCTGCGTAGCTTCCACATGCGCAAGGGCCGCGTCCAGTCCCAGGTAGTAGCTTTGTGCGCCGAAGCCACAGATCTGGCCGATGCACTTCGCGGCCGTGACCGACACCTGCCGGAACGCCTCGCGCGCGTGGAGGTTCGACAAGTGGACCTCGACGGCCGGGAGCCCGACCGCGTCGATCGCATCGCGGATCGCGACCGACGTGTGCGTGTAGCCGCCCGGGTTGATCACGAGCGCGTGGGCCCAGCCCTTCGCGCGCTGGATGCGATCGACCAGCTCGCCCTCGAGGTTCGACTGCGAGGAGCGGACCTCGGCGCCATGCTCCCGCGCGCGGCGGGCGAGCTCGGCGTCGATCTCGGCGAGCGTCGTCGTGCCGTAGATCGCGGGGTCGCGCGTCCCGAGGAGGTTCAGGTTGGGCCCGTGCAGGACCTCGATCCGTACCCCCGGACGAGCGCGCCCGGAACGAGCTCCACCCACGTCAGAGCTGGGCGACGAGCGTCGGCGTCGCGAGGCGGGCGAGGTACCGCGCCTTGCCGAAGTTGCCCTCGGGCGCCATCGCGATCGCCACGAAGTACTGCGGCGAGATCATCCGGCACACCAGCGTCAGGCGCTGCGCCTTGACGCTGAACTCCTCGAGGTTGCCGACGGCGAGGCTGTCGCCTGCCTTCCGGACCTGGGTGAGGATGAAGGAGAACTCCATCGCCACGGTGTTGACGTCCACGCGATCCTGCTGGCGCACGTAGGTCTCGACCGGGATGCCGTCGAGACCCATGATCACCGCGGCGATGCCACCGTCGACGTTGTCGACCACTTTCCTGAGCGTCTCAGCGAACAAGGGCCACCTCGGTCTAAAACGTTACAGGAGGCCACACCCCCGACGCCACCGCCCGGGCGGGTTTTACGGGTTCGGCTCGGGCTTCGCGACGGCCGGGCAGACCAGCTCGTTGTTCTGCACGCAGCAATCGACCACCCCGTCCTGGAACGGGTTGCAGACGTTCGGGGTGACATTGACGATCGGCGTCACGGCCGTGTCGATCGGGCACGCACCCAGCGACGTGGTCACGCAGTCGTTGCACAGCGTGACCGGGAACTGGAACTCCTGGCTCACGACCTCGTCACCGGCGAGGTCGCCGAACACGACGACCTTCGCGATCAGCTCGGTCTTCACGTGCTCGGTGGTCGTCATCGTGACGCCCTTCGCCGCCGCGACCATCCGGGCGAGCTCGGCGGGGATCAGCTCGAACGCGCCATCGGCGATGCCGCCGTTCGGAGGCAGCGGCGCCGAGAACAGCGACTGGAACTTCGTCAGCTCCGACGGGAATCCGCCGAGTGACGAGTCGGCGAACGTCAGATCGACGCGCGCTCCGCGGACCTGGATCGTCCGCGCCTGCGTCTGACCGTCCGCCGCGGTCAGCTGGCTGACCAGCTGTGGGTACATGCGATATCCGCGCGTGGCGAACATGCTGTAGGTGCCGTGCGCCGTGAACTGCTCGGCGGCGGACGCGGAGAAGGTACAGCCCATGCCCGGGGCGACGTTCTTCGACAGATAGATCGCCTCGCCGCCGTTGTCCGCCGTACAGGCAGAGAGGGCGAGGCCGAGGGTGATCGCGATACAAGGGCGGTGCATGGCTCCTCCGAGGAGAAATCGTATCAAGCGGCGGATCCAGGACGCAAAATTCTTCGCACCTCGGTGACGTCGATCTCGACGGGCTCACACGCCCCCACCTCCCGGATCGCCAGGAACGTGAGCTTGGCGCCGATCCGCTTCTTGTCCACCTTGACCCGGGCGAGCACCTCGTCGCGCAGCCATGGGGAAACGTCGGAGGGCAGGCCGCTCGCCGCGAGTGCCTGCGTCACCTCGTTCTCGAGACCGCCACGCGCCAGGCCGAGCGCCGCCGACACGCGGCAGGCGGCGACCAGGCCCAGGCCGACCGCCTCGCCGTGGTGGAGGGCCCCGTCGGAGGCGGACTCGATGGCGTGCCCGACGGTGTGACCGAGGTTGAGTAGCGCCCGCACCCCGGTCCGCTCGCGCTCGTCCTTGCCGACGATCGCGGCCTTGTACGCGATCGAGCGCTCGATCACCTCGCGCAGCTCCGGCGGCGGCTCCGCGCCGTCCGCCCCGGCCGCCCAGGGCGCGCACGCGGCGACCGCCCGCCACAGGGCCGGCCCGTCGAGCAGCGCGTACTTCCATAACTCGCCGAACCCGGCGCGCCGCTCCCGGCCGGGCAGCGTCGACAGCGTCCTCGTGTGGCACGCGACGAGCCGCGGCTGATGGAACGCCCCGACGAGGTTCTTGCCGGCCGGGACGTCGATCGCGGTCTTGCCGCCGATCGAGGCGTCGGTCATCGCGACCAGCGTCGTCGGGACCTGCACGACCGGAATGCCGCGGAACAGCGACGCGGCGACGAAGCCCGCGAGGTCCCCGACCACACCGCCGCCGAGCGCGACGATCGCGGAGCCCCGATCGAGCCCGGCGGCGATCAGCTCGTTGCACAGGCGCTCGTAGCTCGCGAACGACTTGCTCGCCTCGCCGGCGGGCACCACGATCACGTGGTCGGCCGGCAGGCTCCAGAACCGCGCGACGTTGTCGTCGGTGATGAGGGCGAGCTTCGAGACGTTCCCGAGCGCGGCGCGCACGAGGTCGATCGCGGGCGCGCCGTCGTCGAGCGTGACCGGGTACGTGCGCTCGCCGAGGGCGAGGAACGTGGCTCGCGTCCCGGGCGGCAGGCGCGCCGCGCTCCGCTCGACCTCGATCACCGCGGTCACCACGTCGTCGATCGATCGCCCGGTGGTGTCGACCACCGCGTGGGCGCGGCGATAGATCGGAGCGCGCGCCCGCGCGAGCGTGTCGGCCGACGCGAGCAGCGGCCGCTCGGGGCCGCCCTGGGCCCGACGCGTCGCCTCGACGACGGAGACGTCGAGCGCGACGACCAGGCCCGCGTCCTTCATCGCGGCGAGGTTGTCGCCGTACGCCGCCGCGCCGCCGCCCGTCGAGATCACCGCGCCGTCGCCCTCGGTGATCAACGCCTGGAGCGCCGCCGCCTCGCGCCGCCGGAACTCGGGCTCGTCGCGCGCGACCAGCGACGCGACCGGCTCGCCCATCGCCGCGATCTGGTCGTCCAGATCGACGAAGCGCCGGCCGGTGCGCGCCGCGAGCGCGCGCCCGACCGACGTCTTGCCGGCGGCCATGAAGCCGATCAGGAACACGGGACGCGCTGCACCGCTTGCCACTACTGGCAGCGTAGCAGTGCTTTGTTCGTGATCTTCGGCGTGATGAACACGAGGATCTCGGTGCGGTCGTCGTTCTCGCGGCGGTTCTTGAAGAACCATCCGAGCACCGGCAGGTCGCCGAAGAACGGCACCTTCTTGTACGCGAGACCGGTGTTTCGCGTGTAAATGCCGCCGAGGACACTGGTCTCGCCGTCGGCGACGAGCATCTGCGTCTTCGCTTCCTTGCGAAGGATCGTCGGGTCACCACGCGCGCCGACGTTCACGAAGTCGGGTTCATTCTTGGTGACCTGAAGGCTCATCGCGATCGCGCAGTCCTTCTGCGACACGTACGGAGTCACGGTCAGGGCGAGGTCGGCCTGGACGAACTGCGTCTGCGTACCGGCCGCCGAGACGACGGAGATCGGGATCGACACGCCCTGGCTGATCTTCGCTTCCTTGTTGTTCAGCACCGTGATCTTCGGCGCCGAGATGATGCGCACCGTACCGGTGTCCTCGAGGGCCGACAGGCGGAGGTTCAGGTTGAAGTTGCCCGCGACCGAGCCGAGCGACAGACCGATCGCACCACCCTCGCCGGTACCGACCGCGGCCGGCAAGTTGATCGCGAAGTCCGACGGCGTCGCCGTCACACCGCGGCGGTTCGTGTTGTTGTCTTCCGCGCCGCCCGCGAGGCCGATCGACGACGGGAACACGAGACCGGTCGAGTTACCCCCCGCCGCGCTCATGCTCGCGTTGCCACCCCACTGGATGCCGAGCTGGCGGAGGAACGTCGAGCGCGCCTCGACGATGCGTGCCTCGATCGAGATCTGCGGTGTCTGCGTGTCGAGCGACAGCGCGAGGCGCTGGATCTCGGCGCGGTTGCCCGCGACGTCGACGACGATCAGCGCGTTCGTGCGCTCGTCGACCTCGATCCGGCCCTTCGGCGACAGCATCGGCTCGAGCTTGCCCCGGAGCTCCGACGCGGACGCGTAGTTCAGCGGCACGAGCTCGCTGCGCGGCGCCTCGGACTTGATCATCGCCTCGCGGCGCGCGGCCTCGGCCTCGTCCTCCGCGTCGAGCACCTTGCGGCTGTCGATTCTGAACAGATTCCCATCGCGGCGGTACCACAGCCCGTGCGAGGCGAGGATCACCTCGAGCGCCTGATCCCACGGCACGCGCTTCAGGCGCACCGTGACCTTCGCGGAGATCCCGTCGGGGATGACGATGTTGACCTTGCCCGTGTCCGCGATCGTACGGAGCAGGTCGTGCAGCGGCGCGTCCTTGAAGTCGAAGTCGACCGTCGCGCCACGATAGACCTTGCGGTTGCGCGCGCCCTGCGGCGGCAGCTGCGCGACCGACTGCTGCGCGATCGGCGTGGACGCCGCGCCGAAGCCACCGACCACCGGCGGCGGCACCGACTGCGTGCGCATCGGCTTCCGCGCGACCTGGTCGGCCGCGAGCTTCCAGGTCACCGTGGTGCCGTCGCGCTGGATGCTCGGCGTCATCGGCGACGCGAGCTCGGCGATCAGCCGCACGCGGTTCGGCTTCTGCCGGTCGCGGAACGACGACACCGCGCGCACCGGCGAGCCGAAGCGGGTGACATCGAGCTTGCGCTCGAGCTTCTGCGCGAGCTCCGCACCGTCGATCACGAGCTCGACGTGCGACGAGGTGACCTCGCCGAGCTTGACCTCGCCGTCCCCGGCCATCGCGATGGTCACCTGGCCCGAGCCCTCGTCGCCCTTGAACGCGATGTCCTTCACGAACGCGGCTTTTGCGAGCTTCACCGGCGCCGCCGCGGGAGCGGGGGCCGGGGCCGGGGCCTGTGCCACGGCCTTCGCCGCGGCGGTCTTCTTCGCCTGGATCGCCGCGAGCTCCTGCTCCTCGACGGCGCGCCGCGCCGCGAGCTGCGCGCGACGCGCCTCCTCGCGCTCGGCCGCATCGCGCGCCTGCGTCGCCGCCGCGCGGAGCCGATCCGACTCGGCCTGCTGCATCGCGACGGCCTTGCGCCGATCGGCGAGCTCGTCCTCGGCCTGCTGCCGCTCGTTCGCGAGCTTCGCGGCCAGCGCCCGCGCCTTCTGGATCTCCGCGTCACCGGCCTGCCGCGCACGCGCCGCCGCGACGTCGGCCTGCGCCCGCGCCTCGGCCTTGCTGCGCGCCTCGAGCGCCGCCGCGGCCTTCTCCGCCGACACGCGGCGCGCCATGAGCTCCTCGAGCCCGACCTCGGCGTCGTGCTTCGCGGCGACGGCCTTCGCGGCCGAGGCCTCGGCGACCGCGCGCTGCTGCTCGGCGGCCTGCGCCGCGATCTTCGCGTCGCGGGCCGCGGCCTCCGCGGTCCTCTGCTGCCGCTCGGCCGCGAGGCGCTGGGCCTCGGCCTCGCTCTTCTGCCGGCTCGCGAGCGCCGCGGCGCTCTCCGCCTCGCTGCGCTGCTTGCTCGCCATCGCGGCCGCGGTCTCCGCCTCGCTGCGCCGGCGCGCGGCGTCGTTCGCCGCGGCCTCCGCCTCGCTGCGCTTGCGCGCCGCCTCGTTCGCGGCGCGCTCGGCGCTCGTGCGCTGCTGCTCGACGGAGGCGAGCGTCACGCGCGTCTGATCGAGATCCTTCCTCGCGGTCGCCGCCTGCGCCTCGGCCGCCACGCGGCGCGCCTCGGCCTCGTCGGCCGACGCCTTCGCGCGCGCGAGCCGCTCCTCCGCGGCCTTCGCCTCGGCCGCGAGCCGGGACTTCTCGGACGCCGCCTGGCTCGTCGACGCATCGCGGGCCTTCGCCGCCGTCCGCGCCGCGGCCTCGGCCGCCGCGCGCTCGCGCGTCGCCTTCGCGACCAGCTCGATCGCCGCCTCCTCGCGGGCCTGCGCCGCGGCGGCCGCCGCCCGCGCCTTGTCCTCGCGCGCCTGGATGTCGCGCTGCTTGCCGTCGAGCGCCTGGAGCTGCGACCGGGCTTCGCGCAGGAGCTTCTCGGCCTCCGCGCGGGCCATGACCGCGCCCTGCTTGTCGGCCTCCGCCTCGCGCCGCTGCGCCGCCGCCGTGCTCTTCGCCGCGTCGGCCTCTGCCTTCGCCGCCTGCGCCTCCGCGCGAGCACGCGCCGCATCCGCCTTCGCCGCATCCGCCTCGAGCCGCGCGCGCGCCGCGTCGTCCTTCGTCCGGACCGCGGCGATCCGCGCGCGCTCGACCTCGGCCTGCGCGGCTTCGGCCTGCGCCTTCGCCGACGCCGCTTCCGCGCGCGCCGCGTTCGCCTCGAGCCGCGCCGCCTCGATCTCCGCCTTGGTACGGGCCGCGGCGTTCTTCGTCTTCATCGCCTCTGCGCGCGCCGCCTCGGCATCCCGGCGGGCCTGCTCGGCGGCCGCGCGCGCCGCGTCGGCCTCGACCTTCGCGCGCATCGCGTCCTGCTTCACCGCGTCGGCATCGGCCTTCGCCGCGCTCGCCTGCGCCATCGCATCGCGCTTCGTGCGCTCCGCGTCGGCCTTCGCCTTGCTCGCCTCGGCGCTCGCCGCGCTCGCCTGCGCCTGGAGCTGCGCCGCGCTCTGCTTCGCCGCGTCCGCGTCGGCCTTCGCCTTGCTCGCCTCGGCCTTCGCACGCGCGATCTCCGACTGCATCGCGATCGCGTCCTGCTTCGCCTTCGTGGCCTCGGCCTGCATCACGGCCGCGGCTTGCTTCGCCTTGTTCGCCTCGGCGGCGGCGGCGGCTGCGGCCGCCTTCGCCTTCTCGACGTCGCCGGAGCTCGCCTTCTGCGCCGCCCGCATCGCGTCGTCCGCCGCGCGCTGCGCCGCCTCGGCCTTCGCCTGCTGCTCGGTTGCGGCCTTGCGGAGGCGTTCGGCTTCGGCCTTCGCCTGCTCGCTCTCCTGCTGCGCCCTCGCGAGCGCCTCGGGGCTCGCCATCTTCGGAGCCGCGTCGCGCGCGGTCACCATGACGACGACCTCGTTGCCCTCGGTCTTCACGTCGTAGCGTCCGGGCCGCGCGAGCGTGACGATCACGCGGACGATCTGTCCGCCGTCGTCGAGCTGCTGCGCGGCGATCGTCGAGACCGCCCACGTGCTCGGCGTGAACACGCTCGCGCCTTCGTGGCCGCGCAGCGCATCGGCGAGCCGTGCCTGTGGCACGTCGATGACGACGCGGCTCGGACGCTCGAGCTTGTACACGGTGAACGTCGGCGTTGTCGCGCCGCGCACGTGCACGCGCGTCGTCCCTTGCGCGTCATCGTCGTACGTGACGGCTCGGATCTCGTTCTTGCCGTCAGCGCGCGCTGTCGACGAGCTGCACAGCGCAGCGACGGCGACAACAGCAGTGGCGATCCATTCCCTCGGGCGAGTCAGCAGCAGCATGAGACTCCTGTCCCGAAAATTTTCGCCCGGCTCTCCACCGGATCACAAATTTTCGATCGCGATTACTTCCGCTCGGGCGTCGGCGGAGGCGTGGTCGGCGGCGCGACGTCGGGCGTCTGCGGCCGCACGGGCTCGTTGTCGAGATTCGGTTGCGACATGATCGGCATCTGGTTCGGGTACAGCTGGACCGACCGCTCCTCGGCGCGGACCTGCGGGCTCCCCGTCTCGTCGGGATTGACCTCGAACGTGACGTAACCGGTGCCGATGTCCTTTACATAAGCGCGCTCGCGCCCGACGCAGTCGCCGCGGCGGATGATGTGGCCGAGGTTGCCCGCGTCCATCATCAGCACCTTGC
The DNA here is from genome assembly GCA_016794545.1 of Myxococcales bacterium. Lineage (GTDB taxonomy): Bacteria > Myxococcota_A > Polyangia > Haliangiales > Haliangiaceae > JABFXX01. The sequence continues at coordinate 19,719 of JAEUJX010000172.1, forward strand.
GCTGCGTACCCTGCGCGACGATGCCGACGAGCCGGAGGTCGGTGTAGCTGTAGTTCGTGGCGACGAGGTTGTCCTCGCGGCACTTCTTCGTGATCGCGACCTGCGGCTTGTTCGCCTCGGGGCCGATGATGCCCTGGTTGAGGACGAACGACTGGAACGGGTCGCGGTTGTTCTGCTCGAGGACGAAGTCCTTGTCCTTGAACGCGTGGCGGATCCCCTTCTTCTCCTCGGGGTCGAGCACGCGATCTTCGATGCGCACGCGCGGCGCGAACTGCGGGGGCGCCTTGCCGGGACGCGCGCCCGGCTTCGGCTTCGCCGCTCCGCCCTTCGGCGGTGGCGGCGGCGGTTCGTCCTCGCCGCACGCGGACACGGCCGTGAGCAGCAGAGCAGCGCTCATCAGGTGGTGCATCCGCATCACATGCCTCCCTTGAGCTTCGCAGAGCCGGAGCCAGCGCCGGCGGGCGTCTTCGCCTCCTCGACACCAGCCGCGTTGCGGTCGACCTTGTCGCCCTTGTCGATCGACTCCTCGACACGGGCCTTCGCGCCCGACGGCGTCCCGGCGCTCGGCAGCGGCGCGGTGGTGCCACTACCCGGCGCGGCAGCCGGCGCAGCCGCCGGCACCTCCGACCTGTCTTCCTGGCGGAACGTCACGGCGACAAACTTCGCCGTCATCACCAGCTCGCGGTTGCGCACCGCCGGCTGGGTCAGCGAGAGACCCTCGATCGAGATGATGCGCTCGCGCTCCTCGACGCCGGTGTCGCTCGTCGTCAGCACGCCGCGCTGGATCAGCGACGCGAAGAACCGCTTGATCTGCATGTACGTGCCGGTGATCTCGATCGCCACGGGCACGCGCACGAAGCTCTCGACCGGGCTCTCCGGCAGCTTCGTCCACTTGTTGATCTCGACTCCCGACTCCTGCATCTTGCGCTCGATCGTCTCGAAGAACGCCGGCACCTCGGCCTCGGTGGGCAGCGCCTTCTGGTTCTCCGTGATGACCGCGGTGAGCTCCTTCATCCGCGACTTGAGCTCCTCGTACTTCGGGATGTCCTCGGCCAGCTTCTTGTTCTGCGCCGCCTTCGCGCGGTTGTCCGCCTCGGCCGCCTCGACCTTCTCGACGAGCGGCTTGTAGACGAAGTTCCAGTAGAGGAGGCCGCCGAGTCCGCCGATGACGACGAACAGCAGGATCTTCCGCGACAGCGGCAGCTGCGCGAAGTCGGCCAGTGCTCCGGTTGAAGCCGCCATCAGTAGGCCACCCTTCCGGTGATCGTGAACCTGTAGAACTGCGTCCCGGTCTCCCGGTCGACGATGCGCTCGCCGCCGGCGGGCGTGACATCCATGAAGTAGACGGACGCGGCCATCCGCTTGGACAGCTGCGTCACGTCCTGCTCCGACTGCGCGCCGCCGGTGAGCGTGAACCCCACGCCGTTCTCGGCGAACGAAGTGACCCACACGTGCCCCGGATCCCAGTCCGCCACGAACCGCTTGTTCGGGTCGCTGTCGGGACCGGTGCCCGCGAGGCGCGCCATCGTCTCCGTCATCGTCGGTCCTTCGCGCGTCAGGACCTTGCCGAGCTCGTGCAGGAGGTGCGCGGGCACGACCTTGGTCGCCATCAGGCGCTTGATCGACTCGGCGCGCTTCTTCGACTCCTCCTCGGCGCTCTTCAGCTCCGCGTAGCCCTGCAGTGCCTTGTTCTTCTCGTTGATCTGCACCTGCAGCTGGGCGTTCGCGTCCTTCATCTCGGACAGCCGGTCACGCTTCGGCTTGTCGACGACCAGAAACACCGCGGCGGCGGCCGCGGCGAGAGCGCCGAGCCCGATGAACAGCGGCACCGTCGAGGGTCCGTCGGACCTCGAGGAGACAACGCTGGAGAAGCTCCGCTTCGCCTTGCGCTGTGGGAGGAGGTTTACCTTGATCATGGCGCTACTTGTCTCCCGCCGCGCGCATCGCGAGACCGACGCCGATCAGCGCCTCCGGCGAGTGCGCGTTGAGGTACATGCGGTCGAGTGTGGGATCGATCTCGACGCGCTTCCACGCATCGGCGACCTCGAGCGGCAGACGCGAGCGGCGCTCGATCGCGCGGTGCAGCGAGCCGACCTTGGCGCTGCCACCGGCGAGAACGATGCGCGTGACGTTCGCGTCGGCGGTCGTCGCGAGGAAGAAGTCGAGCGAGCGCTGGAACTCGCCGGCCATCACCTCCGACACGCCGTCCATCACGCGGATGACCTCCTGCGGGACGACGCCGTCGTCGGTCTGGTTGCCACCGACCTTGTAGGCCTCGGCCTCGTCGGCGGCGATGCCGAGCTGCTTCTGGATCTCCTCGGTGAACGCGTTGCCACCGATGGTCACGTCGCGCGTGAACAGCGACACGCCGCTGCGCACGATGTTGATGTTCGAGATCGCGGCGCCGATGTTGATCAGGACGACGGTCTCGCGCGCGTCGAGCGGGTAGTTCGCCTCGAAGCCGTTCTGGCTCGCGAACGCCGCGACATCGACGACCTGCGGGATCAGCGACGCGTCGCGCACGCACTGCACGTAGTCGGCGACGACCTCCTTCTTCGCGGCGACGAGCAGGAGCTCGGTCTGCCCCGACGAGTTCGCCGGATTCGTCACGTGATAGTCGATCTCGACGTCGTCACGTCCGAACGGGATGTGGTGCTCGGCTTCCTGGCGGATGTTGTTCGCCAGCTGCTCGGCGCTCATCTGCGGGACGGCGATCTTCTTGATGATGACGGAGTGACCCGCGATCGCGATCGCGACGTCCTTCGTCTTCAGCTTGAGGCGGGCCCACAGCTGCCGTACGGCATCGGCGACCGCGCCTTGATCCATGATCGTGCCGTCGACGATGGTCTGCGGCACGAGCGGCTGCATGCCGAACGCCTGCAGCGCATAGCCGGAGCCCTTCTTCCGCAGCTGCACGACCTTGATGCTGCTGGAACCGATGTCGAGCCCTATGCACTGTTTGGCCATGAAACCCCTGCGCGAATAATTCTAGGGCGTATCGACGAGATCTCCAAAAACGGTTTGCTCTTCGATAAGTCAGGAGATGCCGTACTCCTTCATCTTGTAGAGCAGCGCGCGGTGGCTGATCTCGAGGAGCTTCGCGGCATTGGTGCGGTTTCCCTGGGTTACGCCGAGCGCCCGACGGATGAGGCCGGCCTCGAGCTCGCGGGTCGCCTTCTTGATCGAGAGCTCCGTGTCGGTCGGTGTCGGCGGCGCCGCCGGCTTCATCGTCATCACCGACGACAGGAACGCCACGTCGACGACCGGCCCCTCGGCGAGGACCAGCGCGCGCTCCAGCACGTTCTCGAGCTCGCGGACGTTGCCCGGCCACGGCTGGGCGGCGAGCGCGGCCGCCGCGTCGTCGGTCAGCTCGACCGCGGGGCGGCCGTGGCGCTGGGCGTGCCGCGCGAGGAAGAACCGCGCGAGCTCCGGCACGTCCTCGGGGCGCTCGCGCAGCGGCGGCAGCACGAGGGGGACGACGGCGAGCCGGTAGTAGAGGTCCTCGCGAAACCGCCCGGCCGCGATCTCGGCCGGCAGGTCGCGCAGCGTCGCCGCGATCACGCGCACGTCGACGCGCACCGGCGTGCTCTGCCCGACCGGCGTGACCTCGCCCTCCTGCAGCGCGCGGAGCAGCTTGCTCTGGAGCGCGATCGGGATCTCCGCCACCTCGTCGAGGAACAGCGTGCCGCCGTCGGCCTCCTCGAACAGGCCGACGCGATCGCGCGAGGCATCGGTGAACGCGCCCTTCACGTGGCCGAACAGCTCCGTCTCGAGGAGGTTCGCCGGGATCGCGGCGCAGTTCACGGCGACGAACTTGTTCGCCCGCCGCGGCGACAGATCGTGGATCGCCTTCGCGACGAGCTCCTTGCCGGTGCCGCTCTCGCCGGTGACCAGCACGGTCGTCCTGGGCTCGGCGACCCGCTCGATCAGCGCGCGCAGCGCCGTCATCGCTGGCCCCGCACCGACGAGCACCTGGGTCGTCACCGGGATCCAGCCTAGCACCACTGAGCGCGCGTCGCCGGGGCCGGCCGTTCACGCCTCGCCAACACCGTTGGCGGAGCGCGTCGCCAGATCGGAA
>JAEUJX010000746.1 GCA_016794545.1 Myxococcales bacterium
ACGCCGAAGCCTGCGCTCGCCGGCAAGCTGGTCTTCGTCGGCTTCACGTACGCCGCGTTCGACAAGGTGGTCACGCCGCTCGATCACCTCGCGGACGGCGTCGAGCTCCACGCCACGCTCGCCGAGAACGTGCTGGGCGGGCGGCTGATCCGCGGCACCGGCTTCGTCGCCACGGTGCTCGCCGTGCTCGCGCTGTGCGGCGCCGTGTGCGCGGCGCAGCTCCGCCGCGTGCGCCGGCGGCCGTGGATGCCGCCGCTGATCGCGCTCGGCGCGGTGATGCTGTACATCGGCCTCGCGGTCGCGCTGTTCGCGAAGGGCACGGTGATCGCGATCGCCCTGCCGGTCGTGCTCGCCGCGCTCGTGCTCGTGGCCGCCACGGTCGGCGGACTCGCGACGGAGGGCCGCGAGAAGGCGCGGCTGCGCGCGGTGTTCTCGCAGTACGTCGCGGGCCCGGTCGTCGATCGGATCCTCGCCGACCCGGCGCGCGCCAAGCTCGGCGGCGAGCGCAAGGAGCTGACGGTGCTGTTCAGCGACATCCGCGGGTTCTCGCTGTTCTCCGAGGGCATGGCGCCCGAGGCGCTCGCCGCGTTCCTCGGCGAGTACCTGACGCCGATGACCGAGCTCGTGCTCGCCTCGGGCGGTACGCTCGACAAGTACATCGGCGACGCGGTGATGGCGATCTGGGGCGCGCCGATCGATGTCCCCGATCACGCGGCGCGCGCGTGCGAGGTCGCGCTGAAGATGCAGGAGACGCTGGTCGGCCTCAACAAGCAGTGGGCGAAGGCCGGCAAGCCGGCGGTCTCGATCGGGGTCGGCATCAACACGGGCGCGATGGCAGTCGGCAACATGGGCTCGGCCGCGCGGTTCGACTACACGGTGCTCGGCGATCAGGTGAACCTCGGCGCGCGGCTCGAGGCGCTGACCAAGGAGTACGGCATCTCGATCCTCGTCGGCGAGGCGACCGCGCGCGCGGCGGGCGATGCGTTCGTGTTCCGCGAGATCGATCTCGTGCGCGTGAAGGGCCGCGCAGGCGCCGTGCCGGTGTTCGAGCTGGTCGGGCGCGCCGGTCAGGTGACGGTCGCCGCGGCGTTCGCACCCGCGCTCGCCGCGTACCGCGCGCGCGACTTCGCGGCCGCCGGCGAGCAGTTCGCGGCGATCGAGCGAGATCCCGTCGCGGCCGCGATGGCGAAGCGCTGCGCGCTGCTCGCCGCCGAGCCACCGGGCGAGGACTGGGACGGCGTCTACGAGCAGCGCTCCAAGTGATCTGCTAGGGTCGCCCGCGATGCCCACGGTGCTGGTCCTGGACTTCGACGGCACGATGACCGATGCCGAGGCCGAAGGCCGTCCGTTCCGCGATGGCTACCTCGATGACCTCGCGGCGCTCACCGGTCGCGCGGCGGGAGATCCCGAGATCGCGGCGATCGCGGATCAGGTGGAGGCCGAGCTCCTCGCCGCGCCGGCGTCGCACCCGTTTCTGTGGATGGGCCGCGCCGTCGCGCCGGCGACCGTCGATCCGTACCTCCGCATGGTGCCGATCGCGCACCGCATCCTCGACACCTACGGCGCGATCCCCGGCGCGGCCGATCGCGGGCGGCTGCTCGGCTCGGTGCTCTACAAGTACAACTACGCCAAGACGCTCGGCCGGCCGGTGTTCCGAGAGGGCGCGGGCGACGTGCTGCGCGCGCTCGGCGGCACGGAGTCGTGGATCGTCACGAACAGCGACACGCACGCCGTCGCGGGCAAGGTCGCCGCGCTCGATCGCGAGGCGCCCGGCGTCGCGTGGCTGACGTCGCGCGTGCGCGGTCAGGCCCGCAAGTTCGACGTCGACGACAGCTGGGACGGCGTCGCCGCCGAGCTCGCCCTGCCCGGCCTCGATCGCCCGGTCCTGCTGCGGCGCCGGAGCTACTTCGAGATCCTGAAGACGATCGTCGAGGCGGCCGGCGCGTCGTTCGCCGACCTCGTGGTGGTCGGCGACATCTTCGAGCTCGACCTCGCGATGCCGCTGTCGCTCGGCGCGCGCGTCGGGCTCGTCGCCTCGGACCGCACGCCGGGCTACGAGCGCGCGTTCGTCGAGAGCCACGCGCGCGGGAGGCTGATCACGGACCTGTCGCAGATCCCCGGCTTCGCTTTCGGGTGATACTGGGCGCATGCGCGCACGCTCGGTCGCAGTGGTGGTGATGGCCCTGGCCGCCTGTGGCGGCACCTCGAAGTCGCACTCGAACGCCGCCGCCCCGGCGGCGGTGCCGATCGCGCCGGCCCCGGTCGGGCAGAGCCCGGCGACCACGCCACCGGTCGAGCCCGCGCAGCCCGAGCCGGCGAAGCCCGAGCAGGTCGCGATCGCCGAGGATCCGGACGCCGGCGGCGAGATCGCCGATCCGGACGCGGGCGGCGAGGCGGAGGGCACGATGGGCGGCCTCGGCGTGCGCGGGACGGGCGCGGGCGGTGGTGGCACGGGGAGCGGGACCATCGGCATCGGCACGGCCGGCCGGCTCGGAGCAGGCGGCGGCACCGGTCAGGGCTATGGCGCGGGAGCCGGCAAGCCGGGCGGCGTCGTCGGCACGGGCTCTCCGGGGCGCAGGCCGCCGCCGCCACCGATGCAGTGGGGGATGCCGACCGTGAAGGGCGAGCTCGACCGGGACATCGTGCGCCGCGTGTTCCGGCGGCACAGCAACGAGCTCCGGTACTGCTACGAGAAGCAGCTCGCGCTCGCGCCGAAGCTCCGCGGCCTGCTCGTGATCAAGCTCGTGATCGATGCCGAGGGCAAGGTGACGTCGGCCTCGGCCAGCGGCGTGCACAAGGAGGTCGAGGCGTGCGCGGCCGCCCGCGCCCGGACCTGGCTGTTCCCGAAGCCGAAGAGCGGCGTGGTCAGCGTGACGCACCCGGTGACGTTCTCGCCGCCGTGACGGACGCAGGGAGGCGGCGGCGCTTGACTCGCACGCGGGGAGCGGCAAGGCTCCCCTCGTGTCCACCGCCGACAAGGTCGTCCTGTCCTGTGCCCTCACCGGCGCGGTGACCACCAAGAAGCACTGCCCGGCGATCCCGTACACGCCCGTCGAGATCGCCGAGGAAGCGAAGCGCGCCTATGACGCGGGCGCCGCCATCGTGCACATCCACGCGCGCAACGACGACGGCTCGCCGACCTGGTCCAAGGACACGTTCCAGAAGATCATGGACGAGACCAAGCAGCGGTGCCCGGTCCTGATCAACTGGTCGACCGGCGGTGCGGGGCCGATGCTCGAGCGCGTCAGCCACCTCGCGCAGCGACCGGCGATCGCGGCGCTCAACATGGGCTCGATGAACTACGCGAAGTGGAACGAGGCGAAGAAGCAGTTCGCGTTCCAGTTCGTGTTCACGAACTCGTTCGACGACATCATCGCGTTCGCGCGCGCGATGAAGGAGCACGGCGTCAAGCCCGAGATGGAGTGCTTCGACACGGGCCACACGAACAGCCACAAGGTCCTCGCCGACATGGGACTGCTCGAGGCGCCGTATCACTTCTCGTTCATCATGGGCGTGCTCGGCGGCATCCCCGCGACGGCGCGCCACCTCGCGTTCCAGGCCGACCAGATCCCCGCGGGGTCGCGCTGGAAGGTGATCGGCATCTCGCGCGAGCAGTGGCCGCTCGCGATGGCCGCGCTGTCGCTCGGCGGCGACGTGCGCGTCGGCCTCGAGGACAACTTCTACCTGCCCAGCGGCGAGATGGCGAAGAGTAACGGCGAGCTCGTCGCCGCCGCGGCGGACCTCGTCAAGCTGTCGGGCCGCTCGGTCGCGAGCGTCGACGAGGCGAAGGCCCTGCTGTGGCCGCGAGGCGGAACAAACACGTGAGCCTCCCGGGGAGCGTCGGCGCGTGGGGCAAGGAGCTCGTCCGCGCGGTCGAGCTCGCGCGGATCGCGGGCACCGAGGTCGTCCGCCTGCGCGCGGGGCAGCTGACGGTCGAGATGAAGCCGGGTGACGAGCCGGTGACGGTCGCCGACCGCCGCGCGTCCGAGCTGATCGTCGAGGGCCTCACCGCCTCCTTTCCAGACGACGCGCTGATCTCCGAGGAGCTGCCCGTGACGCCCGAGGCGCTCGGCAAGCCGCGCGTCTGGCTCGTCGATCCGATCGACGGCACGAAGGATTTCATCCGCGGCGGCGACGGGTTCGCCGTGATGATCGGCCTCGCGATCGACGGCGTGCCCGCGGTCGGCGTGGTGCACCAGCCGACGATCGATCGCACGTTCTTCGTCACACCCGATGCCGGCGCCTACGTCGCGCGCGGCGGCGAGGTCACGCTGCTCGCGGTCTCCGAGATCGCGACCGCCGGCGAGGCGCGGCTCGTCGCGTCGGCGTCTCATCGCACGGCAGACATCGATCGCGTGAAGACCGAGCTCGGCATCGCCGACGAGCTGAACGTCGGCTCGGTCGGCGTGAAGCTCTGCCTGATCGCCTCGGGCGCGCGCGACCTCTATGTCAACCCGTCGGCCAAGACGAAGGCGTGGGATACCTGCGCACCCGAGGCCATCCTCACGGCGGCGGGCGGTCGCCTCACCGACCTGTTCGGCACGCCGATCGAGTACCGCGCGGAGCTCGCCCACCGTCGAGGACTGGTCGCGTCGAACGGACGCGTGCACGCCGAGGTCGTCGGGAAGCTCGGTTCCCTGTTCGCGCACCTGGCGTGATACGCTGATCGCATGCTGGGGTCGTCTCGCGCCGTCGCGACGGTACTCGCCGCCGCGCTCCTCGTCGGGCCGTCCGGGCTCGCCATCGCGCAGCCGCAGCCGACCCCGCAGCAGAAGCAGCTGGTCCAGGATCTCGTCAAGCAGGCGATCGCGAAGAGCCAGGCCGGGGACCACGCGGGCGCGATCGAGACCTACCAGAAGGCCTACGCGACCTCGCCGCTGCCCACGCTGCTCTCCAACATCGGCTCCGAGTACCAGCTCGCGTCCAAGCCGGTCGAGGCCTTGAAGTACTTCTTCATGTACCTCGAGTAGGACCCGGCGGGCCCGCTCGCGTCGTACGCCACCGGCCAGGCGAAGCTGCTCCA
>JAEUJX010000074.1 GCA_016794545.1 Myxococcales bacterium
CGAGCACCGGCAGGTCGAGCACGACCTTCACGGTCAAGTAGATGCGGCCGTGAAGCGAGTCGAGGAACCGTAGCCGGTCCTGGCGCAGCGGCGGCGGCTCGTCGGGCGGCGGCGCCGGGCGCTCGCCGGTGCGACCGAACGGTCCCGTCACGGTGAGCTTCATCTCGTGCAGCGAGACCTGCGGCGCGATCAGCTCCACGCCCGAGCTCGCGCGGGTCAGCCTCATCCCGTCCGGCATCTCGACGCGATCGACGGCGATGTCGAATCGCCCCGCATCGTCGCGGATCCACGCGCCGCCGAACGACGCGCTCTCGGCGGTCCACCGCACCGTATCGAGCCGGCCCTCGAGCCCTTCGAGCAGCAGCTCGCGCACGCCGTACGCGACGCTGCCCGAGCGGCCCTGCACGTCTTGCGTCTGCGCGCGCGGGAACAGCAGACGCCGGCCCGAGTCGTCCCCGACGAACGCGAACCGCTGGACGGAGATGTCGGTCTCGATACGGTGGGCCATCAGCGCACATGATGGTAGGGCGATTCCGGGTGTTCGCCGAGTGAGGCCGGCATAAGATCGAACCGTGAGGGCCCGTCTCGCGTGGCTGACGCTCCTGGTGGCGTGCGGCCGAGTGGGCTTCGATCCGGTCGGGCCGCCCGCTGATGGCCCCGATCCCATCGTGGACGTCGCGCGCGATGCACCCGCCGTGTGCCCGGGCGGCACCGTCGCGATCACCGCCGGCGCGCGGGTCTGCATCGAGGAGCTCGAGCACGGCTTCGACACGTGGACGGCCGCCGTCACGATGTGCGGCGACGCGGGCATGCGGCTCTGCACCGGCGCCGAGTGGGTGGCCGCATGTGAGAACGCGACCGGCCTCGTCGACCTCCTCGGCGACAACTGGGAGTGGGTCGCCGACATGGTCGACTCGGGGATCGCCGAGAAGCGCGGCGGCAGCACGGTGTGCACCGACATCTCGTCGCACGTGATCACGGACCCGTACGAGGTCCGGTGTTGCAAGGACCTCTAATCGAACACGACGGTCTTGCCCGCGTAGACGAGGATCCGATCCTCGAGGTGCCAGCGCACCGCCTGCGCGAGCGCGCGCTTCTCGAGGTCGCGGCCCTTGCGCACGAGGTCGTCGACGGAGTCCTTGTGCGAGACGCGGATCGTCGTCTGCTCGATGATCGGCCCCTGATCGAGCTCCGCGGTCACGTAGTGCGAGGTCGCGCCGATCAGCTTCACGCCCTTCTCGTACGCCTGCCGGTACGGGTTCGCGCCGACGAACGCCGGCAGGAACGAGTGGTGGATGTTGATGATCCGGCCCGGATACCGCGCGACCAGCTCTGGCGACAGGATCTGCATGTAGCGCGCGAGCACGATCAGATCGACGTGGTTCCCCTCGATCAGCTCGACCGCCGCCGCCTCCTGCTGCGCCTTGGTCTCCGGCGTCACCGGCAGGTGATGGAACGGGAGCCCGAAGTGCTGCGCGATCGGCTCGGCGGTCGCGTGGTTCGAGATCACGCACGCGATCTCGCACGTCAGCTCGCCGGCGCGGTGGCGGATCAGCAGGTCGTAGAGGCAGTGCTCCTGCTTCGAGCAGAGCACGGCGACGCGCCGCGGCTTCGTCCCGTACGCCAGCCGCCAGTCCATCCCGAACCGCGCGCCGACCTCCCGGATGCCGGCCTCGAGCGACACGCGGTCGGTGGTCAGCGTCGACATGTCGAACCGCAGCCGCTGGAAGAACATCCCGGCGACCGGATCGGAGTGCTGGTCCGAGTCGAGGATGTTCGCGCCGTGCCCGTAGAGGAGCTGCGCGAGGGAAGCGACCAACCCTTTTCGGTCCTGACACGCAACGAGGAGCGTCGCGACATGCGCGGTCATCGCGAACGATGGTAACACCCGCAGTCATGACGAAGATCAGGCTGGGTGTGATGGCGTTGGTGTGCGCGACCTCGACCGCGGCCGCGCAGCCGAAGGTGAACACGGTCGAGCTCGCGGACCGGATCGTGACGAAGACGGCCGGGATCAAGGAGGGCGAGATCGTCGAGATCTCGGGCGGTCCGCAGGACCTCGCGTTCATGGAGGACCTCGCGGTCGCGGTGCGCAAGGCCGGCGCGTTTCCGATCGTGATCTACTGGTCCGAGACGGCGCACAAGAAGCTGATCGATGCGGTGCCCGAGAAGTACGACGGACAGACGAACGCCGCGGAGCTCGCGATGGCGAAGACCGTCAACGTTCGCATCCTGCTGCCGGCGGTCCGCGATGCCTCGATCCTCGAGAAGCTCCCGCCCGCGCGCCAGCAGAAGATCGCGAAGGCCAACCAGATCTCGAACGACACCGGGCTGAAGCGCAACGTGCGCGTGATCGAGCTCGACAACCAGCTCGCTCCGTCGGCGGCGCGCGCGAAGACGCAGGGCGTCACCGAGGCCGACCTCGCCGGCATGTACTGGGCCGGCATCGGCGCCGACTACACCGCGATCGAGGCCAAGGGGAACGAGCTCAAGGCGGCTCTTGCGAAGGGCACCGAGGTGCGTGTCACGCACCCGAATGGCACCGACGTGAAGTTCAAGGTCAAGGGCAAGAAGGTCCTCGCCTCCGACGGCATGCTGTCGCCCGCCGACATCAAGGCCGGCGGCGCCTCGGTCAACGTCTGGCTGCCCGCCGGCGAGGTGTACCTCGTACCGGTTGCGGGCTCGATGGAGGGCAAGATCGTCGACGAGCGGATGATCGCGTTCGAGAAGGAGATCACGGGCGTCACGGCCGAGATCAAGAAGGGCAAGATCACGAACATCAGCGCGAAGACGGGCTGGGACGTCATCAAGCCGCGCTACGACGCCGCGGGTCCGCAGCGCGACGAGGTCGGTGTGTTCGACATCGGGATCAACCCGAACATCAAGCCCTCGCCGAAGCTCGAGACGTTCGTGGCCGCGGGCACGGTGACGTTCACCACCGGCAACAACGTGTGGGCGGGCGGCACGAGCAAGGAGCCGTTCGGGCTCCTGTTCCAGCTCACCGGCACGACGGTGACGCTCGATGGCAAGGCGATCGTCGAGGCCGGCTCACTCAAGTAGCTCGCGCACGCGCCGCCGCACGCGTCATGGGGAGGATCGTC